>NZ_CP048117.1:425000-725000 GCF_000469135.2 Bacillus sp. SB49
AATCTCTTTCACCGAATGCCTAAGGTTTCCTGAGGAAGGCTCGTCCTCTCAGGGTTAGTCGGGACCTAAGCCGAGGCCGAAAGGCGTAGGCGATGGACAACAGGTTGATATTCCTGTACCACCTCCTTTCCGTTTGAACGACGGGGGGACGCAGGAGGATAAGGAGAGCGTGCCATTGGATGTGCACGTCCAAGCAGTGAGACGGTCGGATAGGCAAATCCGTCCGGCATAACGTCAAGCTGTGATGGGGAGGGAACTATAGTACCGAAGCTCCTGAGTTCACACTGCCAAGAAAATCCTCTAGTGAGGAAAGAGGTGCCCGTACCGCAAACCGACACAGGTAGGCGAGGAGAGGATCCTAAGGTGAGCGGGAGAACTCTCGTTAAGGAACTCGGCAAAATGACCCCGTAACTTCGGGAGAAGGGGTGCTCCTCTGCCGAGGAGCCGCAGTGAAAAGGCCCAAGCGACTGTTTACCAAAAACACAGGTCTCTGCGAAGCCGTAAGGCGAAGTATAGGGGCTGACACCTGCCCGGTGCTGGAAGGTTAAGGGGATGCGTTAGCGTAAGCGAAGCGTTGAACCGAAGCCCCAGTAAACGGCGGCCGTAACTATAACGGTCCTAAGGTAGCGAAATTCCTTGTCGGGTAAGTTCCGACCCGCACGAAAGGTGCAACGACTTGGGCACTGTCTCAACGAGAGACCCGGTGAAATTATACTATGTGTGAAGATGCACATTACCCGCGACAGGACGGAAAGACCCCGTGGAGCTTTACTGTAGCCTGATATTGAATGTTGGTACAGCTTGTACAGGATAGGTAGGAGCCTTAGAAGCCGGAGCGCTAGCTTCGGTGGAGGCGCTGGTGGGATACTACCCTGGCTGTACGGACATTCTAACCCAGGACCGTGATCCGGTCCGGAGACAGTGTCAGGTGGGCAGTTTGACTGGGGCGGTCGCCTCCCAAAGAGTAACGGAGGCGCCCAAAGGTTCCCTCAGAATGGTTGGAAATCATTCGCAGAGTGTAAAGGCACAAGGGAGCTTGACTGCGAGACCTACAAGTCGAGCAGGGACGAAAGTCGGGCTTAGTGATCCGGCGGTACCGCATGGAAGGGCCGTCGCTCAACGGATAAAAGCTACCCCGGGGATAACAGGCTTATCTCCCCCAAGAGTCCACATCGACGGGGAGGTTTGGCACCTCGATGTCGGCTCATCGCATCCTGGGGCTGTAGTCGGTCCCAAGGGTTGGGCTGTTCGCCCATTAAAGCGGTACGCGAGCTGGGTTCAGAACGTCGTGAGACAGTTCGGTCCCTATCCGTCGTGGGCGTTGGAAATTTGAAAGGAGCTGTCCTTAGTACGAGAGGACCGGGATGGACACACCGCTGGTGTACCAGTTGTTCCGCCAGGAGCATAGCTGGGTAGCTACGTGTGGTCGGGATAAGTGCTGAAAGCATCTAAGCATGAAGCCCCCCTTGAGATGAGATTTCCCTTTGCCTTCGAGCAAATAAGATCCCTCAGAGACGATGAGGTTGATAGGTCCGAGGTGGAAGCGTGGTGACACGTGGAGCTGACGGATACTAATGGATCGATGACTTATCTATCTGATCATAGATCGCGTGAAAAACGTTTCTTTCGATAAAGATGTTTCCTTATCCAGTTTTGAGGGTTCACCTCAAATGTATATTGATGTGGTGATGAAGGCGAAGAGGTCACACCTGTTCCCATGCCGAACACAGCAGTTAAGCTCTTCAGCGCCGATGGTAGTCGGGTAGATCCCCGTGAGAGTAGGACGTCGCCACATTGATTACAACCATTATAATGGGATATATATTCCCACAATATCGCGGGGTAGAGCAGTCTGGTAGCTCGTCGGGCTCATAACCCGGAGGCCGCAGGTTCAAATCCTGCCCCCGCAACCAATTTAAATCGATCACTGTGTCGATTTTACTTTAGTCTTTAAATGTTTGGTCCGGTAGTTCAGTTGGTTAGAATGCCTGCCTGTCACGCAGGAGGTCGCGGGTTCGAGTCCCGTCCGGACCGCCACTATTTAAAATTAAACTTCCAGCCTTAGGATGCTTTCCTAAGGCTTTTATTATGGAATTTTTTATATTAAGCGTCCTGTTGGTATAATAGAAGAAGAAAGACTTTTTTATTGAAAGGGACGTATGTATGGATGAGTTTTCGTTTATTCAATCAATTCAACCGAAGTTTTATCGGCAGTCTTCTCTGATTAAAGGAATTCAGGATGATGCGGCTGTTTTTCGCGCTCCCGCAAGTGATATCGTCACAGCGGTGGATACGATGGTGGAGGGGGTCCATTTCACGAAAGATACAATGGCTCCTTATCATGTCGGTCACCGGGTGTTGGCAGCCAATATAAGTGATTTGGCTGCGATGGGGAGTACGCCTGCTTATTATCTCGTTTCCATCACGATCCCTTCCCATTGGGAAGAGCAGGAGCTTCATGACCTGTATGCAGGCATGGATGCTCTTGCTGCTGGTTATCATATGGATTTGATCGGCGGGGACACCGTTTCCGGACAGGAGCTTTCTGTGACGGTTACGGTGATCGGGATGGTCGATAAAAATAAAGCAAGGTATCGTTCTGTGGCTCAGCCTGCTGATGTTGTCTTCGTCACAGGTACGCTCGGAGATTCGCGCGGAGGACTCGAATGGCTCCTTAAAGAAGGGGAGAACCCGGACAAGGAGACGGCTTTTCTTGTGGAAAGACACCGGATGCCGTTACCCAGGGTTTCTTTCGCAGCAGGACTCTCCAATTTGGAACGAGTGGCGTTGAACGATATCAGTGACGGTATTGCCAACGAAGCAAATGAAATAGCAGAAGCAAGTGATGTCGATTTGATTATTGATGCGGACTATCTCCCGTATTCGGATGCATTGATGCATGTATATCCGGATCGATATAAAGAGTGGATGCTTTCCGGCGGGGAAGATTTTGAGCTGCTCGGAACCGTCCCGGAAACGGATTGGGAACGCGTTCAGCAGATTGCGGAGCAGCTGAAACTTCGTATTACCCGGGTTGGAAGTGTTACTTCCAAACGTCAGGAGGAAGCTTCTGTCTATTTACAGGAACATGGACAAAGAAAACGGCTGGAAAAGTCCGGTTACACGCATTTGAGGAGTGAATGAACCTATGGCTATATATGAATGCATCAGCTCTTCTGCAGAAGAGACGCAGCGCCTTGCAGAGCGGCTTGGAGAACGACTTGTACCTGGAGATCTGCTGACGCTGGAAGGAGATCTCGGCGCTGGAAAAACGACGTTTACGAAGGGACTGGGAAAAGGTCTCGGTGTAACGAGGAATATAAACAGCCCGACGTTCACGATCATGAAGGAGTACCAGGGACGGATGCCTTTCTATCATATGGACGTTTATCGTTTGGAGGACAGCGAGGAAGACCTCGGCTTTGAAGAGTACTTTGAAGGCGAAGGCGTCACGGTCGTCGAATGGGCGCAGTTCATCTGGGAGTACCTGCCGGAGGAGCGTCTCGACATCACGATCCACTACAAAGACGAATCGACCCGTTCCATTAAACTCGATGCGAAATCGGAACATTTCGATGCGATATGTAAGGAGATTTTATTATGAATATACTTGCGATCGACACGTCCAATTATGTGATGGGGGTGGCCGTTCTGAAAGACGGCACCGTCGCTGGTGAATATGTTACGAATATGAAAAAAAACCATTCGATCCGCCTCATGCCTGCGATCGACCAGTTGATGGAGGAAACGGGTACGAAACCGGAAGAGCTGGACAGAATTGCTGTCGCACACGGACCCGGTTCTTACACAGGCGTGCGTATCGGTCTTACGACGGCGAAAACGATGGCATGGGCACTCGGCATTCCTGTAGTCGGCATTTCCAGTCTGGAGGCTGTTGCCCGTCAAGGCGCATTCTTTGATGGATTTGTATGTCCTTTCTTTGATGCGCGCCGTGGTCTTGTGTACACAGGGCTTTACGATTCATCCATGACGGTCGTGATGGAGGAGACGAACATACTTATGGAAGACTGGCTGAACCAATTGAAAGAATTGGACCGTCCTGTTCTGTTCCTTAGTCAGGATATCGCCGTCCATCAGGAGAAGATTGAAGAAGTCCTCGGGGAAAAAGCGGTCATCCCGGCTGCGCCCTACCAATTTGCTCGTCCATCCATCCTTGCAGACGTCGCAGTGGACCGGGAACCTGGGGCGCTGCATGATCTGGTACCGAATTATCTGCGTCTGCCGGAGGCCGAAGTCAAATGGCTGGAACAGCAGGAGAAGCAGTGACATGGCAGCAATCAGACAGATGACGCCTGCGGATGTGGAAGGGGTCATGGAAGTAGAGAAGATTTCCTTCCCTGTCCCGTGGTCGGAGGAAACCTTTCAAAAGGAGATGGATGATAATCCGTACGCCCACTATTATGTCGTCGAAGAAGAGGGCAGGATTATCGGATATTGCGGTTTGTGGCTCATCATCGACGAGGCACACGTCACCAATATCGCCATCCATCCGGACTACCGGGGACAAAAGCACGGGGAGAACCTCTTCCGCCATACGTGCGAACAAGCGATTGAACATGGAGCGATTCAACTCTCCCTTGAAGTGAGGGTATCAAATACAGCCGCGCAGCATATGTACCGGAAGTTCGGACTGGTACCGGGTGGAATCCGCAAACGGTATTACTCCGACAACGGAGAAGATGCGTTAGTAATGTGGGTGGGATTAAAATGACGAAGGATCAATATATACTGGCAATTGAGACAAGCTGTGACGAAACAGCTGTCGCCATCGTAAAAAATGAAAGAGAACTGGTAGCAAACGTCGTGGCTTCTCAAATCGAGAGCCATAAGCGGTTCGGCGGGGTCGTTCCGGAAATTGCTTCAAGACACCATATCGAACAGATGACGATTACACTGGAAGAAGCGTTGGACGAGGCGGAGATGACGATCGATGACATGGATGCGATCGCCGTTACCGAAGGACCGGGATTGGTAGGAGCCCTTTTAGTAGGGGTGAATGCAGCAAAAGCCGTCGCCTTTGCGAAGCAGAAACCGCTCGTCGGCGTCCACCATATCGCCGGCCATATCTACGCCAACCGTTTGGAGAAAGAATTCGAGTTCCCGCTGCTCGCCCTGGTCGTTTCCGGAGGGCACACCGAGCTTGTCCTGATGAGAGAGCACGGCTCCTATGAAATCATCGGAGAAACGAGGGATGATGCCGCAGGGGAAGCCTATGATAAAGTGGCACGTACGTTGAAGCTGCCATACCCAGGCGGCCCTCAAATCGACCGGCTGGCACAAGAAGGAGAAGAGACGATTGACTTCCCACGTGCCTGGCTGGAAGAAGGCTCGTACGACTTCAGTTTCAGCGGTTTGAAATCTGCCGTCATCAACCGGCTTCATAAAGCGAAGCAGCGGGGAGAAGTGCTGAAGGATGCCGATGTAGCGGCAAGCTTCCAGGCGAGCGTCGTCGATGTCTTATCGACGAAGGCGGCCCGCGCGGCTGAGGAATACGGCGTCAAGCAAATGATCGTCGCCGGAGGCGTGGCTGCAAACAGAGGGCTGCGTCAGGCGCTTCAGGAGAAGTTTGTGGATATCGATACAGAACTGCTCATTCCTCCACTGTCGCTGTGTACAGATAATGCAGCAATGATTGCAGCAGCAGGGGCAGTTGCTTTCAACCAAGGACATCGGTCCGAGTGGGATCTCAATGCGAACCCCGGGCTCGATTTAGAACAGTTCGGCGCAAGGAAAAAGTAAGAGGTGACAAAAGCTCTCCTTCATGGAGGGTTTTTGTTTTCTTATCCACATGTGTATAAGTATGCGCTTGGTTTCCAGGTTGTGGATATGTGCGATCTTAAAAGAAAGCGATACCATTTTTGTGGATAACGCCGGGTTTTATTGTGGATAATGTGCATAACCCTGTTGAAAACCGATAAATCAAATACACATCTGTTAGTAACTTTGTTGATAATCTGTAGAGAAATAAGGACGAAAAAAGAGCACCCACCATCTGTGGATGCTCTCTTCTTATTCATCGTGCAGCGTTTCCCATTCTTCCATCAACTGCTCGAGAGCGGATTGCTTTTCGGCATTGTCCTGCGTGAGCTGAAGTGACTTCTCGTGGTCCTGGTAGACTTCCGGATCACAGAGTAAGGCTTCATTCTCTTCCAGCTGCTGCTCGATCTGTTCAATCTCCGCTTCTATTTCAGCGATACGGCGGTTTCTCTTCCGCTCTTCCCGCTTCGCAGCTTTATCTTCCTGGAAGCTGTTCTTGGCCTGTGGCTCGTGCTTGGCGGGCTCTTTCAGGCGCCGCTCTTCGGCTTCCAGCTGCTCGAGTTCATATTCTTCCTGTTTCTTCTCCACATAGTAGTCGTAATCTCCGAGGAACAGTCTCGTTTCCTCCGAATTCATCTCGACGACCTGTGTCGCGATTTTGTTAATGAAGTATCTGTCGTGGGAGACGAACAGTAACGTTCCTGGATAGTCGACGAGTGCGGCTTCCAGCACCTCTTTACTGTCGAGGTCCAAGTGGTTGGTCGGCTCATCCAGAATCAAGAAGTTCGCTTCCTGCATCATCAGCTTGGCGAGGGAGAGACGTGCCTTCTCTCCACCGCTCAAGGCAGAGACCGGCTTCAGGACATCTTCGCCTGAGAAAAGGAAGTTTCCGAGAATGGTCCGGATATCCCTCTCATTTTTCATCGGGTAATCGTCCCATAGCTCATTCAGAACGGTTTTCGTGGAATTCAACTTATTCTGTTCCTGATCGTAGTAACCGATCTGGACGTTCGTGCCGATCAGCTTGTCTCCTTTGACGGCTTCCAAATCGCCGATGATCGTCTTAAGGAGGGTGGTCTTTCCGACCCCGTTCGGACCGACGAGGGCCACCGAATCGCCTCGGTTCAGATCAAGGGAAACCTTGTCGAACAGGTTCGTATCACTGTCCGGATAACGGAACGCATAGTCTCTCAGTTTCAGCACATCGTTTCCGCTGCGCTTCGCCACTTGGAAGCTGAACTTCGCGGATTGGTTATCGTCTTTCGGTTTTTCCAGCCGGTCCATTTTCTCCAGCTGTTTACGCCGGCTCTGGGCGCGCTTCGTCGTCGTCGCACGGACGATGTTCTTCTGGATGAAGTCCTCCATCCGTTTGATCTCTTCCTGCTGCTTCTCGAATCGCTTCATTTCCTGCTCGAAGTCGGCTTCTTTCTGTTTCAGGTAGTTACTGTAGTTGCCGTGATACTTCTTAGAGGATTGGAAGGCAATCTCGTAGACCGTGTTGACGATCTTATCGAGGAAGTAGCGGTCGTGGGAAACGATGACGACCGCACCTTGGTAGCCCTGCAGGTACCCTTCGAGCCAGGAGATCGTATCGATGTCCAGGTGGTTGGTCGGTTCATCGAGAATAAGCACGTCGGGCTTCTTCAACAGCAGCTTCCCGAGTGCCAGCCTCGTCTTCTGGCCGCCGCTTAAGGACGTGATCGGTGTATCCCAGTTGAAATGCTGGAAATTCAGCCCGTTCAGTACCGAGCGGATATCCGCTTCGTATTGGTATCCGCCTGCGTTCTTGAAGTATTCCTGCTTGCGGTCATAATCGGTCAATAACTGCTGGTAGCGCTCCTGATCCGAGATCAGGTCAGGGTCTGCCATGTTCGCTTCCATCGCGCGAAGCTCTTTCTCTAAGTCCTTCAGATGGAGGAAGACTTTCTCCATTTCATTCCAGATCGTTTCGTCGGACTGCAGGCCTGTGTTTTGAGCGAGATATCCGAGCGTCGTTTCCTTCGGCATGAAGATGTTTCCTTCATCATAGCTCATCTCGCCGGCCATCATCTTCAGCAGGGTCGACTTTCCTGCACCGTTTCTGCCGACAATGGCGATTCGGTCGTTCTTTTGTACTTCCAGTTTAATATTAGATAAAATCAATTCAGCGCCGAAACGCTTTTCCAATTGATTCAACTGCATGAGAATCATGTCGTTTCACCTCGATAAATCAAGTGTATATCATCGGTGAGCCTGCTAGCAACAGAAGCCCTCGCGAGATTGTGAAAACTTTAACGACTTCCCTGTGATTTTTTGTTAAAATGAAACTAGTGTTGCCGCCTGCGGCATGACCAATCACATAAAAGGGGTAGTTGGAGATGGCGGAATTCAGTCATTTTAATGAGCAGGGCCGGGCACGGATGGTCGATATATCAGAGAAAAACGATACGGTCCGGACGGCTGTTGCGAGAACGAGTGTGGAAGTGAAGGAAGAAATATACGAGAAGATTACCAACCAGACAATGGCCAAAGGGGACGTGCTCGCGGTCGCCCAAGTCGCCGGAATCATGGCAGCGAAGAAAACGTCGGATTGGATTCCGATGTGTCATCCGCTTTCCTTGAAGGGAATCGATGTATTCTTCGATTGGGAAACAGGGGAAACGAAAAAGCTGCTGATCGAGGTTTCCGTGAAGACGAAGGGAAGCACCGGGGTAGAAATGGAAGCGCTAACGGCCGCTTCTGCCACAGCATTGACGGTTTATGATATGTGTAAAGCAGTAGATAAAGGCATGGTCATCGGTCCGACTTACCTTGCAGAGAAAACCGGAGGGAAGAACGGAGATTACCGAAGAAATGACGAGTAAAGGAGCAGAGAGACGACAATGGATATAGAACAAGCGAAAATCCCTCAGGCGACAGCGAAGCGGCTTCCGTTATATTACCGTTTCCTGAACAACCTGCACAGCCAGGGGAAACTGCGGGTGTCATCGAAAGAATTGAGTGAGGCAGTCAAAGTCGATTCCGCAACCATCCGCCGTGATTTCTCCTATTTCGGAGCCCTCGGGAAGAAAGGTTATGGTTACAATGTCGAGTACCTGCTTTCCTTCTTTCGGAAGACGCTGGATCAGGACGAGACGACACGTGTCGCGCTGATTGGTGTCGGGAACCTGGGAACGGCTTTCCTTAATTACAATTTCACGAAGAACAATAATACAAAGATCGAGATTGCCTTCGATGCGAGTGAGAATCGGATCGGGAGTGAAGTCGGCGGGGTGGAGGTCCATCACATCGATGATCTGGAGAAGAAGATCGGCGATTTGAAGGTCGCGATTCTGACGGTTCCTGCCTCAGAGGCGCAGGCGATCACCGACCGTCTCGTCGAGGGCGGAATATCGGGTATCCTGAACTTCACGCCGGCTCGAATCAACGTGCCGTCTGATGTGAGGGTGCATCATATCGATCTTGCGATTGAGCTTCAAGCGCTCGTATACTTTTTGAAGCATTATCCGTTGGATGGAAAAATAGAGGATTGAAAAAAAAGATGCCGGCTCCGGCATCTTTTTTTGTTATTCTTATTCGGTTTCTTCTTTCCATTTCTTATCGATCAGCATTTTACCCGGCCACGTGTAGGCCATGATGCCGCCATCGACGGTGATGTCCTCTCCGGTTACATAGGAGCTGTCGTCACTGGCGAGGAACAGGGCGACGGATGCGATTTCGTCCGGGCTTCCGAGTCGGCCGAGTGGAGTGATCCACTTGTTGGCATCGCGGAATTCCTGTCCTTCCTTATCTTCCTTCGAACCGGCAAGGCCGTCTACAAGCGGTGTCTCAATCGTACCGGGAGCGATGGAGTTGACGCGGATGCCGTCACGGGCGTAGTCGATCGCCATCGCACGGGTGAAGTTCGTGATTCCGCCTTTCGCCGCGTTATAGCCGGAGCGGTCGAGGTCGGCAGCTCTTCCGGACATGGAAGATGTGTTGATGATCGATCCGCCGTTATCCATCATTAATGGAAGCAGGTATTTGCTCGTCAGGAACGTTCCGCGCAGATCGACGGCGATGATCCGGTCGAAGAGATCGACCGGATATTCGTGCACTTTGCCGCCTTCTTCGTCGATCCCTGCGTTGTTGAACAGGACATCGATGTTGCCATATGTCTTCTTCAGGTAATCAGCAAATGCCGAAACGCTGTCCTCTTTCGATACGTCGAGCGTGTACGTCTCCGCCTCGCCGCCTTCGTTATGAATTTCATCCACTGTCTTCTTCACGGCATCGACATTGATGTCGGCACAGACCACCGTCGCGCCTTCCTTTGCGAATAATTTCACGGTTGCCGCTCCGATTCCTGTCGCAGAACCGGTCACGACAGCTACTTTGTTATCTAAACGTCCCATAAATGGTTCGCCTCCTTGTGTGATTCTTCTTTGTTATACCCACCTTGAAAAACGTTATAAACATAGGCGGGAGAAGGGAAGCGATTACAAAAAAAAAAGATTCCGCTCTCGTAAATCGGTCGAGCGGCGATTAGAGTTGCAGGATGGTGGTATAGTAACTAGGTAATTAAGGAGGTAAGGTACGATGAAACGATTACCTAATAAGTGGCTCGTCGTCGTGTCTGTCCTGTTCGGAACCTTCACCGTCATTCTGAACAACAGCATGCTGAATCCGATTCTGCCACGTTTTATAGAAATATTCGATTCCAATGCCGTCTCTGTCGGGTGGATTTTGACGATCTTCATGGTCGCGATGGGGATGACGATGCCGTTGACCGGCTACTTCGGCGACCGGTTCGGGAAGAAAAAGGTGTACCTGTCCGGGCTCTGTCTCTTCCTTGTCGGCTCACTGTGCGGCTTCTTCTCCTCGACGCTCTCGATGGTGATCGTCTCCCGGGCCATCCAGGGCATAGCCGGTGGTCTGATGCTGCCGATCGCCATGGCGCTCATCTTCCAGTCCTTTCCCCGGCACGAACGGGGCCTTGCTGTCGGCGTGTACGGCATCGCCGCTATGGTCGCCCCCGCAATCGGACCGACGATCGGCGGGTTTCTCATCCAATACGTCGACTGGCCGTGGCTCTTCGCCTTGAACATTCCGTTCGGCCTGACGGGACTCGTCCTCTCTTCGAAATACCTGGAGCGGACGGAAACCCATCCCGAAAAGAAATTCGACCTTGTCGGATTTCTTATTGTATCGCTCGGCATCGGCGGTCTGCTGTTTGCACTCGGAAGAGGGAGGACGCTGGATCACCTGCTGGACCCGATCAACATCGTCCTTATCGTCGTCGGACTCGCAGCCGTCGTGCTGTTCGTTTTCTACGAGAACCGACAGGACGATCCGCTGTTGAACCTGTCGGTGTTCCGGGTCCCGACTTATGCGGCATCGATTGTCGTTACATCCGCCGCCTCGATCGGGCTCTTCTCCGGGATCTTCCTGCTGCCGCTGTTGATCCAGAACGTCTACGGCTGGAGTGAAGTGATGACGGGGCTCTTATTCCTGCCGGCAGCGGCTGCGAGCGGTGTATTCATGTCGCTCGGAGGAAGAATCCTTGATAAAAAGGGGCCGCGCTATGTCGTCCCGCCGGGGCTTGCCATCATGGCGGCAGCGACGTTCGCCCTCGGCTTCCTTCACCTGTCGACACCCTACTGGCTGATCCTGTTGTTGAATACAGTCCGCGGCGTCGGGATGGGGATGGGCAATATGCCGGCGACGACGTCCGGCATGAACAGCATCCCGGATCATCTCGTCGCGCAAGGGTCCGCGATGAACAACATCATCCGCCAGATGTCGTCCTCGATAGGCATCGTCTTTTTCTCTGTCTATTATGAAGTGCGGAGGGCGCAGATCCAGGCGGCTTCCGACATCGACCTCCAGGCCGCCACGCTGCAGACGCTGAATGAAGCCTTCCTCGTCTCCGGCGTCGTCCTCGTCCTTGCCATTCCTTTCTCCTTTATACTAAAAGGAGCACAGGACGACTCGAAGGAATAGGTGGTTTGATAGGTCTGGGAGGGACGGGCTCCGATCCTGCATATCTTCCTCTGAGGAAATGAAGATAAAGATAGCGGAGGGCAGGAACTGGTATTGTGGTGCTGTGTTTGACATACAGGGCGGAGGGAAAGGAGGGACTCCGATGGGATTAGCGGAACAGGTGAGACCCCGGAAGAGCAGCGCGATGAGGCGGCTCACCGGCCGCCCCACGGAAAGCCTTTCCTTTCCCAGAGCCCGCTTCTCACGTCTGATGCCCACTAAACAAGACATAAAAAAGCAGGAGCTGCTCAGCTCCTGCTTTTGTTATTCTTTCTTATTTTTTGCCTGCTGTATTTTCCTGTGAAGATTAAACAGCCGGATGGCGACGGCGATGTTGACGGTCGCGACCGACGCCAGGATGATGGTCATCGCATTCCACACGGTCTCACCGGCCGACTGGGCCGCAATATACGTGAAGGCGACGCCCATGGAAAGGTAGAGCATGGCCATGAACATTGGTGATGTTCTCATAATTATAAAAAGCCTCCAATAAAGATGGTCTCCAATTGTTCCTGCATCCTTCTGATGTCTTCCTCCGTGAGGAAGTACTGCGTGATGACAACGAACGAGTTCATCGCCATATGTGCCACGATTGGTGTAATAATTCGTTTTGTTTTGACATACAGGAAGGCGAATACGACTCCCATGGAGAAGTAGACTAGCATGTGGGTGAAATCAAAGTGAAAAGCACCGAAGATCAAGGACGATACGAGAACGGCTAAGAAAAAGTTCGTTCGTTTATAGATCGACCCGAAAATGATTTTACGGAAGAGGATTTCCTCCGTAATCGGTGCAAACACGACCGGAAGCAGGATGAACAGCGGTGACTGACGCGCAATCTCCATCAACCCCATCGTATTCTCGGACCCTGCCGGCACATCGAACAGCTGCGATTCGATCGTAGCTGCAATCGCCTGGGCGAACAACGCCAGGAATACACCCGCAATCGACCAAAGCACGACAGACCCGGCCGAGGAACGATCGCTTCTCGTCATTTCTTCCCGAAGATCAGGCTTCAGCAGAATCAAGATGATGATCGTCGCGATCGTGAAGCTGGCGACGGACCAGACGGCGACGGCATCATACCTTCCCATACCGAGAGCCACCAGAAGCGGTGCACCGGCAAGGGCGGATAACTGTGTAATAACATAAGTCAGAATGATATACCAATAACGGTTTGGCATAAATTCACGGCTCCTTTTATATAACAGTAAACGGGTCAAGACAACGTCCGCCCGTGAACCTCAATATCCATACTTTATGTATTTTATCACAGTTTCAAAACCTCACGTAAGAAATAAGGGTTATCGTACGAATATTGTCGAAAAAGAAGCAAAAAAATTGTGTAGTTCCTACTTGAAAAACGAAGGGAGATTTATTATTATAATAACTGTGTTAGCACTCACCAACATCGAGTGCTAATAAACGACAAAAAATTTGAAACAACCATATCAAGGAGGGTGTCCTAATTGTTAAAGCCACTTGGTGATCGTATTGTTATTGAACTAGTTGAGGAAGAACAAACTACTGCAAGCGGAATCGTACTTCCGGATTCAGCGAAAGAAAAGCCGCTCGAAGGTAAAGTCGTCGCTGTCGGTTCCGGCCGTGTGACAGAAAACGGAGAAAAAGTAGCGCTTGAAGTTGCAGAAGGCGACCGCGTCATCTACTCCAAGTTCGCAGGTACAGAAGTGAAATACGAAGGCAGCGAATTCTTGATTCTGCGCGAATCAGATGTACTGGCTGTCATCCAGTAGTCACTTTCTTTCTATAAATACTTAGAAATACGATTTTAATGAGGAGGGCATTTTTAAATGGCTAAAGAAATCAAATTTAGTGAAGACGCACGACGCTCCATGCTTCGTGGTGTTGATACATTAGCAGATGCTGTAAAAGTAACACTCGGACCAAAAGGACGTAACGTCGTTTTGGATAAAAAATACGGTTCTCCACTGATCACGAACGATGGTGTGACCATCGCGAAAGAAATCGAATTGGAAGACCAGTTCGAAAACATGGGAGCACAGCTCGTTTCTGAAGTAGCTTCCAAAACAAACGATGTAGCCGGGGACGGTACGACTACAGCGACGGTTCTTGCACAAGCAATGATCCGTGAAGGACTGAAGAACGTCACTTCCGGTGCGAATCCAGTAGGAATCCGCCGCGGAATTGAACAAGCAACAGCTGTTGCTACAGAAGAACTTCGCAAAATCTCCAAGCCGATCGAAGGCCGCGAGTCTATCGCGCAGGTAGCGAGCATCTCTGCTGCCGACAACGAAGTAGGCCAGCTGATCGCTGAAGCGATGGAACGCGTTGGTAACGACGGTGTCATCACGATCGAAGAATCTAAAGGATTCAACACGGAGCTTGAAGTGGTGGAGGGTATGCAGTTCGACCGCGGATACGCTTCTCCATACATGGTCACAGACCAAGACAAGATGGAAGCGGTTCTTGAAGACCCGTACATCTTGATTACAGATAAGAAAATCAACAACATCCAGGAAGTTCTTCCTGTCCTTGAGCAGGTCGTCCAGCAGTCCAAGCCGCTTCTATTGATCTCTGAAGACGTAGAAGGCGAAGCACTTGCGACGATCGTCGTCAACAAACTACGCGGTACATTCAACGCTGTAGCTGTCAAAGCTCCAGGATTCGGTGACCGTCGTAAAGCGATGCTTGAAGATATCGCGACACTTACAGGCGGCCAAGTGATCACAGAAGACCTTGGACTTGATCTGAAGAATACAACGATCGACCAGCTTGGACGCGCGTCCAAAGCCGTCATCACAAAAGAAAACACTACTATCGTCGAAGGTGCCGGCAACCCAGAGCAGATCTCTGCCCGCGTTGCACAAATCCGTGCCCAGTCAGAAGAAACAACTTCTGAATTCGACAAAGAAAAACTGCAAGAGCGCCTTGCTAAACTTTCCGGCGGCGTAGCTGTCATCAAAGTAGGAGCAGCGACAGAAACAGAATTGAAAGAGCGTAAACTACGCATCGAAGACGCCCTTAACTCTACACGAGCAGCTGTAGAAGAAGGTATCGTTGCCGGTGGTGGTACAGCTCTAGTCAACATCATCAACTCTGTCAAAGGCCTTGAGCTTTCCGACGACGAAGCGACTGGTGCAAGCATCGTCCTTCGCGCCTTGGAAGAGCCGGTCCGCCAAATCGCTCACAACGCCGGTCTGGAAGGATCCATCATCGTTGAACGTCTGAAAGGCGAAGACGTAGGCGTAGGATTCAACGCAGCAACAGGCGAATGGGTGAACATGGTCGAACAAGGTATCGTCGACCCAACGAAAGTAACGCGTTCTGCGCTTCAAAACGCAGCTTCCGTAGCCGCTATGTTCTTGACAACAGAAGCGGTAGTCGCAGACATTCCTGAAGAGAATGCTGGCGGCGGCATGCCTGATATGGGTGGCATGGGCGGAATGGGCGGCATGATGTAACCTTTCCTCCAACCCTTGGTTGAAAAGATGTTATTCATCAAAAAAAGATATAACCTTCCTATGCCCCAGTAAAATAAAACACAAGAATTATAACCAGTCCCCAGAAGTTCCTTGAACTTCTGGGGACTTTTCCTTTAATTTTCTCCGTGACGTAAGCATATATATCCATAGTTGTGCTTGTGTTTCATTTCTAATGGGGGGAGATGGATCAGTGGATACGTTTTTAGTACTTTTATTGTTAGCTGCTTTGGCCGGTGTGGTATTCTTTGTTGTCTTGGCATTGGCAGGCAAGGGGAACAGACGCGGTAACTTCGCCAAATCGGGCGGCTGCCTTTTAGCAGTATTAGTCCTGGTGTTTGTTATTGGATCCATGGAGGAAGATTCTCCTGTTTCTGAAGATGCAGCAGTGGATGCTTCTGAAGAGGATACGGAGGCGGAAGATAAGGCGGAGCAGGAAGAACTAGAGGCTGAGGAAGCTGAAGAACAAAAGCAGGAGGCCAGGGAAGCAGAGGAGCAGGCAAAGAAAGAACAGGAAGCGAAGGAGGCAGAAGAGCAAGCCAGGAAAGAAGAGGAGGAACGAAAGGCTGAAGAGGAGCGTAAAGCTGCAGAAGCGGAAGAAAACAGCTTAACTCTTTCTCAGGAACAGGCGATTTCAATGGCGGAAGACTACCTTAATTACACGGCCTTTTCCAAGTCTGGATTGATGGAACAGTTAGTGTTTGAGGGGTTCAGCCAGGAGGAAGCTGCTTTTGCTGTGGAGAATATTACGGTGGATTGGCAGGAGCAGGCGGTTATGATGGCGCAGGATTATCTTGACTACACCTCTTTTTCAAGACAGGGGTTGATCGATCAATTAACGTTTGAAGGATTCAGCGCAGAGCATGCCACATATGCTGTAAGCCAAGTTGGTTTTTAGGGTATGAAACTTCTTTAATGAAATCCTTATCACACATAGTTTGCGGATCAATAAATTATATTAAAAAAAGCCTGATATGAGTCTGCTTATCTCATATCAGGCTTTTTTAGATAAGTAGTTGTAAACGCTAAGCTAGAAAATAGAACGTCCTTGACACTGAGAAAGCGATCAATGGTACAAATTTAAATAAGGGAGGAGGCTGAGAAGTTATTAAAAGTGCTCATTTATAGTCTGACGAAGGTAATACATTGAAGGGAAAAGATATGATGTGCGTGGTATTTGGGCAGTTGATCGTTATGGTGCTGCTTAGAAACCGGTCAGTATCAATTATCGAATCTGAACCGTAAAAGATAATGAATTTAGAACCATTGCTAAATGAAAAAACAACATCTAGAACTAGTTAACTATCAAGTATGGGGTTGTTTGCTTTTGAATAACATCACATTACTCTCCAGGGAGATTTGGTTGTTATATTTCGTTAAACTATATTTTACAAAATAACCTATTAATGGTAGATTGGGGGCGTAGTTTTAAAGGAGGAATACATATGTTGAAAAAAACCACTTTGTTCATCACATCTTTGGTCATGCTTCTTAGTTTCACAGTTCCGACTGCTGCATCTGCGAATGAATATGAGGGGCAAGTCGATTTAGAAGCTATTGAGAATTACAAGTTGACTCCAGAGGAACAAAAACGTGCAGATGAATTATGGGAGCAATACATAGCCATTGATGGTATTTTAGAGAACTTAGAAGAAGAAGATAAACAAACATTTCTAAACGGTTTGTTTGATCCGAACTTTGATAAAGAAGAATTTAAAGAGGATATTATACTGGCCAAGGACAAGGAAGAAATTGCAGAATTGAATAAGATGTTTGAAGTTCTTGGGTCTTCTGTACAATTTTCATCAGACGTTGAATCAGTTAAAGTGGAAAAACAGGGGGAGCTTGTTGCCTCTAAATCAACAGGAACTTCTGAAGTTGTTTCGCTTGGATTCTGGGGCGGCGTTTGGGATGCAACTAAATGCACAGCGTCTATTGCCGTTGTATTTGTTCCAGGTGCAAAGGCATATCGAGCTATTAAAGCGCTTGGAGGCGTCAAGAACACTGTGAAATTATTGGCTGGAGCATCCAATGTGGATGATTGGTTAACTATCGGTGGAGGAGCAGCAGCTGAAATTCTTGGCATTGCAGGTGTTAAAAGATACTGCTTTGGCTAACAAAGGTAGGTGATATCTCGCATGGCTACTAATTCTTTTCGAAGAGAAAACGGCATTTTAAATCCTATTAGTAATGGGTTTATGTCAGTCATAGTCTATGGGATGATTTTCGTTTCGTTAATGATTGCATTTAACGGTCCCATTACATTTGAAACACTTTTTATTCCGGCTTTCTTTATTTACACTGTGGTGAGAGTATGCGAATATTTAATTGTGAAGAAAAAGAATAGCACACCAAGCTGGCTTTCCATGGGAGCGTTCGGTTTAGCGGTATTAACAGCTTCTGGTATGACGATGTTTTTACTAAATTAATTTTAAAAATGATATTTTAGTTCTCAAACTCTTACTCTTTCGTCCTATTAGTGGCGCATAGTGTAGGAGTTTCTTTATTGTCTAAGCAAATAATGGTTAGTCTTGTGGAGATAGGTAGTGTCAGAAAAGACCATGGAAGGTAGCCTTAGCTTTACTGTGCAGGCTGCTGGGTGCACTCGGGTATGATGCAGCTTGTAGGTGCTGCAAGTATCATTTATTGTTAATTACTAATTTGAGGGTGATGTAAGTGAGTGAAAGAAAAGTTTCGATAAAGTACACTGGTAAGCTGGTAGGACTAATCCTGCTAAGTGTGATGATTGGTCGTATAGGAACAGCGTATTTAGTTGGTGAAAGTCCAAATCTATCCATGTTTTTCACTTTTGTAGGAACGGCTGTAGTATCTTATCTTTTAGCTTTTTTCCTATTCTCACCGAAATTCAAAGATATTCCACTTAAAAACTTTGTTGCAGGAGTTCTCCCGGTAGCCGTACTTTTTATTTTTGCTATTGGAGGGATACTGCACCAAACCACTAAGCTCATATAAATAAGTGCTTTGAGATTGAAGGATCGTGCATAATAATATAACTCTTTAAAAAGGAACATCCATTTCGGAAGTTCCTTTTTGCTATTGGTTCCTCTTGCGCTTATCTTGCAGCGGTTGAAAGAATGGTAGAATTGAATTCCCAAAACGAAGTCGTCAAGAAATTTTCAAGGCGGTATTAACGGAAAGAAAAAGCCTGTCACGAGTCTGTTGAACTCATGCCAGGCTTTTTTTCTCTATCAATTATGTCATAAAGAACTGTACGTCAAGCTCTCCGTACCCACAGACAACAAATTCTTCTCGATCACCCCGTCCTTCATTACCGTGACAATCGCATCCGGATCTTCAAGCGATCTGATATCCTCCAGCGGGTTGTGCTTCGTAATGATCAGGTCTGCGAGTTTCCCTGTTTCTATCGTTCCAAGCTTGTCGTCCCATCCCATACACTCGGCTGCGACTTTCGTGGAGGCGGTAATGGCTTCCATTGGCGTCATGCCGATGTCGCACATCAAGCCGAGTTCTCTCAGGTTGGTGCCGTGGGCCATGACGCCGGCGTCGGTGCCCATCGCTATTTTCACGCCTGCTTGATAGGCTTTGGCGATGCTTTCTTTATGGATGTCGATGACTTCTTTGGCTTTCTGAACGGCGAAATCGGGCATGTCATCGTTCTGTTCACTGGCTTCCAGGACGGAAACGGGAGCTAACAGGGTCGGGACGAGGTAGGTGCCGTTCTCAAGCATCAGTTCGATGGCTTCGTCATCAAGGAAGATGCCGTGTTCGATCGAGTGGATGCCGGCTTTGACGGCGTTTTTGATTCCTTCTGCCCCTTGGGCGTGGGCCATGACTTTCACGCCTTTGCGGTAGGTGGCTTCCTGGACGATGATCGCCAGTTCTTCTTCGGAGAACTGGGTGAATTCGGGATGGTCGGTGGGACTCATCACTCCTCCGGTGGCGTGGACTTTAATGACGTCGGCGCCTGCCCGCAGCATTTCTCTCACCTTTTTCCGGACTTGTTCGGGACCGTCGCAGATGCCGCTCGGGAGACCCGGGTAGCTCTTCGGTGTGGCGTCGATGCCGGAGTGTCTCCAGGAGTCGCCGTGGCCGCCGGTGATGGTGAGGGGATTGATGCTGACCTGCATTCTTGGACCTGCGACGAGGCCTTGTTCGACGGCTGTTTTCACTCCGACGTCGGTGAATCCGGCATCGCGGATCGTTGTTACTCCGGCGTCGAGCGTTCGTTTCATGTAGTGGATCGCTTGGTAGAATTTCAAGGTGAACGGTTCATTGAGGCTTTCTCCGATGTCCTTCAACTCCATGACCATATGCACGTGTGTATCAATCAGGCCGGGGAGGATATAGCCTTGATCGGCATCAATGACCTCGACCTCAATATCTTCCGGCAGGTGGATGTCGCTGCCGACGGCTTCGATTTTCGTCCCGTTGATGAGAACCACTGCATCGGGGATGGGCTCGGCACCCGTACCGTCAAGGAGGGTGCCGTTTTTGATTAGTTTGTAGCTCACATGTATCTCTCCTTCATCAGATGGTTTGGACAAGAATGCTGGCGATAATGACGGACCCGATCGTTACGGAGGTGAACCCGCCGATCAGCATCGGGGGCAGGATCTCGTTGAGGATGGCTTCTTCTTCTTCCTTCGTCCTGCCGATGCTCCGGCTGACCTCTTCACATATGAGGTAATCACCCGGGAAGCCGTACATAGCAGTCAAGGTGACGGATATGCCTTTGGCAGGGTCCCATTTGAAAATTTTCGACCCGATGGTTCCGCCGACGATCAGACCGAGGGTTCCGACGACAATGATGGTGGCGACAGCCGGAAGGACGGCTGTGATATCAGCGATCGTGATGCCGACCAAGGAACCGGTCACGATGAAGATCAAGCCGAGCATCGCGATACTGAATCCGTTGGCTTTTTCCAATACTTTGGCAGGGTAGATGCCGAGGTAGGCGCCTGTGATCCCGATCACTAATCCGAACAAGCTGTAGCTGATGCCGGTCAGGCTCTCCAATCCTACTGCGATGGCTCCTCCGACGAAGACTAAGAACAGAAGGATGAAGCTTGATTGCTGGTAGCGTTCAGGGATGAGCTGTCTTTTCGGTTTTTCTTCCGATTGTTCCTCGTCCAATAGATTGGCAGGAGGGAGCGCTTCCGCTGCTGTAGCTGCAGCCGTCATCGTGCGGCCTTCCATGGCCTTGCGGATTTTTAAGCCGTGCTTTCTTAAGAGGATGGACGTCAGCGGCATCCCGACCAACCCTTGAAGCGTCAGTACGATGATAGGAATCGCTAATAAGGAGACCAAGCCTGCTTTTTGCAGCGCTTCGGCCGTGACCAGGTAGGCAATCAGCCCGCCTGTCAATGGACCGGCTCCGGCGACGCCTGTGCTGTAGCCGAAGATCGGCGGGACGATCAACAGGATGAAGGCGACGGAGAATACTAAGCCGATCAGCGTGATGAGTACGGCTTTATACTGGCTTTTCATCACTTTCATAGGGATCAACGTTCCCATGTGAACGAGCAGGGCCGGCTGTAGAACAGCGCCGACAATAGCGAAGGTGGACGCTTCGATAATATTGGTTGGAAGGACGCCTGTCTGAATTAAGACGAAAAACCCGATCATCACGACTAATAACGTCGGAATTTTTGCTCTGGAACGGATGGAAACGACTTCGCCGACTGTAATGATAGCCAGAATGATTAAGGTTGCTGTTACCGGACTCATAGAATACCCCTCTCTAGGTTAAGGTGCTTAGGATTTTGGATCAGGCTTTGGTCAGTAACGTCTTTTGGCTGTCCTTGGTGAGTATTTTCTTCGAGAGGCTTATTAATAAGCGAAGCCCGTCTTCCAGTGCATCTTCATCTACAGAAAATTTAGGGTGGTGATGGGGGTAGACGATGTCTTTCTCTACGTTACCTGCGCCGACGGGGATGAAGCATCCGGGGGCCTCGGTCAAATATGCTGAGAAATCTTCTCCACCCATGATGGATCCCGTCTTCTGCAGCCAGTTTTCTCCGAACTGTTCCACGATGGTTTCTTCGACGGTCTTCGTTAAGGATTCGTCGTTGATGACCGAAGAATATCCATAATGGTAATCCAATTCATAGTCGCCTCCATGAGCGCCTGTGATGCCGCGGGCAATCCGTTCAATGAGTTGGACCGCATTCTCCCGGACTTCTTTGTCGAACGATCGAACGGATCCACCGATTTCCACATGTCCGGGAATGACGTTTTTGGCGATTCCCGCTTTTAATGTGGTGGTGGATACGACGAGCTTCTCTGACGGGGAAGTGTTTCTCGAAACGATGTGCTGAAGGTTGTTGATGACTTGTGCTCCCATCACGATAGGATCGATGGAATTCTCAGGCTGGGACGAATGGCCGCCTTTGCCGATGATTTTCAAATCGAAGGTGTCGGAGTTGGATGTAACGGGACCATAACCGATGCCGAATTTCCCGCGTGGAAGTGTAGAGGCAAGGTGCAGGCCGACGATAAGATCGACATCATCCATCACACCGGCACGGACAAGTTCCTGTGCACCACCGGGCGGCAGCTCTTCGGCATGCTGGAAGATGAACTTGATGTCTCCGCTGAGTTCGTCTTTCTGGCCGCTTAGTATTTTCGCTGCACCGAGAAGCATGGCGGTATGGCCGTCATGTCCGCAGGCATGCATGACGCCGTCCACGGTGGAACGGAAATCGGCATCGTTCTCTTCCTGGATCGGCAAAGCATCCATATCTGCCCGGAGTCCCAGCGTACGGCCGGGGTATTTGCCTTTCAATCTGGCAACGACGCTCGTTTTTGTCGGTCTGCTGACCTCCAGTCCCCCGAAGGATTGCAGTGTATCGTAGACAAATTGCGAGGTGCTTACTTCCTCGAACGATAATTCCGGATACTCATGGAAGTGCCTTCTCCAAGTAATGACCTGTTCTTTCATCTCACCGATCAACTTCTCGTCGTGTGGATTCGTCAATGTAATTCCTCCTTCTATTTAATGAAGCGAATGTATGCAGGCCAGCGTCTCTATCGACATCTTTCTCTATAAAAAAATCGTAGCACGCCGGGGGTGGGAGGAAGTAATAGATAATTTTTATACCTTGCGTCTTGTGCACAGGGAAAAGGCGGAGCAGGGATATAGATTTTTTTAATATCTTGGTGGGAGAGCTTGTGCAGGATAGGAACTTAGGCTATTATATATAGAATATTCTGAAATATTTAAGGGGGATATTGAATGGATTTTGAGGGATTAGAGTCGTTTTTGTCCGTGGCCAAAACAAAGAGCATTTCCAAAGCAGCGAATCTATTACATATTACCCAGCCTACGTTAAGTACGAGAATCCGCAAATTAGAAGAAGAGCTCGGCTTCGTTCTGCTTACTAGAAGCTGGGAGGGAGTCACCTTGTCCAAGGAAGGGTACCATTTCCTGCCGAATGCTGTGCAGCTGCTTCAGGAACTGAGTAACGCTTCTTTCCGTTTGACCGGTGCCGATGCGACCCGGCATAACTATTCCTTCAAAACGATATCCAACGATCCGAAGGTCTTTCGAATCGGAATGAACATATGGCTGGCGCCGATTTTCACCGAGCAGATCATTACAGAGATGGCGCTGAGTTTTCCTGACATCGAATACCGGTTCGTGACGCGGCCGACGAATATATTGAAGGATCTGATGGAGTATGAATGCACGCACGTGAATATCTTCTATCAGAACGAGAAGGAGACACCGTTTACGAGTACGCCTATCTATGAAGATGAAATGGTTCTCGTTTGTTCGAAGAAGGATTATGCAGCGATCAAGGGGGACCCGAAGAATGTAGGGATCCTGAATAAACCGTATTTGGTTTTTGATAATCCCGTTCTTGCCAATAATATACGTTTTATAACCAGCGCGATCAGCCACTTGGACGTTCATCGATTTCAGGAAGTAGATGACTTGAATATCCTTGCTTCCTGCATATCCAAAGGCATCGGCTACTCTATTCTCCCTGCATCGATCTTCCAGCATTATTTTTCGCAGAGTTATGCAGCTTCCACCCAAATGGTCCCGTTCTCCGGCAGTCTATGGACGCTTCCTATTCATCTGGAATACAATTCCGATCCCGATGCTCTCTTCAAAGGTCCTATCCAATCGATTCAAAACAATCTGCTCCAGTTCTTTAATAAAGTGAACGTCAGTTAAGCCATCGTTTCATGTTTTCTTCTATCTCGTAATCTTTCAGTCCCGGCGGAAGGGATAAGACGACTTCCGCCGACTTTTTTTGTTGATTAATAAAACATCAAGAATGAGCACTTTTTAGCTTAATTATCTTAAACAATGCTCCGGGTATTCTTCTTAAAATAAGGGTGTAGCAAATATAAAGGAGGAAACAGAAAATGAATGGTGGAATATCTTCGTTACCTGATTTGGAGAATGAGTTCCCGTTGTCCGCGCAGCTGGTGGAAGAGTACCAGGAGAAGGGGCATGTGTGTATTCGAAACCTGGCCGCACAGGAGGAGATCCGGACGTACAGGAACGTAATCAAAGATGCGGTACAGGATTATGCCAAGCAGGCCGCCCCGTTAGAAGAAAGGGATACTTTCGGTAAGGCCTTCCTGCAGGTCATGAATCTATGGGAAAAGTCGAAGGAAGTGGAGAAATTCGTGCTGGCGGAGCGGTTCGGTAAGGTTGCGGCCGACCTGTTAGGGGTAGAAGGAGTTCGGATCTATCATGATCAGGCCCTTTATAAAGAACCGGGCGGCGGTCACACTCCGTGGCACCAGGACCAGACGTTCTGGCCTTTGGATACAAACCACACCATCACCATGTGGATGCCTCTGGTGGATATAAGCGAAGAGATGGGATCGTTATCCTTCGCTTCCAAGTCCCAGTTGGAGGGATATATTAGTAAACTGGGAATCTCGGATGACTCCCATGCCACTTTAGGCCGGCGTATTGAGGAGAAAGCCTATGACATTGTGACGCATGGGGCAATGAAGGCGGGGGACGCGACCTTCCATAACGGGTGGACGCTCCACAGTGCGCCGGGGAACCCGACCGATCAAACACGGGAAGTGATGACGGTCATCTACGTAGCCGACGGGGCGCGGGTCTCCGCCATCGATACCGAGGCAAGGAAAAAAGATCAGCAGCAGTGGCTGCCGGGACTTGGCGAAGGGGACTTGGTAGAAAGTAGGTTAAACCCGATTGTTTATCAGAAATAAGTATAGGTAGAAAAAGGGAAGCGGCTCGATGGGGTCGTTTCTTTTTTTGAAGAAAAAGGAGTGTCCAGGATGAAAGTGAGATCGATTAAATCGTTGTGGGGGATGACGGGCTCTCTGGAGGAACAAGTGCGGAAAATTGCCGAGAGTGGCTACCAGGGAATAGAGGCCCCCTTGCCGTCCAAGGAGGATGCGGCCTTATTCAAAGAGCTGCTGCATTCTTATGAGCTGGATTACGTGGCTCAAATCTTCGCAGAAACAAAAGAATCGTTCCAAGCGCAGGCCGCGGCCTGTGTGGAATTCGCTCCCTTACTCGTCAATGCGCAGAGCGGGCGCGACGATATGGATGAACGGGAACAGTTCGATTTTTTCACGGAAGCGGTTCGAGTAGAGAAGGGACTCGGCCTTATTGTCGGGCACGAAACGCATCGCAGCAGGCCGCTGTTTACACCTTGGACGACCGAAAAGCTGTTGAACACTATAGAGGATTTGAAGATCACGGCTGATTTCAGTCACTGGGTGTGTGTGACAGAGTCCTTGTTGGGGAGATATGAGAAGGCTATCCAAACGGCATGTGAACGAACGATCCATGTGCATTCGCGCGTAGGGTATGCGCAGGGCCCGCAGGTACCGGACCCCCGGGACAGTCATTATCAAAAGGAACTCCACTCTCATTTGGGGTGGTGGAAGCGCGTGGCGGAGGAGAGGAAGAAGGAAGGCCATCCGTTTACTACCTTTACACCGGAATACGGGCCTTCGCCTTATATGCAAACGCTGCCTTATACTCAAGCGCCTGCTGCAGATCTCTGGGATGTCTGCCTATGGATGAAATCCTTCGTAGAGAAGGAGCTCGGATAAGTTAAGGCTGTTTGTCGGAATGGTCTGTCCGGTATTTTCTTGGTGTCGTGCCGATCCCTTTTCGGAACAGCGTATGGAAATAAGACAGGCTCTTAAATCCGCATATGTCGGCAATATAAGAAATGGAGTAGTCCGTTGTTTTTAATAATTCCTTCGCCTTTATCAAACGTTTCAAGTTTATATACTGAGGAAGGGTGAATCCAGTCGTTTTTTTGAACGTGCGGCTGAAATGTTCCGGTGTGACGAGTGCTTCTTTGGCCAGCTTCTCCAGGGTGAGCTGCTCTTTCCACATCGTTTCGTCGATAAACAAAAGGACTTCGTTCATCCATGATTCCCTTCTCGAAGAAGTTGTGGAAGCCTCGGGTGGAAGCAGCTCCTTCGATTCACGGTTCAGGATCAGTAAAATCCAGTGCAGATAGAGCTGAAGGGCGTGTTTCGAGCCCTTGCCTTTCCATTCTTTCTTTTCCTCATCCATCTGTTCAAGAAAGGATTCTATTTCTTTGAAACCTGCCTGGGGAAGGCGGCTGGTAAACCCATTCTTAAGAAATGGATCGAAATAGGAAAAGGATTCATTCAGTTCTTTCGAGTGGATCAGGGTCGGTTTAAATAGAAGCACAGAACAAAGGAAGGGCTCCTTTTGATCAGGGATCGCTTTATGTATAATTTCCCCGGAAATATGAAAAATTTGTCCTTTTTCCATTGGATAGACGTGCTTATCAATGAAAAAGTGTCCACGGCCCTCGTGAACGACGACAAGCTCATACCAATCGTGAAAATGAAAAGAAACGAGAGGATCCTCTGTATTGCCTGCGATCCTGTACATATAGACGAAAGGGAACAGGGGGTCATAAGCATGCTTTTCTAAAACAGCTTCCAATGTATAATACCTCCGTTTAAAAAGATCGACCACGGTTGTGCGGATGGAACGGTTCTTATACTTCAGTATATCATTATCGGAGCCGGAGTTTTGGTGCAGTCGCTCCAAGTACGTATCCAGAGAAAATGCCCTGCCGTCTTCGCTTCGGCAGGGCATTTCTTTATAGGGCTAATCCTCCATTTAAATCAATTCGGTAACACTTAAGAGCACTCGCAGCGTAAGGAAGCAGACGATCAGCATGACGATCCCGTACATAATGTTCTGTCCCCGCGTATTGAGGTGGCTGCCTAAAACGCCCGGCTTGTTGCAGATATACCAGATCGAACCGACAATCATAGGCAGAAGCAGACCGTTCAATGCCTGTGCTCCCATAATCAATTGGATCGGCATTTGACCGAAAGCCATGACAACCACAATCGGTGTGATGCCCGCAATCAGCATAAGCGCGCGGTTCGTAGATGTTCTTGTGTCTTCCGATTTTCCGAATGCCTGTCCGAATAAGGCGGGTTGGACGGAGATGTTGAAAAGTCCGGAAGAAAACCCGGCGGCCCATAACCCTAAGGAGAATAGTACGCCTGCGTATTGACCGAGAAGGGGGGTCAATTGATAAGCCATGTCTGCAGCGCTCGTGATCTCGGTGCCTGTGCCGTAAATCGCTGTCCCTGCACAGATCAGGATGGAGATCGAGATGATGGCTGCGATGCTGAGGTTCGTCCGTAAGTCAAAGTGGGCGAGCTTCAGCTGTGCTGCTTTGGAAAGGGTCTGCTCCTCTTTATATTTGTTCTTAATAAATGCGGACAGCCCGAGAGCGGTATTGGGTGGCAGGGTCGTTGCGATCAGCGCCAGCACGAGCCAGTAATTCTGATCCGGAACCTGGAAGGAGAATCCGGTGGTGACCAATGCTCCGAGGTCGGGACCGGAAAGGAACACGGTCAGAACAAAGGAAAGGACCATAAGTCCGATGAAGACACGGTTGATATTTTCGAGTAACCGGTAAATGCCGATCCAGGATACGACGATGGCGGAGACGGCAAGAATGGCGACCCATGTCAGGATGGAGATGGAGGGGAGGAAGAAGTTCAGTGCCAGTGCCGCTCCGGTGAAGTTACCTGCCTGGAAAGCGATTGCTCCGAGCAGCAGGGCGAAATAAATCGTGCCGGACCACCATTTCCCCATATAAAGGCGGATCCCGTCCATAGCGGACATTTTCGTTTTGATGGTGAACTTAACGACCGGTTTCTGAAAGTAGTAGGCCGTCAAGCAGGCGATGATAAGAATCCACATCGCTTGGAAGCCGTAGCTTGCTCCGGCGATGGAGACGGTCGTAACCGTTCCGGGGCCGACGATGCACGCAGCGACGATGAGGGCAGGACCGAGCGATTTGATTCTTTCCCTCCAACCAACAGGGGGTTCTTGGAGTTGTTTGGATTGCGTCTGTCTTTTATGTATTTCTGCTTCGTTTGGAATGGCTATTCCTCCTATGTATGCAATGTAACCATAGTTAACCATAAATGTTCTGAAAATTCAGTTTTGTTGTCAGGTTATCTTACGTATTATTTTTACCGGGGCTTCCATAGGCCGGGAAACAGCAGTTTATAATAAGAAGGAATCAAATAAAGCCTGGAGCACATTGAGATGTGCTCCAGGCTTTATTTGTAAAAATAATACTGTTTAGATGCCATAGTTGATGGGTATAAATTTTACGTACAAAAGGAACATTAATACAGCCAAAGAGCCTGTATGAAGCGTTTCTGTCCGGTCTATACTTACTCTCTATGCTCTTTCGGTAAGAAATCGAAGATCTTACCGCTCCTGATCCTCTCGACCAAGTCATCCAGCCAGTGGTAATAGGTTTTTGATTCTTCCAATTGATCGTAGTATTTCTTTGCTTTCGCCACATCGTCCTGCGTGCTTTTGGCGTCTTTCATGACATCGATGAAATCTTCTTGTGCTTCTGCTATTGCAGCCAGGTTCGTTTTCACTTCCCGTTCCCACATTTGACAGTAAAACGCCATAAAGGAACGGAAAAAATTCTTTTCTGCTATATAGGTGTGTTTTCTGGATCCGCGTGTAAATGTTTTTTTGACCATTTCGATTTCCTGGAGTTTGCGGACGCTGGTACTCATGCTCGGTTTGCTCATGCCCAGTTCTGTACGCATTTCATCAAGCGTCATTTGATCTTCAAAGTACATGGTCGCATAAAGGTTCGCGGCAGCCGGGGTCACCCCGTACGTATCCATCGTCTCTGCAATGGCGCCTATGACTTTATCTTTGGCTTCTTCTATTTTGTCATTTGGGTTTACTTTAGATTCACTCATAGGGTCGCTCCTTCAGATGAAAAGTAAATCGTGTTAAATTTTTTTCAAATCTTCTTAACGAACTTCATAATAACTCGTTTGGAGAGAATGTCAAATATAATTGTAACTTTCAGGAAGTTGACCTGTCCACTTTTTCGCATAAGAGAAGGATTCCAGGAGTTATCTTCGAAGAAAGCACATTTGATGCCGAAATACGTTTGACATGATTTTTTTCTCGTGTTAGTGTTAAAAACGTTAAATAAATTCTTAACAAAGTTAATCTACTTCAAAGGTGGAGTTGATAAAAATGGATCTTAAATTACAAATGCAGCATTATATTAACGGGAAATGGGTAGGCGCGGATTCCGAGAAGACGCGTGACATCATTAACCCATATAACCAGGAAGTAATCGCGACCGTACCGGAAGGCGATGAAACCGAAGCGAAAGAAGCGATCGCAGCAGCGAGAGCAGCGTTCGATCAAGGGGACTGGGCGACTACTCCTTCTACAGAGCGTGGAGCAATCGTACGTAAGATTGCGGAACTTATTGAAAGAGATAAGGAAGAACTTGCTTACCTTGAGTCTCTGGACACAGGTAAAACAGTAGAAGAAAGCCGCGGAGATATGGACGACATCGCAGGCGTGTTCCGTTATTATGCAGAGATTGCAGATAAGGACGGCGGCGAAATCATCCCTTCTCCAATTCCGAACTCTGTCAGCAGAGTCGTACATGAACCAGTCGGTGTTTGTGGTCAAATCACTCCTTGGAACTATCCTCTGTTACAAGCTTCATGGAAACTTGCTCCGGCACTAGTTACCGGAAACACGCTTGTTATGAAGCCGAGTGAGATCACACCACTTACAACGATCAAGACGTTCCAATTGATGGAGGAAGCGGGAGTGCCGGCCGGTGTTGTCAACCTTGTCCTTGGTGCAGGAGACACCATCGGGGCGGAGCTTTCCAGCAGCGAAGACGTTGATCTTATTTCCTTCACAGGCGGAATCGTGACAGGTAAGAAGATCATGCAGGCGGCAAGCTCCAACGTGAAGAAGCTGGCACTTGAGCTTGGCGGTAAGAACCCGAACATCATCTTCGCCGACGCTGATTTCGAATTGGCTGTCGATCAGGCGTTGAACGGCGTATTCTTCCACGCAGGCCAGATCTGCTCTGCAGGTACACGTTTGATCGTGGAAGAAAGCATTCATGATGACTTCGTTCAGGCACTGGTTGACCGTGTGAACAACTTCAAACTCGGCAGCGGATTTGATGAAGATACACAAATGGGGCCGCTGATTTCTGCGGAGCACCTTGCGAAAGTAGAGAAGTATGTAGAAGCAGGAATCAAAGAAGGTGCGACTCTTGCTGCCGGTGGTAAACGTCCGGAAGATCCGGAACTGCAGAAAGGATTCTTCTATCTGCCTACGATCTTCACAGATTGTACGACAGACATGACCGTGGTACAGGACGAAGCATTCGGACCTGTCATCACTGTTGAGAAATTCAGCACAGAAGAAGAAGCTGTGAAACTTTCCAATGATTCTATTTATGGTCTTGCCGGCGGTGTGTTCACGAATGACATCGTAAAAGCCGAGCGCTGTGCTGCTAAGATGCGCATGGGTACGGTTTGGATCAATGAATTCAACCTTTACTTCCCACACGCACCATGGGGTGGATTCAAGCAGTCCGGTATCGGTCGTGAACTTGGTAAACTTGGGCTTGAAGAATACACGGAAACAAAACACATTTTCCAAAACCTTAAACCGGAACAAATCAACTGGTTTTAATTCCGAGCAGCTATCCGGTTAAGGAAGACACTCTTGTAAATTATTTTTTTAAATAGAAGGAGGAGGGAGCAGGATGGACCTGCATCCCTTCATCCTAATCATCACCAAGGAGGAACAGATATGACAGAAGCATATGATATTGTAATTGTTGGTGGCGGTAGTGCGGGTTCCGTACTGGGTAACCGTCTAAGTGCAGATGGAACTAAAAATGTACTCGTTCTTGAGGCTGGACGCAGTGACTATAACTGGGACCTGTTGATCCAAATGCCAGCTGCCCTGCCGTTCCCTGCAGGTAAGAGCCTTTATGACTGGAAATATGAATCAGATCCTGAACCACACATGAACGGTCGTCGCATCAAGCACGCCCGCGGTAAAGTACTGGGTGGATCCAGCTCCATCAACGGTATGATCTACCAACGTGGTAACCCGATGGACTACGAGCGCTGGGGCGCTGATGAAGGTATGGAGAACTGGGATTGGAAACACTGCCTGCCATACTTCAAACGTCTGGAAAATGCTCTAGGATCACCGGATGATGAACTTCGCGGCCACGACGGTCCAATTAAATTGGAGCGCGGACCAGCTAAAAACCCTCTATTCCAAGCCTTCTTTAACTCAGCTGTAGAAGCTGGTTATAACAAAACTCCAGATGTAAACGGCTTCCGTCAAGAAGGATTCGGACCGTTCGATAAGCACGTGTACAAAGGACAGCGTCTATCTGCTTCCCGCGCTTATCTACACCCTGTAATGGACCGCGAGAACCTTACAGTTAAGACTCGCGCATTCGTTACAAGCATCGACTTCGATGGTACGAAGGCGAAAGGATTGACGTATAAGCGCAACGGTAAGATGCATACGGTCAAAGCAGGAGAAATCGTGCTTGCCGGTGGTGCGATCAATACACCACAACTGCTTCAACTTTCCGGTGTCGGTGATGCGGAACACCTGAAGTCTCTTGGCATTAAGCCGGTCGTAGACCTTCCTGGTGTCGGTGAAAACCTTCAGGACCACTTGGAAGTGTACGTACAGCACGCTTGCCCGGTTCCTGTTTCTGAACAGCCGAACCTTGATATCAAGAAGTTCCCATGGATCGGTCTTCAGTGGATGCTTGGACGCACAGGTCCAGCTGCGACGAACCACTTCGAAGGTGGCGGATTCGTACGTTCCAACGACGAAGTCGACTATCCGAACTTGATGTTCCACTTCCTGCCGGTTGCCGTACGTTACGACGGACAAAAAGCACCGACAGATCACGGTTTCCAAGTCCACATCGGACCAATGTACTCCGATGCACGTGGTTCCTTGAAGATCCGTTCCAAAGATCCGAAAGAACACCCAAGCATGGTGTACAACTACCTTTCTACAGAACAAGATAAGCGTGAGTGGATCGAAGCGATCCGCATCACTCGTGAAATCATGCAGCAACCTGCTATGAAGAAATACAATGCCGGAGAAATCTCTCCAGGACCAACTGTCACATCTGATGAAGAAATCCTGGATTGGGTACGTGAAGATGCGGAAACGGCCCTTCACCCGTCTTGTACGGCGAAAATGGGACCAGCTTCCGATCCGATGGCTGTTGTTGACCCGAACACAATGAAAGTTCACGGTCTTGATAACGTACGCGTTGTCGATGCATCTGCTATGCCTTACGTAACCAACGGTAACATCCACGCTCCAGTATTGATGCTGGCTGAAAAAGCTGCGGACCTTATCCTTGGCCGTAAGCCGCTTGATCCAATCGATGCTGACTTCTATCGTCACGGTGTACACCCTGCCGATGCTGGTACAGTAGAATAAATACTTTATGAAAGAAGGTCTCTTCGGAGGCCTTCTTTTTTATGGGGAAAAAGTGTTCAGATCATTGTGTTTACATAATCTTACTTCCCGGCAAATATAATGGAGGTAGGTCCTATACGGAAAATGGAGGTTGTCCATGAGGAAAACAATCGCTGTGCTTGCAGATATTCACGGGAATTTGGAGGCGCTGGAGGCTGTATTTGCAGACATGGAGCAGCACGCGTACGTTACGGAAATCTTCTGCCTGGGCGATTTGATCGGCATTGGTCCACATCCGAATGAAGTGCTGGCCTGTATCTGTGCAAGAGAGAACGTCCAGGTCGTAAGTGGAAATCATGAAGAAGCGGTGCTGGCTCTGATCCATGGAGAGGCGTATCCGAAGCGGAGTGAGACCATCAGGGCTCATCACGAATGGGTGGCAGCATCCCTGGATGACGCCTACATCCCTTGGCTGACCGCCCTACCAAGGCAGCTCACGCTGGAACGGGAAGGGGTCAACATCCTTCTTCAGCATTATCATATGAAGGAAACGAGACGGGAATTCCCTATATGGCGGAATCCTTTTGAACCGGTGGACTATCATCCGACCGCCCGGAAGCTGGACGATTTTTATGAGGAGGTGGAAGGCAGCTGGGATATTGTCTGTTTCGGGCATCATCATCCGGTGCATCTTTTTCAAACGGAGAAGCGGGTGTATTTGAATCCGGGGGCTCTTGGTTGTTACCATAAGCCGCTGGCGCGTTACGCACTGATTCATTTGGGGGAAGGGCAGGCGTCGGTCGAGCTAAGAGAAATACCATATGATAAAGGGAAAGTTGTGGAGGCGCTCTACCGTTTAGAAGTGCCGAAGCGGGATTTCATTGTCCAGACGTTTCTAAGCAGCAAGCCGCCTGCGGCCTATGTATCTTCTTATGGTGGGAATATAGAAAAAGGATGAACGTATTTAATGTTCATCCTTTTTTTCATCATATAACAGTTCCCTTTTCTTAAATAGGAATAATGGTATTATCAACTAAATCAAAGGCTGTGAGCGACATTCCGAATGGGATGCCGATGGTAGTGAAACCAACAGGCGCATCGGGAGAAACGGTATCGAAGGCTCTTCCCCACGGCAAGGCGACTGCCAACGTATTACGTACCACTTGAATCTGTCCTGCGGTAGGAGCAGTGGTACCTCCATCCCTATAGTCGACATACACGGCTAAACGTTGGGTGTTCGGATTAGTAATGTTATTTTCTTCAATAAGAATCGTATCAATACCCGGGAAGTTGAATGGATAGAAAATGATGGAGCTTCCCGCGCGGTCCAGGTGGTTAATCGTATTTCTGCGGACAAAGATAGAAACGTTGGTAAAAGCCGAGTTTTCAAAGAAGACGAACTGGCTGTGCCGCTCCATGGTGTTATCATCCACTAAAAAGGTTCCGCTGAACTCATCCGTCGGAGTATTCGGCTGGAAGCGGATAGCGGCAAGACTCGTCGCTCCACCGATGAAGGAGTTCCCTGAGATTGTCGTAGTACCCAACGCTCCACGTATTTCCAGGGACTGCTCATCACCTGTGTGGGTGATGGTATTGTTCTCCAACGTGAAATCATCGACGTTTACGATCAGCGTCCGTTCCCCGCCGGTCAAGTTGGAATCCCGGATGACAATGCCGCTGTAATAGTCGCCAACGCCTTGCGCAGGAATTCGGATTAACGTTTCATCAGGAGCCACATCGCTGAACGTTCGAGTGAAGCTGAGGTTCTCCAGTGTAATCGCATCTGCCTGCAGGAAAACGGCTGTTTCAGCGGTAAAGGGTGCTGGGAAGTCTACGAGCGTACTGCCTGCGGAAAAGCCGCGGATGGTCAACGGTTTATCAATGGTAAGCGCAGCCGTCTGGGTGTAGGTTCCAGGTGTAACGATCAACGTATCTCCGTCGTTCGCATCTGCAACGGCGACGGCGATCAAGTCATAGAACGTCTGTTGATTCACATTGTAAATGCGGCCTGCTTGAATGCTGCAGGTAATTCCTGCAGGGAGAGGCACAGCGTCCACCGGGCAAGGTACACATTCTTCGGATGTCCTATTCAATGTGAGGCTGCACGTTTGGCTTCCGCAAATCAGTGTTTCTGCACAAGGTTCCTCACAAGGGAAGCAAATTAAATCGCCTTCTTCCAGACCTCCGCAATCCCCTTCGATAAGTCCGACCGCATACACGCAGGAAGGTACGCCGCAGAAGAAGCCTTCGGGTAGGGTCACTGCATTAGGAGGGCAGAATACACATGTTTCCTCCGTTCTATTCAGTACAAGCGTGCAAACGCCGTTGGTACACTGCAATACTTCCTCACACGGCTCCTCACAAGGGAAACAAAGTACGTCTCCGACCACGATTTCTGCGCAGTCTCCTTCGACCTCTGTCACTTCATAGACGCAGGAAAGGACAGGTACTTCACATGCGAACCCTGCAGGAAGCGGGACGGCATCCAGTGGGCAGACGGTACATGTTTCGTCTGTTAAGGATAAGGTCAGTGTGCAATCCCCGTTCGAGCATTGCAGGATATCCTCGCAGGCTGCCTCGCATGGCAGGCAGATCAAATCCCCGACAACAAGGTCTCCGCAATCGCCGTCCGCTTCTGTCACTACATAAATACACGAAAGGCCGGGTACTTCACAAGCGAATCCTGCCGGGAGGGTTACAGCTTCCGGTGGACAAGTCACACATCCGTCATCGGTCAGTTCAAGCAGCAGGGAGCAAACACCGTTCGAGCATTGCAGCGTTTGGGGACAAGGGGTTTCACATGGATAACAGATGGTGTCCCCGACGACGATTCCTCCACAATCCCCTTCCGTATCTGTCACGGTATAAAGGCAGAACACCGGCGGGAAGAGGACGGTGAATTCCGCGTCCACTCTGCTTCTGATCCAATCATAAACGCTGTTCGTGCGGATGCAGAGGTTCTCCTCCTGTTGAGGTTGTATTTCCACGCAGCTCGACTGAAGGGTCGGAAACGTTTCTGGTTCCGGATCCGTCTCTTCTTCGCCGAAGACGGCAGGGCACTGCCTTGGACGGACAGGGGGGAGGCACGTGCGCTCCACTTCCTGCTGTCTCGGATTGCAGAAACCTGCCTCTAAGTCTACAACGACAGAAGCGACGGACTGCACATCCTGGCAGAGATCGATGGTGATGGTCACCTCTGTTCCTTCCTCGCTTGTCGAAACCGTACAAATCCGGCAGCCTGCTTCTGCGGCCCGGACTTCAATGTCGGTTCCTGTAGGCGCACACAAGTAGTAGCTTTCACAAATCGTAAAGTCGGTAGAATCCGTCGTTCCCGTTTCCAAAAGGACGGTCACGGTCCCTGTGATGCGTATGTTTACGCGTTGAAGGACCAGCTGGGTGCCATCCGGGAGTGTGAACACTCTTTCTTCTCTTCCGCCGGGCTGGGGGATTTCTACATAATTCAAATCAGTCACCATACAGGAAGGTCCTTCCTCCGCTTGCTGCCGCAGGGACGCCCTGTATCGGCTTACTCTTCGTACCATGTCGTTCCTCCTTTTATCATCTATATAGATATCGATATAGTATCCATATGCGGAGTTGGATAGGGTGGGGAGGGCGTCTGGTAAAATGGGTGAAAGGAATGAGAATAGGCAGATAGAGGGGATGACTATGTGGAAGAGTCCAATCTGTGTGGAGTCTTCCTACAAAGGTTGGGCTCGAATAGCGTTGTTATCATAATGTAAGCGTTTTATAATTTAAATTAGAAACGGAGGTACTTGCTTTGCTTGATCAAAAAACCTATCAGTTTCTTGAGAGAATCATGAAGTACAAGCAAATTACGAAGCCTGAAATGATGTTGGAACTGGATTTGACAGAAAGAAGATTCGACTACCTTTTAGAAAAAGTGAATAACAGTCTGGCCTTCGTGGATCTGCCGCCTCTACAAATGGAAAATCAGTGGATCGTCGCGGATGAGCGGGTGAAGGAATTCGTAGCTTCCGGGGGTCCGTTGGATATTAATGGGAACGATCTCATAATTTCAGAGGAGAATCGTCCGCTGATGATCTATCTTTATACGTTCATCAAACAGGAACCGATATCCGGCTACCATTTTCAACTGTTGTTGAATGTAAGTAAAAACACGGCATTAGCCGACGTGAAGAAGGCTCGGGAATGGTGCCTGGAATGGAATGTGGAGTTCGTTTACAAGCGGATGGAGGGGTATCATCTCCAAGGGGCCGAGATGGACAAGCGGCGCTTCGCCCTCTACTGTCTGGATTATTTACTTTCTCAGCCGCTCGGTAGAGAAATCATCGACCGGACTCTGGGTGCCTGGCATAAGGAGGAGATGGTCGAAGAAACGACTTCAATCATGGAAGCGTTTTTAGACCGGTGGCAGACAATCCGGCTTGTGAGGAGCAGGAAGGTGGAGATGGTGTATCATCTCGTGTTCATGCGGGCTCGAAGCAGGAAAGACGACCTTCTCTATACGTCCGAAGAAAAAAAGGTGCTGGAAGAGGAGCATATTTACCCGGCCGCGGAAGAGTTAGCCTTTGAGCTGTTTCCGGAAGGTCCAGGGGAGGATGTTTATTTTACAGCTGTTCAGCTGTTGACCTCACAAGGAGAAGTGAACAGTGATGCGCATCCGCTGCTCATGGAGATGGGAGAGAAAATCGTTGCAGCATTTGAGAAGAATACGCTTCTTCCCATCGAGAATAAAGAGAGCCTGATTCAAAGCCTGTTCAACCACCTTGTCCCGACCTATTACCGCCTTATGTTCGATATTCCGCTGATCAACCCGATGAAAGAAGTGATCAAGGGGGAGTATGGAGAGCTGTTCCAGTTTGTGAGAAGGTCGCTGAAGCCTCTGGCGGAATGGACCGGTAAACAAATCAGCGAAGCGGAAATCGGATATTTCACTCTCCATTTCGGAGGCTATCTGGAGAGGGACAGACGAGAGAAGCCGGAGGATGTCAAGGCGTTAGTCATCTGCTCCAACGGGGTTAGTTCCTCGATCATGCTGCGGGCGCAGCTGAAGGAGATGTTTCCGGCTGTTCAATTCTCCCGGGCTCATACAGCCGACACCATTGGGAGCGTTCCGCCATCCAGTTATGATTTGATTTTCTCCACGGTGGCGTTGACCTCCATCAAGCCTGTGTTCCTCGTCAAGCCGCTGTTGTCATCGGTGGAGAAGACTCATTTGATCCAGTCGGTAAGGGAAGAGTTTCCTTCGCTGCACGAGAACAGCGTGCCTTTGGAAAAGGTGATGGAAGTCATCCGAAGGAATACGGATATCAAGAATGAGAAGAAATTGGTCTCCGAATTAATAGAAATTATGTACTTCAAAAATACCGAGAAAAGGTGGGAGAAGCCATTGCTTTCTGATCTATTAACGAAAGAAACGATCCATTTTACAAATGAAAAACTGGATTGGCGTTCAGCCATCTCCAAGGCGGCAGAGCCGCTGCTTGATACAGAGAAGATTGAACAGCGATACATCGACGCCATGATTCAGAATGTCGAAGAGATAGGGACTTATATTCACATCGGAAAGGGAATTGCGATTCCCCATGCGAGACCCGATGCGGGAGTGAAAGAAGTGGGTATGTCCTTCCTCCGAACGAGGGAGCCTGTGCTTTTGTTGGATAAGCCGGAGCATTCGATCGATCTGTTCATCTGTCTGGCTGCGATCGATAATGAAGCACACTTGAAGGCGCTGGCGCATTTAACGAAGCTGCTTGGTGATAATACGAAGCTTGCGGCCATCAAGGATGCAGCAAGTGAAGAAGAAATCATGGAGATTATAAAAGAAGGAGAGGAATTATAATGAAATTTTTAGCGGTATGTGGATCAGGTCTGGGAACGAGTTTTATGGTGGAAATGAATATTAATCAAATTTTGAGTGAGCTTGGGGTTACTGGTGTAGAAGTGTCACACTCGGATTTGAGCTCGGCAGCACCCGGAGATGCGGATGTCTTCTTCCTGGCTAAAGATATAGCAGAAGGCGGACAGCATCTTGGAGAAGTTGTCGTTCTGGAGAACATCGTTGATATGGATGAACTGCGTGACAAAGTGAAGCAGATCGTCGAAGAGAAGAACCTGGCATAAACACAGTTGAAACATGCGGAAGGGGAGGATAGAAAATGAACAGCTTTCTGACGGTGTTGGTGGATATATTAAGTCAACCGGCGATTCTTGTTGCTATGATTGCCTTGATCGGGTTAGTCGCCCAGAAGAAAAACGTGTCAGACACGATGAAGGGAACGACGAAGACATTCGTCGGTTTCCTCGTCATCTCAGCGGGAGCCGGTATTTTGGAAACGTCCTTGGTACCGTTCGGCTCCATGTTCCAGGAGGCGTTCAACGTCTCCGGGGTAGTACCGAATAATGAAGCGATTGTAGCACTTGCCTTAAATGAGTATGGTTCCAATACAGCACTTATCATGTTCTTCGGAATGATTGTAAATATTCTGATCGCCCGTTTCACCCGGTTTAAATACATTTTCCTGACGGGGCATCACACGTTATATATGGCTTGTATGCTCGCCGTCATCATGGCCGTGGCCGGCTTCAACACGATTCCGCAAATCGCCGCCGGAGCGGTTGCGTTGGGTATCATCATGACCTTATCCCCTGCGATTCTTCAGCCGTTCATGCGGGAGCTGACAGGGAACGATAACGTCGCATTAGGTCACTTCAGTGCGGTCGGTTATGCAATCAGCGGCTTAGTCGGGAAAGCCTTGAAATCAGAGAAGTCCACATCGACAGAGAAAATCAACTTTCCGAAAGGTCTTGGTTTCTTACGGGACAGTACGGTAAGTATTGCACTTACAATGGTTGTCATGTATTTGATTGTCGCTTTGGCAGCAGGTCCGTCTTTCATTGAAGCGGAACTCAGCGACGGTACGAATTTCCTTGTCTTCTCTTTCATTCAGGCAGGTAATTTTGCTGCTGGTGTATTCATCATTTTGTCCGGAGTACGTCTCGTTCTTGCGGAAATCGTCCCGGCTTTCAAAGGGATTTCTACGAAGCTTGTTCCTAATGCGAAGCCTGCCTTGGACGTTCCGATTGTCTATACGTACGCGCCGAATGCCGTATTGATCGGCTTCTTCTCCAGTTTCATCGGAGGTCTCTTCAGTATGGTCGTCATGGCACTTGTCGGAAGTACCATCATTCTTCCAGGCGTCGTTCCACACTTCTTCACAGGAGCAGCTGCCGGCGTGTTCGGTAATGCTACGGGCGGGGTAAGAGGAGCCGTTGGGGGATCTTTTGTAAACGGTATCATAATTTCGTTTCTGCCGATCTTCCTGCTGCCGGTCCTGGGAGAGCTTGGATTCGCCAACACGACGTTCTCGGATGCCGATTTCGGTGTGAGTGGAATTTTCTTCGGAACACTTGCCAACTACGCCGGGCCGCTGGCTATTGTCATCAGTCTTGTCGTCATTCTGGCGCTTATGGTCATCCCGTTCAAGAAGAAAACCAGTTGATCTTGTGGAAATACAAATAACGGAGGCGATAGCATGTCCATTTCGACAGATAAGGTATCCGAGTTGTCCGTCAATACAATCCGTACGTTGAATATCGATAGTGTAGAAAAAGCCGACCACGGTCACCCGGGGATGCCGATGGGGGCTGCACCTATGGCCTATGCCTTGTGGAAGAACTTCCTCAACGTAAACCCGGACAACCCCAATTGGTTCAATAGAGACCGGTTCGTCCTCTCGGCAGGGCATGGCTCGACACTGCTTTACAGCCTGCTTCACCTTTCCGGATATGAGGTATCGATCGATGATCTGAAAAATTTCCGGCAGCTTGGCAGTAAAACGCCCGGCCACCCGGAATACGGCATCACTCCGGGAGTAGAGGTAACGACAGGGCCGCTCGGTCAGGGAATACCGGCAAGTGTCGGTTTGGCCTTGGCGGAGAGGCACCTGGCGGAAACCGACAACCGTGATGGATATCCGGTTGTCGACCATTATACGTACACGATCTGCGGGGACGGCGACTTGATGGAAGGCGTATCCTATGAAGCTGCGTCTCTCGCAGGTCACTTAGGGCTTGGGCGCCTGATCGTCCTCTATGATTCCAATGATGTCAGCTTGGATGGTGGTCTCGACCTTTCTTTCTCGGAAGATGTGGAAAGCAGGTTCACCTCCTGTCATTGGCATTATCTTAAAGTAGAAGACGGCAACAATATTTCGGCAGTGGAGCGTGCCATCGAGGAAGCGAAGGCGGAGACGGAGAAGCCGACGATTATCGAGATCAAAACGATCATCGGTTACGGAGCATCCAGTATTCAAGGAACGAGCGATGCGCACAGCGATCCGCTTGGGAAAGAAGAAGTGGAGCGGACGAAACGATTCTATAAGTGGGAGTATGAAGAGGAGTTCTTCGTTCCGGAAGAAGTCTACCAGGATTTTCGGATGATCAAAGAAAGAGGGAAAGCGAAGGAGCAGGAATGGGAAGCGACCTTCGGTGAATATAAAAAAGCCTTCCCGGAGCAGGCTGTGGAATTAGAAAGGCTCCTGGCGGGCAGGCTCCCGGAGGACTGGTCACGGGTGCTTCCTTCCTATGAAGAGGGGGAGACGCTTGCTACCAGAGCGGCTTCTGGAGAACTGCTGAATGCACTTGCTGATGTAATGCCTGAATTTGTCGGCGGGTCTGCTGATTTAGATTCCTCAACGAAGACGCGATTGAAAAAGTACCCGGACTTCACTCCTTCCGATTACGCGGGTAGAAACATCCGCTTCGGAGTCAGGGAATTCGCTATGGGAGCAATCGCCAATGGTCTCGCTCTGCACCATTTAAGGCCATTTGTCAGTACGTTCTTCGTTTTCTCGGATTACCTGCGCCCCGCTGTCCGGCTTGCCTCACTCATGGGAATACCGGTCACGTACGTATTTACCCATGACAGTGTAGCGGTAGGACAGGATGGACCTACGCATGAACCGGTCGAACAGCTGGCCTCGTTCCGGGCAATGCCGGGATTGTGTGTCCTCCGTCCGGCGGATGCAAATGAAACGAAGGAAGCTTGGAAGATTGCCGTAGAGCAGCAAGATCAGCCGACGATGCTGGTGTTGGGAAGGCAGGGCGTACCAACGCTTAAACATACGGATTCGCATGCAGCAGACGGCGTGAGAAGAGGTGCCTACATCCTCTCTGAAGCAGCTGGAGAACCGTCGGGGATTGTGATAGCGGCTGGATCAGAAGTGCCTTTGGCTTTGGAAGCGCAGGAACAATTGGCAGCGGAGGGGCTGTATGTCCGGGTCGTCAGCATGCCGTCATGGGATCTGTTTGAAAAACAAGCGCCGGAGTACAAAGAGCACGTGCTTCCGAAGGACATCAAAAAGCGGCTGGTCGTCGAGATGGGATCGAAGCTTGGCTGGAGAGAGTATGCAGGAGACGAAGGCTTGGTAATAAGTGTCGATACTTTCGGCACCTCAGGACCTGGAGATGAAGTGATCGCCGCGTTCGGTTTCACCGTAGAGAACGTCGTTCATAACTTCAAGTCTCTGTTGAAGTAAGTTCCTGTATGAGGTAACCTTTTTCTGGGTTACCTTATTTCTTTTTTTTACTAGAAGAAGGCAAGGAGGAAGCATTATGTACGCAGCGGATTATCATCATCATACGAACCATTCGTTTGATTCAAAGGCAGAGATGGAGGACGTTTGTGCGAGTGCAGTGAATAAAGGGTTTAACGAGATTTGCTTTACCGAACACTTCTCTGTCAATCCGAATGTGCCGACATATGGACACATGGACTTCGAGAGGTACTTTTCTGAGATAGAGAGATGCCGCGAGGAGTTTGAGGGCAGGCTGACCATCAAGGCAGGGATCGAATTATGCGAACCGCACTTGATGAAAGCGGAATACGAGGAGGTCTTACGGGATAAAGACCTCGATTTCATCCTCGGTTCCGTTCACAACATAGAAGAAACGAAGCTTAGGAAAGTCCTGCAGGAGAAGGAGCGGGAAGCGGCTTACCGCGCCTACTTCGAGGAAATGTACGCGCTTGTCGAAGGTGCCGATATAGACGTGCTCGCTCACCTGGATTTGATGAAACGCTACGACGGGACGGCAGGAGAGAAATACGCATTCCGCGACTACGAAGCATTGTTAAGGAAAATTCTGCGGAAGGCGGTCGATCGCGGCATCGGGATCGAAATCAATACGTCCGGCTTATCCAACCAGAAAGTCGGAGAGGCTTTTCCTACGATGGATATTTTGAAGCTTTATAAAGAGGTGGGCGGCGAGATCCTGACAATCGGGTCGGACTCGCACAAGCCGGAGACAACGGGAGATTACTGGGAGAGCGCGGTCAGCATGGCGAAACAGGCAGGATTTAAGCGCCTCTATACTTTTACGAAAAGGGATCCCCAGCCGTACGATATATAAGAAAACAGAGCGGACATCTTTTGACATGGATGTCTGCTTTTTTCTTCTGTCTTTAGACACCATTAAGGTACCGTTAGTCGATTATACATATACAAGCCTGCGTCGAAATAGCCGAAAAAAAAATGAGGGGAGACGGTTTGCGATAATGGCCTAGGGCCGGACTAATCCCCGGAAATGGCCGGAGAAGCGGTCCTTGGGACGGCCGCGTAAACGGCCCCTTTATATAAACAAAATAAAACAAGAATAAACAAATAATCATGAGGCGGCCGATTTGTGAGGAAAGGGAAGTAGTCTTTCCGATATCCATAGAGCTGGAGGGGGAGGTTGTTTTACAAAATTTTGTTTGTAAGCACAACATGATAACGATAATCTTTATCAGTCTTAACTAAAAAAAGTAGCCCTCATCGGCTACCAGGAATACCTTCTATTCGGTTATGTGTCTAGTGCTTCGCTTCAAATGTCTTGCAGTCTGTTTCGTTTTGAGACGAGGCGGTTTTTCCTGATTCACTGATGATGAAGATTGTTTCTGCTCCACACTTCTGACCGTCTTCATTATGCACACAGTTCTTCACGTCACACAGAACATCCATTGCCATGCTGCGTCACCTCCTGAAGAAGCATTTGTTTATTCATATACCCGCAATGGGTGGATTCTACACCTCAGCCTCTCGGATAGGTGTTCATTCCGAACAATTTTTCTTGTCCAATGTCAGCAAATATGACAAATCGTATTCAAAAAAGCTCTCTATGTTGGTATGATGAGAAAATACTTAAATTATATGAAAAGGATATAGGGAGAGATTGAAGTGAAGGAAGGAAGATTACCGTCTTTATTGGAAGTATTTCTCGTATTAGCTGCATTTCTAGTTGTCGTATTTTCATTTACGGCACTGTTTGAACTGCCGATCCAGCTTGCACTGTTCGTCGGGTGGTTCATTGTCATTTTACTAGGTTTGCGTTTAGGATTTACGTATGATTCTCTACAGAACTCCATGATCAAAGGGATTTCCAACGGGTTGGAAGCAGTCATCATCCTGATGGCGGTCGGTGCTTTGATTGGTACCTGGATTGCAGGTGGGATCGTTCCCACAATCATTTATTACGGCTTGGACTTTATCCACCCTTCTATTTTTCTATTAGCTACATTAATTATATGTGCACTGACCTCCTTATCCACAGGAACATCCTGGGGAACGGTCGGTACAGCGGGGATTGCAATGATGGGGATCGGGGAAGGACTCGGACTGCCGCTTCCCCTTGTAGCGGGTGCTGTGTTATCCGGGGCCTACTTTGGTGATAAATTATCACCGCTTTCAGACAGCACCGTCCTTGCGGCATCGATGTCGAAGGTTAACGTGATTTCGCACGTGAAGTCGATGCTGTATCTGGATGTGCCCGCATTCATCATTACATCGATTCTGTTTACGGCTGCCGGTTTTTATTACGGGACGGGAGATGTAGATTTGGACAGAGTCCAGTCGATTATGACGTCCTTGAATGAGACGTTCACCATCAATCCTGTCATGTTCGTGCCGGCATTGATCGTCATCGGCTTGCTGATCTTGAAGAAGCCGTCTATTCCTACGATATCCTTCGGGGCGCTGGTAGGAGTCATTTGGGCGGTGGTCTTCCAGGGAGCGGATGTGGTTTCTTCGATCGATGCGGCCTACAATGGCTTTCAAATTGAATCCGGATCCGAATTCATCGATGAACTGCTGAACAGGGGTGGTATTGGCGGCATGCTTGGATCTATCGCGGTAATTATCCTGGGCCTTGGTATCGGCGGCATGCTGGAGAAGGTCGGCGTCCTTACAGTCATCATGAATACGTTCGTAGATAAAATCAGAAGTGCGGGCAGCTTGTCTGTATCGACGGTTTTTGCCGGATTGTTTACGAATATATTCGGTTGTGCGATGTACGTCTCCTTAATTCTGACACCGAAGCTGATGGAGAAAAGTTATGACAGGCTCCGAATCGACCGGAGAGTCTTATCTAGGAACACGGAGGTCGGCGGGACGATGACCTCCGGAATGGTACCGTGGTCGGATAACGGCATTTTTATGGCCGGTATTCTTGGCGTGTCGACGTTATCCTATCTACCATTCATGTGGATGAGTTTCGTATCGATCGCGCTTGTCATCCTATATGGATACACAGGTACATTCATCTGGTATACCAATCAAGAGGAAGCGGAAGAAGATTTGTCCGATTCCGTTCACTGATAGAGATATGACAAAAAGGCTCTTCCTGCCGCTGCGGCAGGAGGGCTTTTTTTTATTGTAGAATATCCCAGAATCTTTATTATTCTCAAAATGCGTAAAAACGCATTCAAAAAAGTAGATTCCTATGTTATTATGAGGAAAATTGTTCTCGTATTGCGTACTTGGCTTGTTTTTAAAAAGAAAATAGGAGGAGATTGCAATGAAGGAAGCAAGGTTACCGTCTCTATTGGAAGTCTGTTGTGTGCTGGCTGCGTTTCTGGCTGTGGTGTTTTCGTTTACCGCGCTGTTGGAACTGCCGATTCAGCTGGCGCTGTTTGTCGGTTGGTTTATCGTCATGTTACTGGGGTTGAGATTGGGTTTTACGTATGATTCCTTGCAGGGTTCGATCATCAAAGGAATATCGAACGGGTTGGAAGCAGTCATCATCTTGATGGCGGTTGGTGCTTTAATCGGTACGTGGATTGCCGGTGGGGTCGTTCCAACGATCATTTATTATGGTCTTGACTTCATTCATCCTTCTATCTTTTTATTAGCTACTTTAATTATATGTGCGTTGACATCTCTTTCCACAGGAACGTCCTGGGGAACTGTCGGCACCGCCGGGATTGCAATGATGGGAATCGGTGAGGGGCTTGGGCTTCCGCTTCCGTTAGTAGCAGGTGCAGTCTTGTCCGGTGCTTATTTCGGAGATAAATTGTCACCGCTTTCAGACAGTACGGTGCTGGCTGCATCGATGTCGAAAGTCAACGTCATTTCCCACGTGAAATCGATGTTGTACCTTGATGTACCAGCGTTTATCATTACGGCTATTCTCTTTACAGGAGCAGGGTTCTACCATGGCAGCGGCAATATCGATCTGGACAGGGTCCAATCGATCATGACGTCCTTGAATGATACCTTCAACATCAGTCCGCTTATGCTTGCACCCGCGGTTATTGTCATTGGATTGTTGATCATGAAGAAGCCGTCCATCCCGACGATTTCCTTCGGTGCATTGGTCGGGATCATATGGGCCGTATTGTTTCAGAATGCGGATGTCGTGTCATCCATTGAGACAGCTTACAATGGATTCCAGATCAGCTCCGGCTCTGAATTCATCGATGAATTACTGAACAGGGGAGGCATAAGCGGAATGCTCGGCTCCATTGCGGTCATCATTCTCGGTCTTGGTATCGGAGGTATGCTGGAGAAGGTGGGCGTATTGACCGTCATCATGAACACGTTCGTGGACAAGATCAAGAATGCCGGGAGCCTTTCTGTATCAACAATTTTTACTGGGTTGTTCACCAATATTTTCGGCTGTGCGATGTATGTGTCGCTGATTTTGACACCGAAGCTGATGGAAAGCAGTTATGACAGACTACATATCGACCGCAGGGTTCTATCAAGGAATACGGAGGTCGGCGGGACGATGACATCCGGAATGGTGCCGTGGTCGGATAACGGGATTTTCATGGCGGGAATCCTCGGTGTGTCGACGTTGTCTTATCTGCCGTTCATGTGGATGAGCTTCGTATCGATTGCGCTTGTCATCATCTACGGGTACACAGGCAAATTCATCTGGTATACGGATGGAGCAGAAACGGAAATAGAAACGGATATGGAAGAGGATGTATCTGATATAGCAAAATGACAGAGAAGAAAAAGGAAGCAGGGAAAGGGTGTTCATCAATGAAAAAAATTCTTCTTATCGGTACGGGCGGAACCATTGCCTCGGTCGAAAGCGAGCAGGGACTCACGCCGGGGCTGAGTCCGGAGGAAATGGTCGGGAGGCTCGAATTTCGCTTTCAGTGTGATGTAGATTGTATTGTGTCCTTGAACTTGGACAGTACGAATATTTACCCGAATCATTGGGTCAAGCTTGCGACAATGATCCATGACCATTACGACCACTATGACGGGTTCGTCATCACCCACGGCACGGATACAATGGCCTATACGGCAGCAGCGCTCGATTCGATGCTGATGCATTTGGATAAGCCGGTCGTCCTGACAGGTTCACAAATACCAATGACACTGGTCGATTCCGATGGAGAACAGAACTTGATGGATGCCGTTCATTATGCAGCGGATGGTCTGGCCGGGGTGTATATCGTCTTCAACAGTCGTGTCATCAAGGGGACGAGGGCGATGAAAATGAGGACGAAAAGTAAGCACGCGTTCGAGAGCGTCAATTATCCTTACGTCGCTTATGTTGATAATACACGCATCACTTACCATTCAAAGCCGTTGGACGCGGAACGCGGACGTCGGTTGGAGCTGGAGACGAGGTTGTGTACGGATGTCTTCGTCCTGAAGCTCTATCCGGGTATCAACCGAGAGATTTTCCGCTTCATTTCTACTAGCTACAAGGGTGTCATCATCGAATGTTTCGGCAGCGGGGGGATTCCATTCTACGAAGTCGACCTGGCAGAAGAAGTGAAGGCCTTGATCGACGCCGGAGTCGTCGTTGTGCTGACGACGCAATGCTTGGAGGAAGGAATCGACATCGACTTGTATGAAGTGGGAAGGAAGATTGATCGAAACCAGGTCGTCATTTCCCAAGACATGAATACGGAAGCTCTGCTTGCAAAATTGATGATCTATCTTGGAAAATACGTTAATATGCAGGAAGTCATCGATAACATCCATTTGGATATTGAGAAAGAAAGCGACGATTCGCTGTTCAGCTGCGACATCTCGCTGTGAATTTCAAAAAACAATGAAGGAGGTTTCATCATGTATAAAGTACAGACAACTCGAGTAGAAAAAGACTTCTTAGGAGAAAGAGAGATTCCGGCAGACGCTTATTACGGGATTCAGACACTGCGGGCATCCGAGAATTTCCCGATTACAGGTTACAGAATCCATGAATCTCTCATCACCTCCGTATCCATGGTGAAGAAGGCCGCGGCGGAAGCGAATGTTTTCACGGGGCGCTTGTCCGCCCATTTGGGAGACGCCATCATTGAGGCGGCTTCAGAGGTTATTGAAGGGAAGCATCACGATCACTTCATCGTCGATCCGATTCAGGGTGGAGCAGGTACGTCCATTAACATGAATGCAAACGAAGTAATCAGCAACCGGGCCTTGGAAATCCTGGGCCGTGAAAAAGGCGACTATAAATTTTTAAGTCCGAATACGCACGTGAACATGTCTCAGTCCACCAACGATGCGTTTCCAACAACGATTCACCTGGCCGTGCTTTCACAGCTGGATCTGCTTCTTGATACGATGCGCCGTATGCAGGTGGTATTTATGGAGAAGGCGGAAGAGTTTGATACCGTCATCAAGATGGGACGGACGCATTTACAAGATGCTGTTCCGATTCGTCTCGGACAGGAATTTGCCAGCTACGGCAGAATGATCGGGCGGGACATCGAAAGAATTTCCGGTTCGTTGGAGAAATTATACGAAATTAATATAGGGGCGACAGCGGTCGGTACCGGGTTGAACGCCGACCCTGCCTATGTCAGCAAAGTCGTGGACCGCCTGCGGGACATCAGCGGCTATCCGGTTGTTTCCGCGGAGAACCTTGTGGACGCTACAGCCAACACGGATTTATATACGGAGATTTCCGGCTACTTGAAGACGTGCATGTTGAACATGTCCAAGCTTGCGAACGATCTTCGATTAATGGCTTCCGGTCCACGTGCCGGTTTGAATGAAATCGATCTTCCGGCGCGCCAGCCTGGTTCCTCCATCATGCCTGGGAAGGTGAACCCTGTCATGGCAGAGGTGATCAATCAGATCGCTTTCCAGGTGATCGGCAATGATCAGACGATCAGCCTCTCCTCAGAAGCAGGGCAGCTGCAGCTGAACGTCATGGAGCCGGTGCTCGTGTTCAATTTGTTGGAGTCCATCAAAATCATGAAGAACGGTTTCGGAGTATTCACCGATTATTGTGTGAAAGATATTAAGGCGAATGATATGGTGATGAAAAACAATGTAGAGAACAGTATCGGTATTATTACCGCACTGAATCCTTATATCGGATATGAGAAAGCGTCGGAAATTGCTCGAAAGGCCCTGCGTACAGGACAGACAATCAGGAATATCTGTTTAGAAGAAGGGGTGCTGACAGAATTGGAACTGAACCGTATTCTTGATACGCATAAGATGACAAGCCCCGGCATCGTCAGTATGGATTGATTACTGTCTGAGCTGACGTTTTGTCCTTACGAATGCCAGGAAATCGTGAAGCTCATCTTCCGTAGCGGCGGCACCGTCAATGCGGATTTCCCAATCCGGCGGCTGGTTGGAATCGTCCAACAGAACCATTTTTTGATCATCGGGAGAGCGGGGATCGTCGGTGCGGTTCAATAGATAATCGATCGAGGTATTCATGATATCGGCCAGTTTGATCAGAGAATCCAGCGAAGGCTGGCGGTATCCGGATTCATAACCGGCATATGTACTTTTGGCGATGCCGAGCTGGTCGGCCGTTTCCTGCATCGTCCATTTCTTTTGTTTGCGAAGTTCAGTGAGTCTGGTTAATTTCATTTGGTAATCCTCCCATGACTTAGTATAGCTTAATTGGAGTGCATACCAAAATCATTCCTGTCTGTTATAGTAGATAGAGCTTTAGGATTTTATAAAAAAGGTGTGGAGATAATGAAACGAATTCTTCTCTTGTCGACAGGTGGAACGATCGGATGTATCCAAACGGAGGAGGGGCTGATCCCGGGCATTCCCATCCAGGATCTGGTCGGTTATCTGCCATTGAAGGAAGAGGACGTACAGATTGATACGGATACGGTTCTCAACATCGATAGTACGAACATGCAGCCGGAGCATTGGGAAGAGATAGCAAAGGCTGTCTATGCGCATTATCCGGACTACGATGGGTTCGTCATCACTCATGGAACGGATACGCTGTCCTATACATCCGCAGCCTTGTCCTACATGCTGCCGAATCTGCAGAAGCCGGTGGTATTGACCGGCTCCATCCAGCCGATCGATGCACAGAAGACGGACGGAGTGCGGAATTTGACGGATGCTGTTACCTATGCAAAACAAGGAGAACCCGGTGTGTTCGTCGTCTTCGGCGGACGGGTCATTGAAGGAACGCATGCGGTCAAAATGAGGACCGAAAGCTATGATGCGTTTGAAAGTATCAACTATCCATATATTGCTTATATCGAGGGCGACCGTATTGAGCCTAATATGGATGTGCCGGATCGTGTGGAAGGTGATTTCCGCCTGGAAACAGGGCTGTGCACGGATGTTCATTTGTTCAAGCTGTATCCGGGAGTCAAACCGGAAATGTTAAATCTCATCAAAGATCATTTTCAGGCCGTCATTATTGAAACATTCGGAAGCGGCGGACTGCCGTTTCTCGAGCGCGATCTCACCAAAACCGTAGAAGACCTGATCGGGGAAGGGAAGATCGTCGTCATCACGACACAATGCCTGGAAGAAGGAGCGGACTTATCGCTCTATAAGGTCGGCAGGGTGATCGATCAGGAGAAGGTCATCCTTTCGAACGATATGAATACCGAGGCGCTGCTGCCGAAGCTGATGTGGGCGATGGGGCGGACCTCAAACTTCTCCGAATTGAAGCAGCTCGTTGAAGGCTCTTCCAGTCCATGAGGCAGGAAGAGCTTTTTTTGGATGTCCGATTTCATATGTGAACAATTTTGTAAATTTTATGAAAACCAGCAGAAAAAAGGAGAGAAAAATGATAGAATAGCTTTTATATCCATAAAGATATGCCTTTGTTTTGTAAGCGTTTTATCAAATGAGAAAAGGTTGATGAATAAGTGGCAACACATGTAAATGAAGCATCTATTTTCGATCATACGGGAAGCAGGATTGTGACAGAGGATCGTGACGTGACGATTCTTGCGAAGATGGAAGAACCGAAGATCGCTATATTGGGAAATGTCGTCAGTGAGGAAGAGTGTGAAGCGTTGATCCGTCTGTCGAAGGATAAGGTGAACCGTTCCAAAATCGGTTCCGATCATGATGTGAGTGATATCCGTACGAGCAGCAGTGCGTTTCTGCCGGACGATGAGTTGACGGGCAGGATCGAGAAGCGCCTCGCTCAGATTATGAATGTGCCGGTGGAGCATGGAGAAGGGATTCATATCCTTCATTATAAACCGGGGCAGGAATATAAAGCGCACCATGACTATTTCCGTTCTACTTCCAGAGCCGCGAAAAACCCGAGGATCAGCACCCTCGTCCTCTACTTGAATGATGTCGAAGAAGGCGGGGAAACATATTTCCCGGAAATGAACCTTACCGTCTCCCCTCACAAAGGAATGGCGGTCTATTTCGAGTATTTCTATAACGATCCTGCGATCAATGAGCGTACGCTTCATGGAGGTTCGCCGGTCACTGCCGGAGAGAAGTGGGCGGCAACGATGTGGGTACGGAGGCAGCAGTATCGATAAAGTCTCTTCCAAAGCGCAGAAAACTTGCTTAACAAATAAAAGAGGAAAACACCTCCATAGAGAGGTGTTTTTTCCTATGAAAATGCGTTTCTCCTTTCTTTCCATGATTTTGAAATAATTGCCTGGAATTTCGCAAAGATTTCATAATTATCTTTTATACTTATTAGTAACTGGACAGGATGATTGGATAAGGTTGGGAGGACGGTATGAATAAGTGTTGGATGTTTTTGTTGTTGGTCCTTTTACTTCTATTGTCCGGCTGCCGGGAGGACAAGGTTGTGATTCCGCAGGGGGCGGCAGATTCGATTGTTATTTCCCACTTGAAAGACAATCGGATGTCGTTTCTGGATCCGGAGGGTAATTTGTTGAAGGATACAAAGGTTGGGACCGTTATTGCTGATATGGAAAGGATCGATGATCTACATATAGCTTTCACGACGAAAAAAGAGGATTTCCTGGTCCTGTTGAATTTGGAAACAGGGAAAACAAAGAATTGGGCGGATGTCGGACCGGATGTCAATAAGCTACTTTATGTAGCAGACAGCCACCAGTTGTATCTGGCAGACAGTAAAAACAATCAGGTACAGGTGTTTGATACAGAAAAAGAGGAGATTACGGGGATGATACCAGTCGGTTCTTTTCCCCTTTCCATGGTGACGGATGATCATGGAGAAATGCTGTATGTGTTGAATCAGCAGGATGACTCGGTCTCCGTCATTGATACGAAGACTTTTGAAGTGGTTAGGGAAATTGCAGTTCCCCATCTGCCGGAGGGGCTGTGGTATAACGATTCTAAACTGTATATCGGCGGCCATGGACCGGTACATGGTGAATTAAACCGCCACGTCTATGTGTTTGATGTCGACAAAGGGGAGCAGATGGATCGGATAGCTGTCGGCTTGATGCCGGTCAATCTGTACAGCCCGGAAGGAAGTTCGAATTTGTATGTAGTCTGTCACGGGTCTCATGAAGTAGTGAAGGTCCCGTTCGATGATTATGAAAACAAAGAGACGGTTAAAGTGGGAGCGAATCCTTTTGACGTCATCTCCCAACATGGCAACCTCTATGTATCAAGCATCGACAGTGATAAAGTAACCGTCATGGACATCGAATCGTTCGAAGTCACAAGGGAAATTGCTGTAGATGGAGGGCCTGTAACGATGATAGCTGGAGGGAAAGAGGAATGAACATATTAGTTGTGGATGATGAGAAGGAAATGATCCGCCTGATTACTTCGTATTTAGAGGCGCACAGCTATCAGGTGTGTACGGCCCAGGACGGAGAAGAAGCAGTTCGATTGCTGAAGACAAAAGAAATCGACCTTGTCCTGTTGGATGTCATGATGCCAAAGATGGACGGAATGGAGGCCTGCAGGGAAATCCGGCGTTTTTCTGATGTTCCTGTTCTGATGCTGACGGCGAAGAGCCATGAAGACGACCGGGTGTATGGTTTGAAGGTAGGAGCGGATGATTACATTGTCAAGCCGTTCAGCCCGAAGGAACTGGTAGCTAGAATCGAAGCTTCTCTCCGTCGTACGAAAGGCTTCCAGATAGAAGGAGAAGGATACTTCAGGTATAAAGAGATAGAAGTGGACTTGAAAGGACATGTCGTGCGGGTCGAACAAAAGAAAGTAAATTTGACGAGAAAGGAATTTCAACTGCTCGCTCATTTAATCCAGAATCAAGGCCAGGTGTTCACACGTGATCAACTGCTTGACCGTGTGTGGGGATTTGGAAGCGAAGGGACGATGAGAACCGTAGATACCCATATCAAGACGTTGAGATTGAAGCTGAAGTCAGCAGGAGTTTACGTGCAGACGGTTTGGGGTGTCGGCTATAAATTCAATTAGAGAATGGCTGAAAGCGATTGGATTGAAACAGAAGATATGGGTGACGATGGCTGTAGTTTCCATCGGAGCTGTACTGATCGTCATCGGACTTACCTACTTTCTTTATGAAAGATTTTATGTAGACAATCAGAAAGACACGCTTCTTCTACAAGGAAACAATCTGAAGGATGTGTATATGGAAGATGGGGAGGGAGGTACCTTCCAGGAGCGTCTGCGGTGGATGAATGAAAATATGGAAGCGGAAATCATCTTTACTCAGAATCCAATGGAGCTGAGCGGTGCGCTGCCTTATGAGGAACCGCTGCAGGAATCATTGATCACTTTTGAAGAGAGGCAGAAGCTGCTTGATGGTGAAACCGTTACCATGGTCCGGCAGCATCCGCTCTTTGAGCAGGATATTCTGGCTGTGGCCATTCCTTTGCTGGAGGGAGATGCTCTCTCAGGTGCCGTATTTTTGTATATGCCCCTGGACGATGTCTATGCGCCCTTTCATTCCATTTCTCTTATTTTAATCGGGGCGATTCTCATTCTCTTATCGTTGTTAGTGTGGGCGGGGAGGAAAATAGCTGCCCAGCTTGTGCAGCCGTTGGAGAATATGAGGATGATCTCTGAAGAAATGGCCGGTGGGGATTTTACCAAGCGGATGGAGGTTGTTTCATCGGATGAAGTCGGTGCTCTTGCCCACTCTTTCAATCGATTATCTCAATCGCTGGAGGAAGTTGAGAACAACCGGAGAGAGTTCCTTCAGAACGTTTCCCATGAATTACGTACCCCTCTAAGCTATATGAGAGGATATACAGAGGCGATTATAGAAGGAGTCATGGGAAAGGAAGAGGAAAAGAAATATATCCGAATCACTCATCAGGAGACAATCCGGCTCTCCCGGCTGGTTCATGATCTGCTCGACCTGGCTCAGCTGGAAGGGGAGTCGTATCCGATGCAGCTGGATATTCTTCCTTTCTCACAGCTTGTCCTGGAGGTGGTGGAAAAGTTCCGACTGCCTTTGCAACAGAAGGGGATGGATTGTAAGGTTGAGCTTGATGAAGAGCTGATCATTAAAGGGGACGCAGATCGTCTCGAGCAAGTCTTAAGCAATCTCCTGGATAATGCCATCCGCTATAGTCAAGAAGGAGATGGAGTGACGATTAATGTGCGACAGGAAGAAGACCGTGCCCTGCTTGAAATTCACGATACAGGGGCAGGAATACCTGAGAAGGATTTGGCGAAGATCATGGATCGATTCTATCGTGTGCATAAGTCGAGATCGAGAAAAGAAGGAGGATCTGGTCTCGGACTTGCCATCGTCAAGCAAATTATCGTCAAACACGAGGCGGACATAAATATCCAATCTAAAGAAAACGAGTGGACGAAAATTACTCTTTCCTTTCCTTTATTGGATCTGGAAGATGAATAATGAAAGGTGTTGTTTTCATGAAGCGATACGTAATGGTTCTGTTGGGAGTATTGCTGCTGGCAGGTTGCGGCGGGGAAATTGAGTCGAACATGTCAGGCTCTGTCCAGTCTTTCTCCTTCACGACGCAGGATAACGGTAAATTAAGTAACGAAGATTTAGAGGGAGATTGGTGGGTGGCTGATACGATTTTCACAAATTGCGAGACGGTCTGTCCTCCGATGACGAATAATATGGCTGTGCTGCAGCAGAAAATGGAGGAAGAAGATATCGATGCCCAGCTTGTCTCTTTCAGCATCGATCCGGAAAATGATACACCGGAAGCGTTGAAAGAATTCGGCGACAAATTCGGAGCGGACTACGACAACTGGTCCTTCTTGACAGGGTATGAATTCCAGACGATTAAGGAATTATCCATCAAGTCGTTCAGCAACCTGGTCGACGAGATCCCGGATTCTGATCAGTACATGCACGGGACAAGCTTCTTCCTCGTCAATCCGGAAGGGAAGGTCATCAAGAAGTATGATGGAACGAAGCGGAGCGAAATGGACAAGATTGTGGAAGATCTGAAGAAAGTCCAATAATGAAAGGGAGTGCTTCGGAATGGGCAGGAAGTCAATAATCGGAACTTTTCTTATGGTTGGTATACTGCTGATGCTCACGGCATGCGGAGGGGAAGACAACGCGGAACAGCAGGCGGCGGATAGTGATCTGGTACCTCTCGACGTCCGTTTCTCAACGACTCCGGAAGAACAGCTGGAACCTGGTGACACTTTCACCTTACAGGCCCATGTAACGAAAGGGGAAGAAGCTGTAAATGATGCCGACGAGGTCCAATTCGAGATGTGGCAGGACGGTCAGGATGAGGAAGACCACAAAATGCTCGAAGGCGAATCAACGGGGGACGGCATGTATGAGGTCGAAACCTCTGTAGAGGAAGCGGGTCTGTACTATGTCGTTTCCCACGTCCAGGCAAGAGGATCTCACAACATGCCGAAGGACGAGCTTGTCATCGGAGATGTCGATTCTGCACAGAAAGAGCCTTCGGAAGAGGAAGGTGGGATGGTCCATATCATGATGGAGGAGCCTGTTGAAAAAGGGGAAGAGACGACCTTGACCGCGCATGTGATGGAAGCAGAAGCGCCGGTGGAAGGTGCGGACGTCCGTTTCGAAGTGTGGAAAGAAGGGGAAGAGTCCCATGATTTCGTCGATGCGGAGGAAGCGGGAGAGACGTATACGGCTGACTATGTGTTCCCGGAATCCGGAACCTATCAAGTGAAGCTGCATGTGGAAAAAGGGGACTGGCATACCCATAAAGAGAAAGCCATTACCGTGAACTAGAGGAATCTGAAGTTTCTTTCATACATAAAGGAAAGAAGGTATTAATAGGTCGCACCTTTGGCGTAGGGCGGCCTTTTTTTGTATGGAAACAATTACTGACGGTTACGAATGGAAATTATGAAGGGAATCAGGTTAACATAAGAAGAGATACGACGAATGTAGTAAGGGGTTAATCGATGAAACAGTTTGTAAAGGTACTGTTGATCGTCATTGGCAGTATATCACTCGGTCTTGGCGTGTTGGGAATCGTTCTCCCTCTGGTTCCGACGACACCGTTCCTGCTGTTGACAGCAGCTTGTTATGTGCGCAGTTCCGACCGTCTGTACAATTGGCTGATGACGAATAAATGGTTCGGTTCCTATATCCAAAATTATAAATCGGGCAGAGGAATTCCTGTCAAAGCGAAGGTATCTGTCCTGATCATGATATGGTTTTCCTTTCTTTTCTCCGCGTTTTTCATTGCTCCGAACGTATGGCTGAAGCTCGGTTTTATTTTCGGAGGATGTTTCTTTACCGTCGTGATCTATCTCACGAAAACGTATCGTCCGGAAGAAGATAAGTAGGCGCTCCTTTGGAAGAGAGGAGCGTCTTTATTTGACTTGGAATATAATTGAATTTTCAGAACGGTAAACGTATAATCGAAACATACCGACTGGTTAGTATGTGAGGGGGATACGATAGTGGAGGGAAAACAGGAAAGCTTAGTGAAACAGCGGAAATTAAGTGCAAGGGAACGAATCGATCTGCTTGCGGATGCCGGGTCGTTCTGGGAACTAGGGGCGGCCGCACATTCTCCGGTACCTGGTATGGAAGAGCGGACACCGGCAGACGGACTGATCGGCGGCATGATCCGCGTGGAAGGGAGAGAGGCGGTCGTTCAGGCGATGGACGTCCGCGTGCTGTCCGGAACAGAGGGGGAAGTACACCTGCGAAAGAGTGAGTTCTTCTATTCTTATGCGAAGAAACGGAAGCTGCCGCTGTTCAACTTATGTGAAGGCGGAGGACTGCGGATGCCGGACGGGATGGGTTCCGACGGCATTAGTGACAAACTATTCCCTCACTGCATGCTCGATCATGGGAGGGAAACACCGGTCCTGACTGCCATACTTGGAGAATGCTACGGCGGTCCGACATGGATGGCCGTCACCTCCGATTTTGTCACTCAGGTGAAGGGAACGGGGATGGCCGTAGCTGGACCAAGGATGCTCGAAATGGCAAGCGGGGAGCGGCTGACAGCGGACGATCTTGGCGGAACCGGCGTCCATGCCGTCCACACGGGTCACATCGATCACATAGCGGAAACCGAGGAAGATGCCATCGAGATGCTGCGCACATTTTTCCGTTACCTACCTTCCAATGCAGAAGACACTCCGCCGGTCGTTCACAGCGGGGATGGCGATCGGAGGATTGATGTAATGGACATCGTACCTGCCAATTTGCGGCGCCCTTATGATGTGAGGGAGGTTATCGAAACTCTGTTTGATCTGCAGACGTTCATGGAATACCGATCGTTTTACGGAAAAGCACTGATCACCGGTTTTGCCCGTCTGGACGGGCAGGTAACCGGGATCGTCGCAAACCAACCGATGCAGATGGCAGGTGCACCGGGACCGGAGGAATGTGATAAAGCGGTGGATTTCATCTGCCTGTGCGATTCCTACCATATTCCCCTCGTCTTTCTTCATGACACGCCTGGTTTCCGGATCAGCAGCCAGGCGGAGAAGCGGAAGATGGCTTCGAAGATTATGAACTGGAACACGGCCCTTGCTAAGTCGACGGTGCCGAAATACTCGGTCGTTCTCCGAAAGAGTATTGGAGCCGCTTATGGAAATATGTGCGGACCCGGAATGGGAGCAGACGTCGTCGCTGCCTGGCCGGAGGCGGAAATCAACTTCACCGGTCCTGAGGTCGGTGTGAATGTGGTGTATGGAAAGCATATTCAACAGGCAGAAGATCCGAAGCAGGAACGAGCCAAATATTTAGAGCAGTGGAATTTCGACAGCTCTCCGATGAAGGCAGCAGGCAAATTTCTGATTGAAGACATTATTGAACCGGAAGCTACCCGTTCCTTTCTTCTCCGTTTCCTTCGATCGGCGACGGCTTCCGGTCCAGTGAAAAGCGACAGACGTCTCGCTGATTGGCCGATGTCGCAGTAGGAGGGATGGAATGAAGAAGCAGGGACGAGACGATACGGTGATGTATAAAAAGGGGAAGAAACCTTTGACGGAATACTTACAGGACCATGCCAGGCAGCGTCCGAACGATCCGGCGTACATTTACTACGGAAAGGCTTGGAACTGGAGAGACGTGCTGGAGCAGGTTCAGAAGGTCGCAGGGTTCTTAACCTCCGCTGGATTTACAAAAGGTGATCGGATCGGGCTTTTCATGCAGAACGGACCACCATACGTGATCGCTCATTATGCCATTCAGTACATCGGGGCAGTCGTCTGTCCGCTCAGTCCGATGTATAAGGCTGGAGAGTTGGATTACTTCGTGGAAGAAGTAGGGATGTGCGCCGTTTTCGCGGGCAGCGAACTGCTTTCGGAAGTTAGAAAAATGGAGCATACGCTCGCCCGTGTCATTGCCGTTCGAAACAGCGAGTACCGAGCAGACGCCGTTTCAGAGAAGGATTCAACCCTGCAGCAGCGGGAAGTAGCATGGAGAGATGTTCTTCTTGAAGGCCCTTCGTTACAAAAGCCAACCGCCGTTGATATGGATGAGACCGCTCTGCTTGCTTTTACATCCGGGACGACCGGGCGTCCGAAAGCGGCCATGCTTACCTACGGCAATGCCCTTTACAAAACGGCGGCTGCAGTCAGCGCCAACGGAGTGGAGAATCGGGAAACGTGGCTTGCGGTCATGCCGCTGTGCCATATAGCGGGAATGGTGATGGGCGTGAATATCCCTGTCTACACAGGGGCTCCGTGTGTGTTGATGGAACGCTTTGATCCGGTTGAAACGTTGAGGATGCTTAAACATTATGAAGTGACGGTCTGGTACAGCACCGCACCGATGAATGAAGCGATACTTGACATGGGAACAGAAGGAACGCTTGAACACTTGCGGTTGAACCTGTGTACCAGTTTCGGTATGCCGGTGACGGAGAGTCTTGCGGAAAGGTGGAAGGAGCTAGCGCCGGGGTGCTGTTTGTTTGAAGCATCGTACGGCTTGAGTGAATCACATACGGTCGATACGTATATGCCTGCGGAAAAGGTGAAATTCGGTTCCGTCGGCGTTCCGGTTCCTGGTTCCAGGATAGAGATCCATGATCCATGGACAGGAGAAGCTTGTCCACCAGGGGAGTCCGGGGAGATTGTTATCCGAAGCCCGGGTGTGTTTAAGGGCTACTGGAATCGTCCGGAGGCTACAGCAGAGGTTAGGAAGGATGATTGGCTGCATACGGGCGATATCGGTTACTTCGATGAGGACGGCTATCTGTATTTTCAAGGTCGGAGTAAGGAGATGATCAAGTCCTCCGGGTTCAGTATTTTCCCGGAAGATGTGGAATCGCTGTGGAAGAAGCACCCGGCTGTCGTACAGGCAGCCGTCATCGGTATCCCGGATGAGCGAAAAGGGGAGGTTGTGAAGGCGTTCCTCGTTCTGCAGCAGGATGCCGACGTAACGGAAGAAGAGCTGACAGGATGGGCCAAGGAGCATATGGCCCGCTACAAGGTACCTTCAGCCATCGAAATCCGCCGCTCGCTGCCGCAGACGAGCGCAGGAAAAATACTAAGGCGGCTGCTGAAAACAGAGACGTAACCCGATAGACCGCTTCCCGCTATGGGGGCGGTTTTTTCGGTGTGTTCTTGGGTAAGATGAAGGGGATATGGATAATGGGATACTTGTGTTAAAATAGTCCTTTAACAGGCCGGTCGTCTTTTGCTGCAAAAGAATCCGCGACACTACATGGAGGTTATGATATGGATAATAATGATATATTGATACGGCTGCGATATGCCCTCGATATCCGCGACATGGACATGGTTGAAATATTCAAGCTCGGCGGTGTAGAGCTGACGAAAGAGGACGTGCGTAAAGTTCTCACCAAGCCGGAGGAAGAGTATGAGGAATACGATGATGAAGCGTACGAGGACGAGATGCATATCAAGTGTACGAACAGCATGTTGGAGTCCTTCCTGAACGGGTTGATTACATTTGAAAGGGGCCCTCAGCTTTCTAAGGATGGCACCCCTGTCAAACCGGACCGTTCCATCAAGAACTATTCCAGCGTCAATAACGTCATGCTGAAGAAAGTGAAAATAGCATTGAAACTCACCAACGAAGATGTGATCGACATCATCGGACTTGCCGGTGTGACGATAACAAAAGGCGAATTGAGTGCGCTGCTTAGAAAAGAAGGGCATAAAAACTACAAACCATGCGGCGATAAGTATGCGAGGAATTTCCTGAAAGGCCTTGCGATCAAGCATCGCGGCTGATGAAAAGCCCCGGGAGAGGCATCCCGGGGCTTTTTTTATGATTTTGATTCCCTTCCGATTTCAGGGAGGATGGTTTTGGCTACTTTCTTGTCCAGTGCTTCATAATCATAATAGTTGATCGTTTCGTATAACTCTTCACGGGACTGCATGTCGGACAATTTGTGCTTTTGTGTGTCTTGGGTCAGGATTTCCGTGAAAATCCGTTCGTAGGCTTTAGCAGCGACGCGAAGGGAGGTGACAGGATAAATCACCATGTTCATTCCGAATGCCTCGAAGTCTTCCCCGGTGAAATACGGGGTTTTCCCGAATTCCGTCATGTTGGCCAGAAGAGGGGCGTGAATGGCATCGGACGCCTTTTTGAAATCTTCCTCGCTTGTCAAAGCCTCTGGAAAAACAGCATCTGCGCCCGCTTTTACATAATCATTCGCACGTTCGATTGCCGCATCCATTCCTTCCACTGACTTAGCATCTGTTCTGGCGACGACCAGGAGGGTAGGAGCCGTTTCTTTAATCGTGCGGATTTTCTGCATCATCTCTTCTGTATCGACAAGTGTTTTTCCGTTTAAGTGGCCGCACTTCTTCGGGAGCTGCTGATCCTCGATTTGAACGGCAGCAACTCCTGCCTCTACCATTTCCATCGCTGCGCGGGCGACGGTGATGGTCCCGCCGTATCCGGTGTCGATATCGACAAGTAAGGGAAGGTCGGAGGCACGGATCAACTCTTGTGCCTTTGCTGCCATTTCGTTGGAGTAAATCATGCCGAGGTCGGGCAGTGCACGGCTGGCAGTATAGGCGGCACCTGATAAGTAAAGGGCCTTGAACCCGACGTCTTTGGCTATTTTGGCAGACATGCCGTCATGGGCACCGGGAATCCTGAGCAGTTCCTGTTCTTCCATCAATCGCTTGAACGCTGCTGCTCGTTCCGGCTGGGTCGATGTAGGTTCCACTATCCATGTCATGATACGTTCTCCTCCTTATATACGGAATAATTCCATGAATTGAGGCACGGATGTATCGACTAATTGGTCGTAATCCTCACATCGATTCAGAATCCGGTTCACCTGACGGAATGGGAAGCGTGTCTTCAAATTGTCCTGGAACTTGTTCAAAAGAAGCGGGATTCCCTCATCCCGGCGTCTGCGGTGGCCAAGGGGGTATTCAATTGCCACTTGTTCAGTGCAGGAACCGTCTGTAAAGAATACCTGAACAGCATTGGCGATCGAACGTTTATCCGGATCGAGGTAATCGCGGCTGTATTCCTCGCACTCCACCGTTGTCATCAACCCTCTTAGTCGGTCGATATCCGGATTCCGGGCCGTGTCATCTTCATAGTGGTCGGCGTTCAGGGTGCCGTAAATCAATCCGACAGCTGTGATGTACTGCAGGCAGTGATCGCGATCCGCAGGGTTGTGCAGCGGTCCTTTCTTATCAATGATCCGAATCGCCGATTCATGGGTGGTGATGGTAATCCTGGCAATGTCGGAAAGTCTGTCTTTTACTTCCGTGTGGAGCTGGACGGCGGCTTCCGCAGCCGTCTGGGCATGAAACTCGGCTGGGTATGCGATTTTAAACAGGATATTCTCCATGACATAGGAACCGAGCGGGCGGGCCAGTGTCAGCTTTTTCCCGCTGAACAGGACATCCTGAAAGCCCCACCCTGGCGCAGATAATGCTGTGGGATATCCCATTTCTCCTTTTCTCGTCATTAAAGCCAGACGGACACCCCTGCTTGTCGCATCACCGGCAGCCCAGGATTTCCGTGATCCGGTGTTTGGCGCGTGGCGGTATGTGCGGAGACTGGAATTATCGACCCATGCCTGCGAGACGGCATCGGTGACTTCTTCCTTCGTCCCGCCGAGCATCGCTGTAACAACGGCGGCTGTTGCGACTTTTACGTAAAGGACGTGGTCCAAACCTTCTCTGTTCAGGCTGTTCTCAAGTGCAAGGACACCTTGAATTTCGTGGGCCTTCACCATGTTCACGAGCACGTCCTTCATGTGGAGCGGAGCTTCCCCTGCGGCCAGTCGCCTCCTGCTGATATAGTCGGCGATGGCCAGGATTCCTCCCAGGTTGTCGGAGGGATGCCCCCACTCGGCAGCGAGCCACGTGTCATTGTAGTCGAGCCAACGAATCATACAGCTGATATTGAAGGCGGCATGAACAGGATCCAATTCATAGGAAGTCCCCGGGACACGCGAGCCGTCAGGAACGATAGTACCAGGAACGATGGGACCGAGGTGTTTCGTGCATTCCGGGTATCGAAGGGCGAGAAACCCGCAGCCAAGCGAATCCATCAGGACGTACTGGGCTGTCTGCAACGCTTCCTCGCTGGTAACTTCTTCGTGAACCGCATAAGCAGCGATTTCCTCCAATAATGGATCGGTTTCCTTGAGGGTATTCATTTTCACTTCTTCCATTTCATCTCCACCTTTACAAAGAATATGTACCATACAGCCGGGCAGGCAGCCCGGCTTTCTTCCTTTATGGATGCAGATCCCGCGGGCCGGAATAAAGGACACGGGGACGGAACAACTTGTTGTTGGCGTATTGTTCTGTGACATGGGCACAGAGGCCGAGGGTTCTTGCAGCAAAGAAGATCGGCGTGTACAAAGCGATTGGAACAGAAAGAAGGTAATAGACAGGAGCAGCGTAGTAATCCAGATTCGGATATAGATTTTTTTCTTCTTTCATGACGGCTTCTCCTGCTTCGCACATGTCAAACAGGTCTTCACGTTTTTTTTCTTTTGCGAGTTCCCGAAGAGCTTCTTTCATGAGGGAAGCCCGTGGGTCCATGCGATTCCTATACACTCGATGACCGAATCCCATCACCTTTTCTTTCTTCTGGAGCTTTTCATAGAGCAGGTGACGGAATCCGTCGGTCGTTTTTCCTTCAAGCAGCATATGCATGACCGCTTCATTCGCACCGCCGTGAAGATTCCCTTTTAAGGAGGCGACGGCACCGGTCAAGGCACCATACAAGTCGGCATTCGTCGATGCGATGACCCGGGCGGTGAAGGTCGAGTTCGGCATTTCGTGCTCGCTGTAGAGCAACAAGGAACGGTCGAAGAACTTCACCTCCTGCTCCGATGGTATCGTACCGGTGATCATGTATAAGAAATTCGCGCTGTAAGAGAGTTCCTCCGTGGGCTCGATGACCGGTTCCTGCTGCAGGATGTGGTAACTGTTAGCGACGATGTTCGGAATTTTAGCCAGTAAACGCAGCGCCGTCGTACGCATGACCTCCGGTGAGCGGTCTTCCAGCCTTTCATCGTGACCGGCAAGGGCGGAAACACCTGTGCGCAGCGCATCCATCGGGTGTGTAGAGGACGGAAGCTTTTCGAAAAGCGTAAAAAAACCTTGCGGCAGGGAATATTCCTTTATTAAATTAGCTTCGATATTTGATCGTTCTGCACCTGCAGGGAGACTGCCGTGAAGCAGAAGATGAATCAAGTCTGTATAGGTCTTACAGCCGGCAAGCTCAATCAGTTCATAGCCGCGGATGACAATTTCCTCTTTCTCTGTATCCAGGTAGGAAAGCTGCGTCTCTGCAGCAATCACACCATCAAGACCAGGTCGATAGATCATTTGATCAGGCATAGACATCCTCCTCATAGTAACCGCTTACAAAAATAAGATCAGGACAGCGAATGCTTACCGAAAAGTTCTTCGCGGACAAGGACGTATGCTTTTTCTAAACGAATTCGTTCCTCCGAGTCACGGCATTCCTTCTGCCATTGTTCGAACGTCTCCTCCAGTGTACTTGGAAGATCGGCGTAGAACTGATTCATAATAGATGCTTTAAAAAGGTCGATATAGCTGTCTATCGGATCATTCATAGAGACACCTCTATTTCATTCGGAAATAAAGCCAATAAAAAAACAACTTCCCCAAGAAGTTGTCAAGCTGCGTTCTTCCTAGGAAAAGCAAATAAGATCCGCAGCCATGCGTATCCATCCTTCTCCTGAAACGGCACTTCACACCCCCTATCCTCGTAGGTACATGATGTTCGCTGAAACGGGCAGGTCTCCTGGCTTATGATCATCGCTCCCTGAACCCTTCCCATTCCCGCTCGATGACGGGGACAGTGGTCCTTCAGTTCGCTCCCAATTACAGTTGCGGGACAGCACCGGCTTTTCACCGGTTTCCCTTTTAAGCAGGCAGCATTTGTGCGCCTGCACCCGAATCAAAACGTATTCAGTTGTCACAGTTCAATATATCAAACAATCCAGAAATAAACAATATTTTCCTTTCTTCCCCATGGTAGGAACAGCTGGGATGTTTGCTTTTTATAAAAAAAGGTTACATATCTTACAGGTGAACAAACTATACCATGTATGTTTTCCATAGAAAGGATGAGTGAGAGTGAAAGTACTTGTAGTAGGTGCAAATGGTCAAGTCGGTAAACATCTGGTTGAGAAAATCCAGGACAGCGAAAAAGTAGAAGCCGTCGCTATGATCCGTAAAGAGGAGCAGGCGTCCTACTTCAAAGATTTAGGAGCCGAAACGGTCCTTATTGACTTGGAAGACGACACGGAAACCATTGCAAAAGCGTTTAAAGGAGTGGACGCTGTCGTATTTACAGCGGGATCCGGTCCGAATACCGGCCCTGATAAAACAGTAATGATCGACCTTGACGGTGCGGTGAAGACGATCGAAGCATCGAAGCAGGCAGGTGTGAAGCGCTACGTCATGATCAGTTCTTTCGATACGACGCGGGAAGCGATTCAGGAAGCACCGGCTTCTTTCGCTCCTTATGTCATTGCGAAGCACTATGCAGATGACTGGCTGCGACGAACGGATCTGGATTACACGATCATCCACCCGGGAATGTTGACGAACGATGCGGGTACGGGTGAAGTGGAAGCGGCAGAGAAAGTCGAACGCGGGGAAATTTCCCGTGAAGACGTGGCGAGCGTCATTCTTGCGACATTGGAAAATGAGGCGACAATCGGTAAGGAATTCCAAGTGGTCGGGGGAAATACGACCGTCCGCGATGCTGTAGGATCTTTATAATTATTAGGAAGACTCTCGAAGGCTCTGCTGGAAACAGCGGAGTCTTCTTTATTGTTTCGTCGATTTCCCGGGAAATATGTGGCGGCACCATGTGAAAAAATGCTACGATTCCCGTAGGATATACATAGGAGGAAAGTATATGACACGGAAATTATATTATGAAGATGCTTATTTGACGGCATTTGATACAACCATTGCCCGTACCGGGCAGGATGATAACGGATTTTTCGTCATACTTGAAGAAACAGCCTTTTATCCAACCGGCGGCGGCCAGCCGAGTGATCGAGGAGCTTTGAACGGAGCACCGGTTTCGGGTGTGGAAGAAGTGGACGGCGATATCCGTCATTATTTGGAGGAGCCGATGGTCGTCGGAGGTACCGTCCATGGGGAAATTGACTGGGCCAGACGCTTTGACCATATGCAGCAGCATTGCGGGCAGCATATCCTTTCTGCAGTCATGGAAGATCGTTTTCAGTGGCAGACGACCAGCTTCCATCTGGGTGAGGAAACGGTCACGATCGATTTGGATACTTCTGAGCTTCTGGAAGAAACGCTTGCAGAAGCGGAAGCAGAGGTCAACCGCTTGATCCTGAAAAATATTAAGGTGGAAACAGCATGGATGACGGCGGAAGAGGCAGGGAAGTATCCTTTGCGTAAGAAACTCGCCGTCACGGAAAATGTCCGTCTCGTCATGATTCCGGGCGTTGATTATAATGGCTGCGGCGGAACACATCCGCAGGCGACCGGGGAAGTAAGGGCTGTTAAGCTTCTGGGCTGGACTAAGAATAAGGGTCAGGTGCGCCTGGAATTTGTCTGCGGAGAACGCCTGCTTGGACAGTTCGGAAAGAAACACCGGCTGTTGACGGAGTTGAAGCAGCTCGTTGCCCGTCCTGAGGAGGCGCTGCCGGAGGAAATCGTTGAGCTGAATGAAAAAAGCAAAGAGAAGGATAAGTACATCTTGGATTTGGAGAGTAAGCTGATCGGCTATGAAGCGAAGGAGCTTGTGGAACAAGGAGAGCAGAAACAGTTTCTCTCTGCAGTATATCAGGACCGTTCCATTAAGCAGCTCCAGGCTTTAGGGCAGGCTGTGTTGAACGAAACGACGGATGCCTGTGTCCTGCTCGTCAGTGAACAGGAAGATGCCCTCCAGTTTGTACTTGCCTGTGGCAGCGGACTGGACAGAAATATGAATGACGTGGCGAAACAAGTGTTGCCGCATATCGAGGGAAAAGGCGGAGGAAAACCGCATTTTGTCCAGGGTGGCGGCAAGAAACGAATCAAAGCTGATGCATTTGTGGAGCTGGTAAAGAATATAGTTTAAAAAGAGTCCCCCTGAACTCCAGGAAGCGCTTGTCGCTTTCTGGAGTTTTTTATCATCTTACGGTAACTGTTGTGTAATAGTGGTGTAATAGTATTAAGAACATATAACAGTTCCATTATTGTTGCGTTTTTTTATTGTAAATGTGGTATTATCAATCTTGTTCTCCTACGCATGCTTAATTTTAATTGGTATCAGCTATTGATGAAACATAAATAAATTAGATCACTATTTACGGAGGTTGTATCATGTTTTCTAAATTTAAAACAAAGATGGAAAACCCCGAATTCAAGAAGAAATTCATGATTTATGCGGCTGTCATTGCAATTTTCTGGGCGAAGATGTATTACGTTCAGGGCAGTGTCTTCACGTTGAATATTGAAAATGCCAATGAAGCGGCTATTCTTGCGTTCAACCCACTGAGCAGTATTTTCCTACTATTCGGTGTCGGTATTCTTCTTGGCGGCCGTAAGGGAATGCTGGGGATGTATATATTCGGGTCCTTACTATTGTATGTAAACGTCCTATTTTATAGAGAATACAACGACTTTTTAACGATTCCGATGTTAGGTCAGGCGGCAAACCTTGCCGGTCTTGGCGGAAGTATCACCGATATCATGTCAGCCACAGACATTTTCCTGTTCCTTGATGTCTTCGTCGCTGCATTTCTATTGTTCTTCTTAAGAAAAAATCGTCTGCAGAGTTTCATGCCGAAACGAAAGGAAGGTTTGATCCTTGCGATGATCGCTGTTCCTTTGTTTGTCGTGAACCTCGGCTGGGCACAGACTGAGCGTACGGAATTGCTGCAGCGGGCATTCGACCGGAACATGCTTGTTAAGTACCTTGGTGTCCTGAACTTCCACGCGTATGACCTTGTTCTACAGGGACAGACAGAGGCGAAGCGTTCTTTCGCTGACAGTAATGAACTTGCGCCTGTCTTGAATTATCTAAATGAGAAAAAGACGGAGCCTAGTGAAGAAATGAAGGGAATTGCAGAAGGGAAGAACGTTATTGCTCTTTCCTTGGAAAGTACGCAGACCTTTGTTGTCGATAATACGGTGAACGGACAGGAGCTGACGCCATACTTGAACGACCTGAAAGAAGAAGGGGCTTATTTCAGTAACTTCTATCACCAGGTGAAGCAGGGGCGTACATCCGATTCCGAGTTTCTGTTGGATAACTCCTTGTATGGATTGAACCGTGGATCTGCATTCTTTACGCATGCGGGGAATGAATATGAGGCAACGCCGGAAGTGCTAGGCAAAGAAGGGTACACGTCTTCCGTTATGCATGCGAACGATGCCAGCTTCTGGAACCGTGATACGATGTATGATTCACTCGGATATGATCGTTTCTATTCCAAGAAGGATTTTGATGTAACTGAGGATAAATCCTATAACTGGGGTCTTCTCGATGAGTACTTCTTTGATGAATCCCTGGATAAGATGGAACAGATCGATCAGCCTTTCTATAATAAGATGATTACACTGACGAACCACCATCCGTTTACGCTTCCGGAAGATAAACAGATGATCGAGCCTGGACAAACATCCAGTAAGACGCTGAATAACTACTTCCAGACGATTCGTTATCAGGATGAAGCATTGAAACAGTTTGTAGAGAAATTCAAGAAATCTGATCTGGCCGATGACACGGTGTTGGTCATCTATGGGGACCACTTCGGTATTTCTGAGAACCATAAGAAAGCCATGGGTGAGTATTTGGATAAAGATATCAATGAATACGAACAGTTCCAGCTTCAACGCGTACCGCTTCTCATCATCGGAGAAGGCATTGAGCCGAAAGAATATGATACAGTCGGTGGTCAAATCGACCTGCGTCCGACAATCATGAATCTGCTTGGTGTGGAAGATGACAATCCCGTTCAATTCGGACAGGATCTCTTCAGTGAAGATCGTCAGGAATTGATGATCGACCGTGATGGTAACTTCGCAAATGAAAAATACGTCGGTGTTAATGGCAACTGCTATGACAGGGAGACCGGCGAACCGGTAGAAGGGGAAGATGCTTGTACTTCCGGATTTAAACAAGCGGAAGAAGAGCTTGCTCTATCTGACTCTGTCGTCTACGGCGACCTGCTTCGCTATTTAGACGAAACAGAAATGATTGAGCAGAAAGCTTCCTCAGATAAAAAAGAATAAGACAAGAGAAAGAGCTTGCGGGCTGAATCCCGCAAGCTCTTTTTTTATTGGTGTGCGTGGAGGAGGTATGCTTCTGTGAAGTCCACCACTGCGGGCTGGGGAAGCAGACGGGCTTCTGCCTCTCCGACCGGTGCTTTATTCAGCTGGTGCACCTTTTCGAATGCTTCTCCGATTGTTGGGAAACGTTCTTCCTCATACTCTAAATCTTTGTAAGTCCGCCATACTCTCTTTCCATCTTCATAAACCGGACTTCCATTCGTACATTCTTTCAGACACTTGGAACGATATTCCCCGAGATGCATGGACGTATTGCTCTCATAGTCCGTACCAAGTAAAAGGACATACCCGTCCCGGTCATAAATCCGGGCGAGTGGAGACTGGTCCCCAAGTCCGAAATCAAGCGAATGGTCCTTCGTGATTTCTTCGCTGTATTTCCCCCAGGCTGCGAAGGAAGAGACCGGATGGTTGCTCCGCTTGACATCAGGAAAAGAACGGAACGCCTCCGCGATCTGTCCCATGAAGTAACTAGGAGTGATGACCGGATCAAAGGCGGGCATTTCTGCGCGCACCGTTTCCCACCACGATTCAGGGATGGGTGGATTCCCCCATCCGGCTGGATCCGACATGTTGGCACTATGGGCAGGCATGACCAAGGTCCCTGTCGGTGTCAGAACGTCCTGCAGAGCATGGATGACGGTGACAGGTCCTCCACACACCCAGCCCAGCGAACTCATCGAGCTGTGAACAAGCACCGTCATACCTTCCTCCACTCCTAGATTTCTAAGGTCCTCCGCGAGGGATTTCCTTGTTTGTGGCTGCTTTGAAAATTGTACAGCGTTTGCTTCCGACATAGTCGAACGACCTCCTGCTTCCATTATGTAATGGATGTACTCCTTTTATTTTACAATGAATGGCAGGAGTTTAGGAGGGGATAATTTCATAAAAAAGGAACACCTCCGATCATCCTGCCGGAGGTGTTCTTCCTTTATTTTGTCTGATCCCTGTATTCTTTCTCCGTACCATCCGGGAAATCGACGTCGAGCTCGAAGGACTCATAATCATCCGGCAGGTTGAAGGCTTCCTTCACTTGCTTGATGACCTCATCGTCTGCGGTGTCCTTGTCGAACGTCAGCTCCTGGAACAGAGGTGTCATTTGTGCCAATGCCTCGTCGGACTGAAGGTTTTGGTCGTCCATGTCATCTTGATAACTCGCTTCCATTCCATCTTTCTCCTTTTCATAATCCACATCAAATGTATTGTTCTCCGGATAGTGGACCTCTAAGTCGAAGCTGGTGAACGGAAAAGATTGTTCATCCGTCTCTGCTGCACCATTTTCTGCCTGCTCCTCTTGAGGTGCATCCTCAGGTGGGTTGCTTACCTCATCATTATCGTTACATCCTGCTAACAGGAAAAAAGGGACTGCCGCCAGCAAGGATAGTGTTTTCCAGTTATTCATCATTCCTGCATCTCCTTTGATTTGAAAGTATTCGTAGTGTACCCAATCTCTAGAATTCATATATATGACGCGATTTTCTCCACATATCCTGCTTGCAGACAGGGCGAAGGTACGTATTTTTTTCAAAATTAAGGAACACTGCCAATAGTTTTGAAATATTTTACTATAAAAGAGTTGCGTAATTCCGAGTAAACCTATAGACTTAAATATCAATTGATGATTATTCTGAATATTTAATTTCGTAAGACTATAAACAGGTGGGTATGGAGGATTGACAATGACCTGGGAGATGGGGTTTGTGCTGCTGGTCGTCTTGGTGATGATGATCTGCTTATTTAAAGAGGTGGCGCGGCCGGATATTATCGTGTTCGTCGCGTTGATTGCGTTTCTTGCAGTGGGCATCATTACACCGGAAGAGGCGATTTCCGGCTTCTCCAATGAAGGTATGCTGACGGTTGCTATGCTGTTCGTCATAGCTGGTGTCATTCAGAAGAGCGGGTTGGTTGAGAGATCGGTGGCAGCCCTGCTCGGGAAAGGGAAGTCGGAGAGGAGATCGTTGTTCCGGTTTCTTGTACCGATATCCGGTGCTTCGGCATTTTTGAATAATACACCGATCGTCGTAACGCTGACACCGATCGTTCGCGAATGGTGTGCCGATCATAATATATCACCGTCTAAATTTCTGATTCCGTTATCTTACGCTTCCATCTTGGGAGGAATACTTACCTTGATGGGTACGTCCACCAACCTTGTCGTCCATGGATTGCTGCTGGAGCGGGGGATGGAGGGATACAGTCTTTTCACTCTTGCACAAGTCAGTCTTCCCGCAAGCTTGATCGGGTTGGTTTATTTGGTGACGGTCGGTTACCGTATTCTTCCTGACTACAAACCTTTGAATAAAAGAAGCGGGGATGAACGGAAGCAATATTTGATGGAAGTGGTTGTAGAGAATCACTTTCCAGCCGTCAATCGGACGGTTGAAGAGGCGGGACTCCGTAATTTGGAAGGAGTTTATCTGCTGGCAATTGCGCGCTCCAAAGATAAAGTGTGTCCGGTTAAGAATTCTACAACGATAAAAGCGGGGGACCGCCTTATTTTCACTGGTATCATTTCCAAGATCGCTGAGCTGCAGGATAAGAAAGGATTGACGATCAAAACAGGAACGGACGTCTCCCTGGAACAATTGGAGAACGGACACGGCCGTCTTGTGGAAGTCGTCGTCTCTCACCAGTCCTCTCTGCTGCATAGAAAGATAAAAGAAACACAATTCCGGGCGACGTTTGATGCAGGAGTGGTCGCTGTTCATCGGAACAATGAACGGATTGAAAGTAAAATTGGTGACATTGAGTTGAGAGCCGGAGACACGCTCCTGCTTTTGACAGGAGCTGATTTTCAGGAAAGAGCAGCTCAGTCAAAAGATTTTTATGTCGTTACACCGCTTAAGAAACACCCGCTCTTAAATAAGATGAGCAGTTGGAAGGCGTGGACGGCACTCCTGTCCCTGGTTGGAATGATCGGCCTTGTCACCATGAACGCCCTGTCCATGTTTACGGCAATGAGTATATTGGTCGTCTTTTATCTCCTGTGCAAGATTGTTACTCCTGATGAAGCCAAGCAGAATGTCCAGTTCCACGTCCTTCTGCTCATCGCAAGTGCCTTTGGAATCGGGCAGGCCTTGTTCAAAACGGGCGCTGCCGAATGGGTAGCCGGCGGACTGATCCGACTGTCCGATCCATTCGGGATCTTCGGAGCCCTCGTTCTGTTGTATGTTCTGACGGCTCTCTTTACAGAAATGATCACAAACAATGCTGCCGCTGTCTTAATGTTCCCAATCGCTGTCGAGGCCGCCAACAGGCTGGGAGTAGAACCGATGGCCTTTGTCGTCTTGGTAACCATCGGGGCGTCTGCAAGCTTCCTGTCTCCAATCGGATACCAGACGAACTTGATTGTATACGGACCGGGGGGATATCGATTCAAAGATTATTTGAAGGTTGGTCTGCCTTTGAGCTTTCTTGTCATGGCATCGACGATATGGATGGTTGATTGGATCTGGATATAATAAAAAGGACTTCCGGAGACGGAAGTCCTTTTTGTTGTTCAAAGATAGATGTCGATCGTATTTTCTTTGCTGCTAAGGTATGGTTCTAATTCTCCTTTTGCAATTTTCCATCCGCCTTGCCTGTAAGGGGAGGAGGTACTTTTTAATGTGAGTTTATTTCCGTTTGCCGTGATCATAGATGCTTCGGAATTCAGATGGTAGATGAATGTAACGGGCCGGTGGAGAAGCTCGAAATGAAAATGTAAGCCGTCCATATTGGCTGGAACGACTGGATCGATGACGATGCTGTCCTTTTCCTGCCGTACCCCGAGAGCCTGATTGATCAGCTGGTTCATATAGATACCGGGACCGCTGGAATAGATCCGCCATCCGCCCTTGACTGGTACACTTCCGTCCTTCAATTGATGGAAGTGCTCCTGGGCATCATAACGATCCAGGAAAGCCCCGTCGGAGCTGCTGAAATAAGCGTTGCTTTGACGTAGTGATGCGTTCGGTACCACTTCTTGTATGCGGACAGGATTAATCACGGCCAACCCATCCCACACATCTTGATCTTTTCCGAGCTTCGCCATTGCTTCTATGAAGCGGATGTGTGCATGAACATACTGTAGACCAATCTCCCGTCCGAAGTTGGAAGCCTGCTCTGCCCGCTTAAAGTGGGTGCTCACTCCTCCCCGATAAGTAGCGGGACGGTTCATCAGTCTCACTCCATCCGGATAAGTAAGCTGGTTTTTTATGATTTCATAATGACGGGCAGCTTCTTCCGGCGTAAATAATTCACTGATAATGCTTCGCTGCATCGGGAGCAGTCTGTAGTGTATGCCGGTCGTTTGATCCTGGGGATGAAGCATGTATTCCGGGTGCTCCTTGTCTTCCATATAAATGAACCCTGGAATGACATCCGTCTTATTAATAAATCGGTGGTAGTCTCTTCGAATTCCGTCGGCCATTTTCTTTGTACGTTCCGCGCGTGTGGGATCCTTGTCGGTGAGCAGGCTGGAAAGGGAATGGACGGCCTGGTACATCAGAGCCGTCGTCCAACTGCTTACCAAGTACTTCTTCAACTGTTCCTTAGCCGGCTGAAGCGTATCGTCCCAATCCCCGTCGTCGTAAGAGGGGAGGCAGGTGTCGTGTAAGAAATGTTGGTCCATATAGGATAGTTGTCGATCCATGTGTTCGATTAACGAAAACTTCGATTCTGTGAAGGAATATGTGTCTGCTTCGGTATATGGGATTTCTTCCTTCAGAATGCTGTAATCCCCGGTTGTTTTCAGGTAGTCACTGACCATTTTTAACGGCCACACAATAATGTCCCCGTGGCTTTCCGCCTGCTGTATGGAAGAATACTCATCGAACATGAACCACTGGGGCCAGTTGCCGTCTCCGGCGTATTGATGGGCATACACATGAAGAATGATATCTCTTGCTGTTTGATAGTTCTCTGTCGCCAAGAAAAATTCAAAAGGTCCCTGACTGACATCTCTTGTCCCCCAGGCAGCTCCTCCGTATTGCTCCAGACCATGGGGAGTGGAGAAATGGACCAGCATGTTGTGGGTGTACCAGGAGCTCAAAGCATTGAACTTCTCCATGTCCCGATTGATCCGTTCATCCGCATGAGATAAATGGAAATGGTTCCTGACCTGATTTATATAGTTTCGATAGCGTTTCTTTTCCACACCGAAGTCCATCATCTTCGTTGGGGCAGGGGTCTTACTTAAATGACCTGCCAGATGCAGCGTCCATTCTGAAGCAGACTCCAGAGCCATGATGACGAGGGAGGTGCTTCCTTTCTCTACTCCCGATGTCAGGAAGTCTTCGTCTACTACTTCGTAATCCGTTCCTGAGATACTCATTCTATAACGAAGGCCCGGGTGGACGGGATAACTAGCCGCTGTCTCATCCGCCTTGAAGATCAGAGAGCCTTCTTCCTCGTCGTAATGAAAGGGGGCGTCGTATTCGTTTGCATTCATTACTATTTGACTCGTCACGATGCAGCGATAGCTTTTGCCGCTTTCAGCCTGGAAGTCCATCTGAATACCTCTGCCGTCCGTATCGATGAAATTCGTAACGAGAAACACCTCATCTGAGGTCTTGTATATCCACTTCGCATAATTAAGCCCCATCTCAAATAACGAAGGCATGGTAAGGAGACGGTATGTTCCTTCCATCTCCACGTATATCCGCTGTCCGGCTGTCTTAATCAGATTGAGAGGATTGCGGCTGTTGGACATCATCTTGTTCATAGAAATATTGCCGACGGCCACTTGAGAATTAAAAATGCCATACATGTAGGAAGTAGTTGTGAGCACATCATTTCGGATGCGATCATTGTGCCCATCCATTAAAATATGGCCGTGCGGGCGTTCCATCGTTTCTTCCTTCTGCTTGAGGACAACATGTGCATAGTCCGGTGTGAAGAAGGACAATAATGTGCCGTCTGCTTCCTCCTCCAATATGCGATCGCTGTAAAGGTCCTGCAGTTCTGTTTCCGATAGTTCTGTCGTTATTAAAGGAGAACCGATCATTTCGCTGAACCTTGGTTGACCAGGGGAAGACGTGTCTGGTACAGAATTGCGGGATTTGCTCCAGGCTTTCTCTATATGGTCGGGATGAAACGGTTCTTCCACTGCTTCGGCATGGTTCTCTTTGAATAAACCGTAAAACGTGTAAGTGGTCTCTCCGTTCAGTTTTATGGTCTCCGACTGAAGGGCACACAGGGCAAATTCATATTGATATTTCTGGTTGGCCAGGGTGGTTTTTTCAAGAGCTTCCGGACGGTTGGTTGTTTTATAGGATAACCCGAAGAATTGAAATCCATCTGTTGAGAATCCGGCAATTCTGCTCAATCCTCCTTGCTGCAGATAAGGAAACGAACCACTTTGAGGCTGGTTCTGCCTTGAAGAGACAATATATCCCTTCTCCTCCTGATTGAAAATCGTGTGCTCGATGTATTGAGAAGTGTACGCTTCATTGGAGCGTACGGCTTGAATATCTGCAAGTCCGACGTCCTGTGTGTAGAAAAGATCCGCCCTGTCATTTCCTTTCAATGTCACATCCCAAAACCATAGATGATCGTCGGACAGCCGGAATACGACCTCATACGCGACAGATTCGAAAACACCGGTCCAGCTTACTGCTTCGTTTCCGAAACAGACGGTACTGGGTGATTGAATGCCGAGGAGAGGGGTGGCTGCATACGTGCCATCATCTTGATGGATGCGGAGGTAAAGGTTATTCAACGATCCATCTATTCCGTTTGATAAAACTTGGTTGATTAAGAGGTTGTTATAACGAATGCTGTATAGATCGCCCGTTGGGAGAAAAGTGAATTTCAAACGTCCTGCTTCTAATTCGTGCGTGTGATTTATCATTGGAGACTCTCCTTAACATCTTTTTTTAAACGGAAGGATACTTCGGACACATCCCGGCTGCTTGTTCCGATAAACGTCTTGAATTCACCTGGATCACTGGAGCGTGACAGGTCGGCATGGACATACCGGAGGTGCTTTTCTGTAATAGTGAACGATACACATTTCGTTTCACCCGGCAGCAGAGATACTCTTTGGAAATCTTTAAGCTCCTTCACCGGACGTACGACCTCTCCAACGAGGTCCTGAATATATAATTGAACAATTTCTGTACCGGCCATGTTTCCTGTGTTTGTCACATCGATAGAAAATGTAATGCTCTCACCGGAACATAAAGTGCCCGAAGAAGACTTGATGTTATCGTACCGATAGCTTGTATAACTAAGGCCGTATCCGAAAGGAAACAGCGGTTCATTCGGACTGTCTAAGTATTGGGACGCGTACCTTTCCTGTGCATCAGGAGCGTCTTTCGGTCTTCCCGTATTGAAATGATTATAGTAAAGAGGAACTTGTCCGACTGAGTTCGGAAACGACATTGTAAGCTTTCCACTGGGATTGGCCTGTCCGAACAGGATATCACCAATGGCGTTCCCGCCTTCTGTACCCGGGAACCATGCTTCAAGAATGGCATCGGCCCCGGCTTCGATCTCCGTTAAATCAAGGGGACGCCCATTGAACAAGACGACGACGATCGGCTTCCCAAGCTTCTGTATTTCCCGGAACAACAGCATTTGAGCTTCGGGTATTTGGATGTTCGTTCTGGAGCCTGCCTCTCCACTCATTTCGGATGCTTCCCCGAGTCCTAACAAGATGGTATCTGCATGTGCCGCTTTCTTCAGGGCGTCTTCCAAAAGGGAAGAGGAAGTCTTCTCGATATGGGAACCTTCGGCAAATACCAACCTGGTTGATTCGCAATGTTTACCAATCCCGTCGTGTACAGAGACCGTATCCTCCGGTGATCCTTTCCATGACCATGGACCAAGTATATCGGTGCTGTCGATGAATGGTCCGATCAATGCGAGGGATCGTTTTGGATCGAGAGGGAGAAGGTGGCGTTTGTTTTTAAGAAGGACGATTGATTGTACAGCCGCATCATAAGCGGTCTCTCTATGTTTTTCTGAAAGGACAAATTCCTTCTCCTTTTCGATGTCCGCCCCTCTGTAAGGGTTTTCAAATAAGCCCAGCTTTTCTTTTAACCGCAGGATGCGAAGTACGGCCTCGTCCAACTGGTGTTCTTCGACTGTCCCTTCTTTTACCTTCGTTGGCAAATGGTTGGAGTAGCAGGTCGTCATCATTTCAATATCTATCCCAGCCTGCATGGCCAGTCTGGCAGCATCGGCTTCATCTTCCGCCACCCCGTGCGGGAGGAGTTCTTTGACTGCTCCCCAGTCGGAAATCAGGACACCTCCAAACCCCATTTGTTCTCTAAGTAACTGTTTTAACAGGGGCTCGTTAGCCGTAGCGGGTACGCCATCCACTATATTGAAAGCCGCCATCACCATTTCGCAGCCTGCGTCAATGGCCGCTTGAAAAGCCGGTACATAGGACTCCATGAGCTCACGCGGCGACAGGTCTACTGTATTGTAATCACGTCCGCCTTCTGCAGCACCGTACGCTGCGAAGTGCTTGACGCAGGACGCGACCCGGTAAGGATCATCTTTCAAATGATCTCCTTGGAAACCTTTTACCTGGGCTTTGGCGAATTCGCTGTTCAAATAGGCGTCCTCGCCGGTAGACTCCATCACTCTTCCCCATCTGGGATCTCTGACAAGGTCTACCATCGGTGCGAACGTTACATGGGTTCCAGATACAGCCGCCTCTTTAGCTGCGATTTCGGCACATTCTTCCGCAAGATTCAAATTCCAGGAACAGCCTAATGCTAATGGTACCGGGAAGATGGTTTTGTATCCGTGTACGATATCTGACATAAACAAGAGTGGGATTCCGAGACGATTGCGTTTTAAATGTTCCCGTTGAATCGAAATGGTCTGCTCTGCACCGGAAGCGCCTAATACAGAACCGGCTTGGATAATTGCAGATTCTGATACATCCATAGCTTTCATCGGCCCCGTGATTTCCCCTCTATCCATAGATCCGTGGAAGAATGGAGTAGCCAACTGCATCAATTGATTTATTTTTTCTTCCAACGTCATTTGGTTCAAGATCGATGTAATGTCCAAGATAATCTGTCTCCTTTCCAAGAACTTGTAGATAACTATACGGGATTTGTTGAAACGTTTCAATTGGTTTTTTACATAACATCACACGGATATAAAAAGATTTTTAGCTGATATAACTGATACTTAAAGTATTATACGGAATATTTTAAAAAATAACTTGAAACCGCTTGCAAGCTATTTTATACTTTGGTTATTGAAACGTTTCACCTGTTTGTGGCAAGAGTTTAGACGACGGTTCGGTTTTAAATTCTTTTAAAAAGTGAGAGGTGTGCGGAAATGGAGAGAAAAATAAGTAAGTGGCAAAGAGGATTGGTTTTATGTTTATTTATCGGTGGACTATTCATTCTGGGGGCATGTTCTTCCAATGAAAGTTCCGGGGAAGGGGAAGATTCCGACGCTCTCCAAGTGTGGACCATGTCCGGTGGGTTGAAGGAGTTTGTGACGGAATTTGAAGATGCGAACGGTGCCAAGGTGGAGGTGCAGACCATCCCTTGGGCGAATGCTCATGACAAACTATTAACAGCGGTTGCTTCCGGAAAAGGACCGGACGTCATTCAAATCGGAACGACATGGGTGGCTGAGTTTGCAGAAGCCGGCGCCTTTATGGATTTGTCAGACAAAATCGGGGACTATGAAAATTTGAAACCGGATCACTTCTATGAAGGAGCGATCGGTACCACTACTTATGAAGACAAAACGATAGCTGTTCCTTGGTATGTAGATACACGTCTTCTCTTCTATCGTACAGATATCCTGGGGGAAGTCGGCTATCCGGAAGGACCTGAAACGTGGGAGGATATGATCGATGCTTCCCGTAAGCTTGCTGATCGCGGGGAAGGTCAGTTTGCGGTCGATTTGCCTGCAAATGATCCTCAATTCCCTTTCATGATGGCATGGCAGCAGGGATGGGAGTATGAAGTCGGAGCAGGAGCGGACAACTTTGACAGTCCTGACTTTAAGAAAGCGGTAGAGCTTCATCACTTATTCTATGATGAAGGACTGTCTCAAATGGAAGAGGGAAAAGAATTCTTCCAATCTTTTGCGGACGGATCTAAACCGATGTTCTTCAGCGGACCATGGGATATTAAGACTATCAAGGAGCGTGCCCCGGAAATTGAAGGGAACTGGGACGTGCATGTCATGCCGGAAGCAGACAATAACAAATCGATGATGGGCGGAGCGCACTTGGCCGTTTTCCATAATTCTGATAAGGAAGACCTTGCTCTTGAATTTATTGATTGGATGGCTGATAAGGATACGCAATTGAAATGGTATGAAGAAAACAGTGAGCTCCCGGCTAACAAAGAAGCGTGGGAAGATCCGTTGCTTTCCGAGGATCCGATGGTCAGTACTTTCGGAGAACAGTTAGAGTCCACCCAGCCGCTTCCGTTGATTCCGGAGTTTGAACGACTAGGACAGGAATTGATCACAAAGCTCGAAGAAATCAATCGCGGCGGGAAGAATATAGATGATGCCATCCAGGAATATAAAGCTGACACGGAAAGGGTCTTAGCAGACTGACTAATAGGAAACATCTGCATGACAGGTCGATCGGGCGGGTACTAGGATACCTGCCTGGATGACCTGAGTCTTTCAGACATTAAGGAAGAGGCTTGGAGGGATCGTGGATGAATCACATGAAGACAAAGTGGACGCCGTTTCTATTTATAGGACCGGCTGTTTTATTATTAATGGTTTTCGCTTTCTTACCTATCATCATTGCTCTTGGAATCAGCTTTACAGACATGAACCTCGCTGGTCTTGCAGACTGGTCGTCAATCAGTTTTGCCGGACTGAGCAACTATGTGGAGCTGTTTAAAGACCCTGTGTTTATACAATCCTTAGGGAATACATTCATTTATGTCATGATCGGTGTACCGCTTGCGGTGGGTAGTTCTTTTATTATTGCATTGTTTCTGCAGTTGTTGAGTTCATGGCTTTCCTCTACCTTCCGGGTTATCTACTATATGCCTTCCATTACCAACATAGTGGCAGTCGCGGTAGTGTGGGGCTTTCTGTATAACCAGCAGTATGGATTGTTTAATTTTGTACTTAACACGCTGCACATCGATCCGGTTCCGTGGTTGGAAGATCCTTTTATCGCGAAGTTATCTCTCATTCTCTTAGCTGTATGGAAGAGTAATGGTGTAAGCATGCTCATCTTCCTTGCTGCATTACAGTCCATTCCTCGTACATACTATGAAGCGGCTGATATTGATGGTGCGAACCGTTGGCACAAGCTCATTCACATTACTCTGCCTTCCATGAGTTTTGCTACCTTCTTTGTTACCGTGACGACCTTGATCGGCTGGCTTCAATTCTTCGAGGAACCTTTCGTCATGACAGAGGGTGGTCCTTTGAACGGGACGAACTCTATCGCTTTATTCATCTATCAGGAAGGCTTCCAGTATAGTGAGTTCGGATATGGAGCTGCCGCTTCCTTCGTCTTGTTTGCAATCGTCATTATTGCAACCTTAGTGCAGTTCAAATTTAGGAAAGACCAAACGGTGTAAGGAGGATTCCTATGTATTTAAGGAATAGGTTTGAAAAGACGCTGGTCGTTGCAATCATGCTGATCGGCGGTATATTGGTGGCTTTGCCTTTCTTGTGGATGATTCTAAGCTCGTTTAAAACGGAAACCGAAGTATTGGCGATTCCGCCTACTATTTTTCCGGAAAATCCTACCTTTCAGCATTACTTACAGCTGTTTCAGGAACTGAATTTCGATGTTTATCTGATCAATACGTTAATTATTGTTGTATTTTCTATGTTCGGGCTGCTCCTTAATACAATGGCCGGCTACGGGTTCGGCAAATTCGAATTTAAAGGGAAAGAAGCATGGTTTATGGTGGTATTGATTACGATGATGCTGCCCGGTCAGGTGACGATGATTCCTACTTATTTGATTCTGAATGAAATGGGATTGACCAATACGATGGCTGGTATTATTCTTCCTGGGTTGATCGCTGCATTTAATATATTCCTTATTCGACAGTTCATGGTTACGATCCCGGATGATTTAATCGAGGCGGCCCGATTGGACGGGGCCGGGGAGTTTTATATATTCTCCCGTATCATCATTCCTCTGTCTAAACCTATTCTTGCTGTTCAAGTCATTTTGACCTTTATCGGATCATGGAACAGTTTCTTATGGCCGTTAATCGTAGCGAATGATGAGTCGCTTTATACCCTTTCGGTAGGATTGGCGCTGCTTCAAGATGAAAATGTAACGAACTATGGATTGCAGATGGCAGGTTCAGCGTTCATGGTTCTCCCGATTTTAATTATTTTTATCATCTTTCAGAAGTATATCGTCGAAGGATTTAATGTGTCCGGAATTAAGTGAGGAAAAAAGAAAGGAGCGAGGACGATGCAGAAAATGGAGTGCAGCTTTTTCTCAGAAGTATTGTCTAAAGTAACCACGATCACGGTCCTGCTGCCGCAGCCGTCTTTGGAAGAATTGGAAAAGGGAGACAGTAGTAAATATCCGGTCTTATATTTACTTCACGGCTTTAGTGACAATCACCGCACGTGGACAGGGAGTACTTCTCTGGAACGTTATGTAGAAGGACTCGGTTTGGCTGTGGTTATGCCTGGAGTGGATAACAGTTACTATACCGACATGAAATACGGGGGAAGATATTGGACGTTCCTGACAGAAGAGCTGCCAAGGCGGGTACAGTCCATGTTTCCTGTATCGGGGGAAGCGGAGGATACATTCGCTGCCGGCCATTCCATGGGCGGGTTCGGAGCGTTGAAATGGGGATTGAATCGCCCGGAGCAATTTAAAGCAGTCGCATCGATGTCCGGGGTGACGGATATGGTGTTCCACCTGGACAAAATGCGAGAAGAAGATAGTGATAAATCCCGTTGGCTGCAATTGATTTTCGGGGACGGGGATGTAAGAGGTACGGAAAACGATATAATGGATAGAGTCAGCAAAATCTCACAGTCAGGTAAACGTCTGCCGCTGTTGTATCAGCGGTGCGGCGAAGATGACTTTCTGTTTGAACATAACGTACGGTTCCTGGAGCAATGTAAGCAGGAAGGAGTAGAAATTGATTCTGCTTTCGAGCCGGGAGATCACAACTGGGAATATTGGGATTATGCTATTCGACACGTGCTCGAGTGGTTGCCGATAAGGAACCAGAAGAAATAAGTTTGATGGGGGCACGAACAATGGCAACGATTAAGGATGTAGCTAAATTAGCCGGGGTAGCTGTATCGACGGTATCGTACGCTTTAAATGACAGTAATAAAATCAGTCTGGAAACAAAGCGTCGCGTGAAAGAAGCAGCAAGCGCCTTGAACTATCAGAAAAACGGCATTGCTTCCGACTTAAAGAAGCATCGGACGAATACGATCGCGTTGATATTAAGTGATTTATCCGGTCCGTATTATTCCGAGTTAATTAAAGGAGTTCAGGATGTTGCCGTATCGAACGGCTATGACCTGATCGCCTGCAGTTCCGTGGGAGGAAAAGAGTCTACTGCGGTTAAATTTCTGCGGGAAAAGAGAGTCGACGGAGCGATTATACTCGCGCACAACATTGACGATGATATCGCCGTCGAAGCTGCGAGAGAAGGTTTTCCTTTGGTCGTTCTCGATAGGAAGTTGAATAACGATAATATTTATCATGTAGAGGTAGACAACGAACATGGTGGTTTCATTGCGACCGAGTATTTAATTAAGTACGGCTTCAAAAAAATCGGGTATGTAAGCGGCCCTTCGAATTCGTATGATAACAAGAGGCGCTTGGAGGGTTTCAAGAAAGCATTGGATATGCACAACATCGTTTTTCAATCCAAGTGGAAGGTCTCTGGTGATTTTACCAGGGAGGGTGGTTACAGAGCTGCAAAATTGTTGATTGCCCAGCAGGAGATGCCGGAAGCTGTCTTTTTCGCAAATGATGAAATGGCGATCGGTGGATTGAAGGCCTTTGAGGAATACGGGATTAAGGTGCCGGAAGACATCTCCATCATCGGGTTTGATGACATCCAGATATCTGAATTCGTTTCCCCGCCGCTGACGACGGTATCTCAACCGAAGTATGAGGTGGGTGCACTTGCCGTCCATATCATCTTTCAAGCACTCCAGAATCAGGATGTCGATTCTAAATATACGCTTCATACGAAATTGGTCCAACGAAATTCTGTAAAGTTAAAATAGGCAGCTCGGTCTGTCTATTTTTTATCGGATCAATGTTGACAATTTGTCAACGTTTGTACCATAATGAACGAGCACCAGGGAATAAATATAACGGTGAGATGGTGACAGGAGATGTGGAATCAATTTAAGAAAATGGACCACGCGCTGATTGTCGTAGTCATTCTTCTGGCAGCCTTCGGTGTGGTGATGGTATATAGTGCGAGCTTCGTCAAAGGGTACATGGAGTTTGGAGATGCCCAGTTCTTCTTCAAAAGGCAGCTGTTCTCTCTTGTAATCGGCATTTCTGTCATGGCCTTAGCATCTTATCTCCCTTACAGATGGTACGGGAAGTGGATAACCATGATGGTCGTCGTTTCCCTCGTGCTGCTGGTTGCCGTGCTGACAGTGGGCGTAGAGAGGAATCACTCTCAAAGGTGGCTGCATATCGGTCCCGTTCTGCTTCAGCCGACGGAAATGATCAAGCTTGTCATGCTTCTCTATTTTGCCTATTTCTATTCGAAACGCCAGCGGGTGATCCATCATTTCCGGGAAGGGGTCGCCCCGCCCTTGATTCTTCTGGCAGTCGTCTTCCTGCTCGTGCTTCAGCAGCCGGATCTGGGGACAGCATCCGCGATCGCCATTCCATGCGGGTTCATCGTATGGAGTGCAGGTGTTAAGGGGAAGCATTTGTTTATACTTGGATCCATTGCCGGGAGTGCCGTCGTCTATTTCGCCCTTACTGCTTCTTATCGTCTCGATCGCATCCTTTCTTTCCGTGATCCGTTGGCAGACCCGAATGGGGAAGGGTATCAACTAATCGGCTCTTATAAAGCGATCGCTTCCGGGGGGTGGACAGGAAGAGGACTTGGAAACAGCGTGGAGAAAATGGGCTATTTACCGGAAGCGCACACGGATTTCATTATGTCGATTGTACTGGAAGAGCTTGGCTTGATCGGCTTGCTTATCATCCTCGGGGGATATGTGACGATTTTGTACCGCGGGGTACGTATCGCTGTCCAAACAAAGGATACGTTCGGGAAGCTGCTGGCTGTCGGACTGACCTTCCAAATCGGTTTGCAGGCGGTCTTCAATCTCGGTGCCGTATCAGGATTACTCCCGATTACCGGAATAACGCTCCCGTTCATCAGTTATGGAGGCTCTTCTTTGATCGTTCTATTGCTCTCGGCAGGCATCCTTGTTAATATCTCTACATACCGCAGGATTTCTGTCAGGAAAAAGTATGCTTAAAATGTTGACAATTTGTCTACGGTTGAGATGTTATAATAAAGAAATGAAATGTATGAATCGGTAAGGATGTGAAGCTGTTGTCTTCATCAACAAAACTTGGTGAATATTTAAAGGAACGAATGGGGCTGCTTGCTCTTTCCATGAGAGAAATCGGACGAAGGGCGGGCATCGACCCTGCTGTTGTCTCTAAAATCATGAACGGCAGAAGAAGAGCGACACCGGCACATCTGGAAAAACTCGCTGGAGTTTTAGATGTGCCTTTGAAAGATTTATATAGGTTGGCGGATTATCCTTTGGATGAGGAGGAGAAGGGAAGCGATGAGCTTGCACAATCCGTCGAAACGATCCATCAGTTACTGAAGGTGAGTGAAGGTTATGATGGTGATTTTTCCCTTGATCGTCTTAAAGGAGAGGTATCCTCTTACCAGGCCTATGCCGGTACAGAGGAAGGAAAAGCGTCCATAAAAGAAAATTTCAAACAAAAATTAATGAAAGTCGGAAGCGCCGCCGGCCCGTTTATACAACAGCTGGAACGTATGTATGACGCTTTCTTTCAAAAAGAGAAGAGTAGACGGGAGCTTATGGTTATTGGAGGAGTTCTTCTGTACTTCATAGCCCCGGTTGACGTCATCCCTGATTATTTCTTCCCAATCGGGTATGTGGATGACGCGTTAGCTGTTCAGTTGTATCTGTCGATGGTTACGAAGTCATGACCTAAGGTAAGAACGGACTCCGGCGTTTCGGACAGTCGGAAGGAGCGCATCATTGACTACGAAAGCTTCGTACTGGGAGAAGCTGGACCAAGGGATTTTATGTATAATCGTTTCATTCTTTGTGATCAGTGTTGTTTTTATATACAGCAGTCAGAATGCAGGCGTATATTCGATCAACTTTGCGGGTCGACAAGTCATCAATTATGCAATTGGTGTCACATTAATGCTGATCGTGGCTAAATTGGATATCGATCAAATTGAGCGTCTGGCGTGGCCCCTTTACATCGGTTCGTTTGCATCGGTATTCGTGTTGAGGTGGGCACCGCCGGGGATTGCGCCTGTGATCTATGGAGCGAAGCGCTGGTTCAATATCCCGTTGATCGGTTCCATACAGCCGTCGGAATTTCTGAAGATCAGTCTGTTTATTTTAACCGCGAGCATCCTTGCCACTTACCAGGCCGGGAAAGCCCGTACTATCTGGACAGATATAAGGATGTTAGGGAAACTTATGTTGTTGACCGTTCCGCCTGCCTTGTTCGTGTACCAGCAGCCGGATACGGGAATGGTCATACTCTATTTCATCGGAATCGGGAGTATGATCTTTCTCTCGAACATTTCGAAACGAATTTTGGCTGTTTTAGTGATCGTCCCAGTGGTGCTCCTTGTTTCGGTGGTCACTCTTTTCCTGTATCAGCCTGAAGTGATGGAGGAATATGTGCTGCCTCTTTTGAAGCCGCACCAACAGGATAGGATTGTCGGTTTTCTCGATCCTTCGACGAGTCAGGATCAGTCTTATCAGAGTCACAGGGCGCAATTGGCGGCGGGAAGTGGTCAATTTACCGGAAAAGGGCTGATGAACGGAGAAATTTACATTCCGGAGAAGCACACCGACTTCATCTTTGCCGCCATTGCTGAAGAGGGAGGATTCATTGCAGCCACTATCGTTGTACTCCTCTTTTTTCTGCTCATCTACAAGTTCTTCAAGTTTGCGGAAGAAACGGAGGTATTCTTCGGAACTTGTTTAATGGTGTCTATAGCGGTCAGCATGTCTGCACAAATTTTTCAGAATATCGGAATGGTCATCGGTTTGATGCCGGTGAAGGGGATCGCACTTCCTTTCATTACATACGGGGGAAGTTCCCTGTTCTCGACGATGATGATGGTGGGAATCGCTCTGTCGCTCCGTAAAAATCACGGAAAATACATGTTTAGTAATTAAGAAAAGGAAGGCATCTGCTGTAATGATGCCTTCCTTTTCTTATGATCATCTCTGAAGGAAGTGAATACTCTCTTCGAGCCAGGCAACATAGCCTTCTTCTCTGGTAATGGCCTTCGTCAATACGAAATAATGACCGAGTTCTTCTGCATTTAATTGAAGTGGGTCGGTATCCGGCCCGAAAAGGCTCTGGAATTCTGATTTAAGCTCACACAGCTTATCTTTTCGAAGCTTCTTCTGGTTTTCAAATACCTCCGCCCGTTTATTCTCGGGGATATCCTTCAGGAAATACATCCGGAGAGCGAAAGTATCTTTTTCTGTTTCGACCTCCGCCGGCAGGGCGGTCAGCCACTTCTTCAATTCTTCCTCTCCTTCACTGGTAAGGTGATACATTTTCTTCTCCAGCTTGGCTCCTGCCATCTCAATATAGAGAGAAATTAAATTCTCCTCCAGGAGCTTTTTCAATTCTACATAGATTTGGCTGTGCTTGGCACTCCAAAATTGTCCGATCGCCCCTTTAAATTCAGCAGTGATATCATAACCGCTCTTATCTTCTTTACTCAGTAAACCTAAAATTGCATATTTTAATACTCTGCGTCCCATCCGAGACCTCCTGATTCGATCGTTTGACAACATTATAGCATAAGAGTAAAGTTTTACATGTAAAATAAAACATGTAAATAGTTACATGTTTTAATAATTGGAGAGGTGAAATCAGCATGAAAAACTTGAATGAATTTCTTGGAACGCAAATGATCTATACGTACGAGAACGGCTGGGAATATGAAATGTACATTAAGAATGCGGATACGATCGACTACCGGATCCACAGCGGTATGGTCGGAGGACGCTGGGTCCGTAACCAAAAAGTAGATATCGTCAAAATTACCGACGGTGTGTTCAAGGTTTCCTGGACCGAGCCTACAGGTACCGACGTTTCGCTGAATTTCATGCCCGATGAAGACCGGATGCACGGAGTTATTTTCTTCCCTAAGTGGGTGCATGAACGTCCGGATATCACAGTTTGTTATCAGAACGATCATATCGAGTTGATGGAGGAATCCAGAGAGAAGTATGAGACGTATCCTAAATATGTCGTACCTGAATTCGCGGATATCACCTTTAAGAAGCACGTTGGAATAGATAAGGAGACGGTTGTTTCTGAGGCTCCATACAAAGGGATGACGGATGATATCCGTTCAGGCAAGCTCTCTTTCTGAACATGCAAAAAGAGCGGTAGAACTCAAGGGTTCTACCGCTCTTTTTTGTATCGTAGTTTGTCAGCAGGTTATTCTACATAAGAGAAGCCGTGGTTGATGAAGGTGTGGATCATGGCAGCCATCTGCCCTGGCGGCTGGGTCATGTCGTTCCTGATCCAATCCTTAATGACATGAATGGCGCCGCTGATAACGAAGGAGCTGAAGTATTCGGATTCTTCTTTCTCTACCTTACTGTCGCTCATCCAATTATTCAGCATGAAGCTCCTCGCGAGCTCCATCATCTTCTGTTCGAAGCTGGAAGCGGAGTCGCTCGTAAGAAGGGTTTGGAACATACGCTTGTTGTCGATGATATACTCCAGGATCTTCTCCGTCATCTGCTGGGATTCTTCTTCTTTTTCATAGCTGTAATTTTGTAAATACTGCTTCATATCTTCGGTAATCTCTGCTTCTATTTTATGAAGGAGGTCGTAGTGATCCGTATAGTGGGTATAGAAGGTGGAACGATTGATATCGGCGATTTCACAAATTTCTTTGACGGTGATGTCGGCTATCTTCTTTTCTGCGAGCAGGATGATCAAGCTTTCTTTGAGAACTTTTCTTGTGTATTTCTTTCTGCGGTCCAGTTTTCCACTCATGATTTCACTCCTTAACCGTTACAGTTATGTGACAATCCAACACAAAGGCATGTTCGTGTCGGGAAACTGACGTAATTTATAAAACTGTTTGTTGAATATCCAACACAGTGTCAATAAAATATTAAAGTGTACCAACGCGTTTTGCAAGAGAGGGGGAGGCCTTATAGGCTGGACATCATCAGTAATCAAACATAAGAAAAGCATTGTCATCCTATTTACGATACTTACCTTACTAAGTGCTGTGGCACAGTTCGCTGTATCGGTGAACTATAATATGGTCGATTATCTTCCACAGGATTCACCGTCGATGGAGGCGATGGATTTAATGGAGGAAGAGTTCGATGAGCCGGTGGAGAATGCGCGAGTGATGATTCAGGATGTTTCCATCACCGAGGCACTTCAGTATAAAGAAGACCTGGAGGCGATTGAAGGAGTCAGCGGCGTCACATGGCTCGACGATGTGGTTGATTTAAAAGTTCCATTGGAAATGGCAGATGCCGATATGACGGACTCCTACTATAAAGATAACGCCGCTTTGTTTTCGTTGAACATCGCGGAAGGATTTGAAGTAGATGCGACCGATGCGATTTATGAGTTGATCGGAGAGGATAATGCGGTTGCAGGGGAAGCTGTCAATACCGCGACATCCCAGAAAATGACCGGTAGTGAATCAGCCTACGCGGCGGCTCTGCTCGTTCCGATCATCATTCTTATTCTCGTGCTGTCGACGACGTCATGGATGGAGCCTGTCTTCTTCCTGGTGGCGATCGGCGTATCGGTTCTGATTAATTTAGGCACGAATATCTTCCTTGGTGAAGTATCATTCGTTACTCAGTCGGTGGCACCGATTCTGCAGCTTGCTGTATCCCTGGATTATGCCATCTTCCTGCTGCACAGTTTCTCCGATTACCGCAAGCAGGTGGAAGATCCGAAAGAAGCCATGCAGTTGGCCATGAAACGTTCGTTCCCCGCAATCATTGCCAGTGCTTCCACGACGTTCTTCGGATTCACTGCCCTTACATTCATGGATTTCGGAATCGGTTCCGACCTCGGTCTGAACCTTTTGAAAGGGATATTGCTCAGCTTCATCAGCGTCATGATCTTCCTTCCGGCTCTTACGCTTATGTTCTATAAGTGGATCGACCGGACCAAGCATAGAGCGTTCATTCCTGATTTCAAGAATGTCGGGCGCCGAGTCATGAAGTTCAAGGTTCCCAGTCTGATTCTTGTCGTCCTGCTTATTGTCCCGGCATACCTTGCGCAAGGGCAAACGAGCTTCATCTACGGAACGGGGGAGCAGCCTGATAATACGAGAGCAGGCCAGGATGTCGAAGCGATTCAACAGGAGTTCGGCAAGAATATGCCGATGGTGCTTCTCGTCCCGCGTGGAGACAGGGCTAAAGAAGAGCAGATTGTTCAGGAATTGGAGGATATGGAAGGTATTTCGAGCGTGATGTCTTACGTGAATATCGTAAGCCCGGCCATTCCGCCTGAATTTTTGGATGAATCGATGACCGAGGCCTTTTATTCCGAGCATTATGCCCGCATCACGTTATATACGGAAACGGACGCGGAAGGAGAGGAAGCGTTCTCTCTGATTGAGAAGGTGAAAGAAACCGCGGATGAATATTATGAAGAGAACCACCTTCTTGGGGAAAGCGTAACCTTGTATGACATGAAGAATATCGTGCAGAAGGATAACACGCTTGTCAATGCACTGACGATCATTACGGTTGCGCTTGTGCTGCTGTTGACGTTCCGTTCCATTTCGATTCCGCTGATTCTGCTTGTGACGATACAGCTGTCGGTTTGGATTAACTTATCGTTTCCGTATTTCTCGGATACGCCACTTGTCTATGTCGGCTACCTGCTGATCAGTACGATTCAACTGGCAGCTACGGTGGACTATGCGATCCTGTTCACAGAGAATTACAACCACCTGCGTAAAGACATGCCGGCCCTGCAGGCCATCAAGAGAACGATTGATGAGAAGATCTTCTCAATTTTCGTGTCGGCTGCCATTTTGTCGAGCGTCGGATTCATTTTATGGATGACCTCTTCCAACCCGATCGTCTCATCGATCGGATTGCTGCTTGGTCGAGGGGCGCTGCTTGCCTTCCTGATGGTTGTATTCGTACTTCCGGCTCTGATGGTCGTTCTTGATCCAATCATCAGGAAGACGACGTACAAAGCTAATTTCTATAAAGGAGAATGAGCGATGAGTATTAAACGTATGACGGCAGTCGGCTCTGCGTGTGTTCTCCTGCTGACAGCTGTTTCTCCAGTTGTAGCAGAAGAAGGTGGGAAGGATCAGGGAGACAAAGGATCCTTTTCAGCAAAACATGAAGTGGTCTACGCCAATTTGAAACCGGATGGAGACCAGGAAAAGCTCTATGTCATCAACAATTTTGATATAAAGGATAAAGGAAGCATTGTCGATTATGGTCCTTATACGAGCGTGCAGAACCTGACCGATGTTAATGAAATCAAACAGGAAGGTCAAAAGGTCGAATGGACAGCAGAAGAAGACGAGTTCTATTACCAAGGCAACTTGAAAGGGGATACCCCTCTTCCTTGGGACCTGGACGTGACCTATGTGCTTAATGGCAAAGAGATCTCTGCGGATCAACTTGCCGGTAAGGACGGAAAGCTCGAAATTAAAATTAAGACGACGAAGAATGAGAAGGCGGACGCTAGTTTCTTCAACAACTATTTAATGCAGATTACGATTCCGATGGCTTCTTCTAAATTCGAGAATATTGAAGCGGAGGAAGGAACGGTGGCCAATGCCGGGAAGGACCGGCAAGTGACCTTTACCGTTCTCCCCGAAGAAGAAGGTGATTTCACCGTTACGGCGGAAGCTGACAATATGGAGATGGAAAGTATCGAGTTCACCGCTGTACCTTCCTCCATGGCCATTGATGCACCGGATATCGGTGGAGTGAAAAACGACATGGGGTCTTTAGCAGAGGCAACCGCCAGCATTGATAACGGTGTCGGCGATTTACAGAATGGTATTAAAGAATTGAACGGCGGGGTGGCGAGCCTCTATGACGGCTCTGTGCAATACAAACAGGGGATGGAAAGCCTGAACAGCCGGTCATCGGAACTTGTGGAAGGATCTGGTTCCATACAATCCGCCCTTCAGCAGATGAATGAAGCGGTTCAGGGCGGCACTGGTGACGTCGATTTAAATGATTTGACGAAGGTAGAGGGCGGGCTGCGTGAGTTGGCGGACAGCCTGAAGAACGCCCAGTCGGAAATCGATGATTTGAATGCTCAGTATGGAAAAGCGAATCAGGCACTGGCTGATGCCATCGCAGCAATTCCGGGATATAACATTACAGAAGCGGATATTCAGGCACTTCGTGACAGCGGGGCGGATCAGGATATCATTGACCAGCTTTTGGAAACATATAGAGCAGCCCAAGCGGCTAAAGGAGCCTTCACGGATGCAGAGGGGGCATTCCAAGCAGTGACGCCTGCTTTGGAACAGAGCTCCGCTTCTCTCGGAGAGATGAGTAACCAGCTTTACAACGTAGCAGATCAGGTCGGAGCCGGTCTTGAAAGGATGGATATTGCAGGTTCCATTGCTGAACTGCAGACGGGTTTCGATCAGCTCACTTCCAATTATGCGACCTTCCATCAGGGTTTGAAGCAGTACACGGGGGGCGTAGCGGAACTGACGAATTCCTATGAGGATATCCACGGGGGAATTGCCGGTTTGACGGATGGAACGGCAGAGCTTGAAGAGGGGGCCGGCCGGTTGAAAGGCGGCACTTCAGAGCTGGCTTCTGCAACGAGTGATCTCCCGGGCCAGATGCAGTCCGAAATCGATCAGATGGTAGAGGAATACGACAAGTCGGATTATGAGCCGGTGTCCTTCGTTTCTGAGAAAAATGAGCAGATTAATTCTGTCCAATTCGTCATGAAGACGGAAGCGGTCAAGCAGGAGGAAAAAGAAGAGAAGAAACCGAAAAAGAAAGAAGAAAAAGGGTTCTTTGAGCGATTGTTAGCATTATTTAAATAAGAACGAAATCCTCCGTCCGGGATCCTGCCGGGCGGGGGATTTTTTTCATAAATCATGGATGAAGAGCATTCCCACGACTTTGAAAGGCGCAAAATGTTATTATAAGGATTAGGTCAGGGAAAAGGTGGAATTCCTTTTGCCTCTGAACATCCAGATGTGAACGACAGAAAGTGAGTGATGATAATGAATCGAATAGGCGTGTTGACAAGTGGAGGAGATGCTCCCGGTATGAATGCTGTCATTCGGGCAGTAGTGAAGTCAGGAATGGCTTCCGGCAAGGAAGTGGTAGGAATCCATAACGGATTTCACGGATTATTAGAAGAATCCGTAGAGACACTGGACAAGGAAGCGGTACGGACGATTCTTTCCCGAGGGGGCACGATTCTACAGTCTTCTCAGGATATGGATATGTTCGAAGAAGAAGCACAGGAACAAATCAAGCGGCAGCTTACTAAATTTGAAATCGATTCCTTAATCGTAATCGGCGGTCTGGAAGCATTGCAGATGGCGCATGTTCTCGCAGACAAGGGTGTCGCTTGTATAGCAGTCCCGGCTGCGATCAATTCTACGATTCCTCATGTAGCGTCGGCGATCGGCTTCGATACGGCTTTGAATACGATCATGGAGAATATCGATCGTATTCGGGATACGGCGGATTCTCATGAGAAGACGACCATCGTCGAAGTGATGGGGAGAGATTCCGGTACCTTTGCTCTATCAGCCGGCTTGGTCGGTGGTGCGGAAACCATCATCATCCCGGAGAGAAAAGCGGAGCTTGATGAGGTGATCGAGGAAATGAAAGATCAGGAGGACCACCGTTACCGCATTATCATCATGGCGGAGGGAGTCGGAAATGCAGCGGATTTCGGAGCGAGATTGAAGGAGGAAGCCGGCGTGGAAGCGAGGGTAACGATTTTGGATGATACCCAATATGGTGGAACGCCGTCTGCAAGAGACCGGATGATGGCGACACGTCTCGGTGCCTATGCGGTCGAACTTCTGAATTCTGGCCAGACAGGCTTCTATGTCAGCTTGAAGGAAGAGGAGCTCATCACTTATGAGCTGTCAGAGATTGATAAAGAAACGCCGGTTCGGAATGAATCCATGTATTCGCTCGCGAAGAAACTTTCTATATAAGTAAAAAAAGGCCCCTCTCTGGAGGGGCCTTTCGCTTGTTCGAAAAGAGATAGGAAGGGAAAAAGACTTTACCTGAGGGATAGTTCAGGCAGTCAGGTCCCGTTTACATAGATTGAAAGACATAGTACATCATACTGCCGGCGTAGTTGCCGATGATGTATCCGAGTGTGCCGACCAACATGATAGGGACAATCAGCCGCTGCCACCCTTTCGCAATAGCAAAGGCTGCTGCGGTCGTCGGCCCGCCGACGTTGGCATTGCTTGCTACGATCATTTCCTCCAGGCTGAAACGGAACAAACGACCGACTCCGAATGTCAGGAGCATGTTGAAGAAAACGATGATCGCGACAAAGATGATAAGCAGCGGAGCATTCTGGACCAATAATGGAATCGATGCGGGTACACCGATGACGACGAAGAAAATGTATATAAGGTAGGTCCCCAATTCCTGTGCACCATGTATGTTATCGAAAAATTTATCAAATAGGGTGACAGCAAGAACGGTGATAGTCGTCAGCATCAAATAACCATCTCCAAATAATCCGTTCATTATGTTTAAATACACCGGTACTCCTTCGCCTGATGGAATCCAGGCGCTGATCCAATCCGCCAGCTTGAAGGAAACACCCACCAAAACGAACGCACTCCCGCTTGCAAGCGCAATATCTTTAAGAGAGATGTCCTTCCTCTTCCAATAATCTGCTGCCGTATTTTTAGACGAGTCGACGGTGCGTTCCTGCTCATCGATGTAGGGAGTCCGGAATTTCCTGCGGAAGAAGGAGGAGGCCGGGATCAGGATCAACACAAAGAAATACAAAGCCATCAACAGGTTGTCGGCAACGATTGCGGAAGCGGCGAGCTCTCCGGGTGGGTTCAGCTTGCCGGACAGGGCGGCGAAGTTCACACCTCCGCCAATGTAAGAGCCTGTTTCCATTGCTGCTATCTTATCCAGGTTTGGAATGGTATCTTTCAGGAAGAAGAAGGCTATGTACGCACCGATGACGGTACCGATGGAGCTGATCAGGAAGATGAACAGCATCCGTCCGCTTTCTTTGATCACTTTTCTTAAATTGGCTTGAAATAAGAGCAGCGGGATAGCCAGAGGAATGACATATGTCCATACGGCATCGTAGGCGGGTGCGTCTGTCGGAATCACCTTTATGTTGGCGAGGATCAGGGCACCGACGAGGGCGATGATGGCTCCGGTCATTTTGGCTGCCCATTTGTATTTTTGCTCCAGATAAATGCTTACAGCTGCCCAGCCGGCAAGAAATGCCCACAACAGCCACGTGTCATCTGCTTGAATCAACGTTTGTTCCATCTTCATCTCTCCTTTTTCTACATTTTATCGTATCTCAGCTGGTTTTTTTACATTTTTTGATAAATAGGAAAAGAGGCACTCTATAACGAGTGCCTCTTTCGTTTACCAGGTGACAGGGAGACTGCGCAGGCCGCGTAGAAGAAAGATCGAGCGCCATTCGGGCGCCTCTCCGTTCGGGTCGATTGTGATGGCAGGGAGCGATGCAAACAGCTTCTCCAATGCAATGTTCCCTTCCAATCTGGCGAGTGGGGCACCGAGGCAGAAGTGAATGCCGAAGCCGAACGCGACGTGACCGTTGCTCTTCCTTGTAACGTCAAACGTGTCTGCCTTTTCGAATTTATCGTTATCCCGATTGGCGGAGCTGATGGAGGCTAAGACCATATCGCCGCGCCGGATCGTCTGCCCGCGAAACTCCATGTCGTCGGCGGCCCATCTTGCTGTCGAGAAGTCGACAGGACTGTAGTAGCGCAGTCCTTCTTCAACGGCTCCCGGGATGAGGGAAGCATCTTTTTTGACTGAATCCAGCTGGTCCGGGTGCTCAAAAAGGGCGAGCATCGTGTTACCGATCAAATTGACGGTGGTTTCATGACCGGCGATGATCAAAAGGAAGATCATCGAATATAACTCCTGCCGGCTCAACTGTTCTCCGTCTTCCTCTGTTTGGATAAGGTAGGAAACAAGATCGTCGGTCGGATTCTGCTTTCTCTTCTCAAAGAGGTCGGTCAAATAGGTAGTGAAGGCTTCCACATCCGCTGCAAAATCCGTGTCCTCTTCGTTGGAGGCGGCCACGATGGAGTTGGACCACTTCCGGAACTTATCCCGGTCTTCTGCCGGTACACCGAGCATCTCACTGATGACGATGATCGGCAGAGGGAAGGCATAATCGTCGATCAGGTCCACCGGTCCTCCTTTCTTTTTCATTTGCTCGATTAGATCATCTGCGATTTCACTGATCCGTGGAGTCAATTCCTTGATCGTTTTCGGGTGGAAGTAGGGCTGGACAAGCTTGCGTAAGCGCGTGTGGTCAGGGGGGTCGACATCAAGCATCATGTTTTCGAAGATAGTGATTTCTTTGTCACCGTCATCGTCAGGCGTCCTCTGGATCAGCTTCGTCTGATCTTTTAGGAAACCCGGCGCCTTCAGCATTTCTTTGACATCGTCATATTTGGTGACAAGCCACGTAGCGGGAGTGCCATCAGACATTTGAAATACGGGTTGTTTATCTCTCATTTTTTCATAAAAAGGGTAGGCGTTATCTTTGAAGTTGGATTGGTAAAGCTGTTCCATCGTTTCCATAAGTGGGGACCACCTTTCTTTAAGTAAAGTATAAAAGATTGGAAGGATCATGAACAAATGATAGGAAAAGGGAAAGAGGAATATCGTTACTATTTCCTATTTCCTTAGAATAGGTTTCCCGTTCATGAAAAAGGCGTACACCACGGTGTACGCCTTTTCTGAATTCTATTATCTGCCTTTTTGTACAGAAGCTGCGTAAATGGAATCGACGGCATTCTGCAGGGCCTGATCAAACGTTTCGTCTGACTGGTCTGCATACACATCGCCGACAAGTGCCCGGGAGAAGCTCGCGATTAACCCATCATTCGCTGTCAGCTTCTCGTTGGCCTCTTCCCGTTCATAACCTCCGGAGAGAGCGACGACACGAATGACTTTCGGGTGGTCGACAAGTTCCTTATACGCATTCGTTTTTGTTGGAATCGTCAACTTCAACATGACCTGCTGATCCTCTTCCAACTCGTTCAAGTGTTTAAGAATATGATTGCGAAGAAGCTCTTCACATTTCTCTTTCTCTTCGCTGTGAATATTCACTTCCGGTTCGACAATCGGCATCAGGTCGGAAGCGAGGATCCGTTTGGCAATATCAAACTGCTGTTGAACCACTGCTTCGATTCCACTTTCATCCGGATCGTGAATGACGGAGCGCATTTTCGTTCCGAATATTTTCCGCTCGTTCGCCCGACGAAGCGTTTCGTCGAGATCGTTGATCGGTTTCATGAGCTGGACGCCGTTTTCTTTATCGGCAAGCCCTTTATCGACTTTCAGAAAAGGCACAATGCCCTTCTCCGCGAGATAGTCTCCTGTGTATTTCCCTTCGACTTTACGGTCCATCGTTTTCTCAAAAAGAATAGCTCCTAGAATTTTTTCGGAATCGAAAGCAGGGGAGGTGATGATCCTTGTCCTCATCTCGTGGACTTTATCGAACATCTCGTCTTCATTATTGTAGGCATCTTCAGGAATGCCGTAATCAGCCAGAGCCTTCGGCGTACTTCCGCCACTTTGATCCAGAGCGGCAATAAATCCTTTTCCGTTTTTAATTCGGTCGAGCTGTTGCTGGTTCATCTTATCTGCTCCTTCCAGAATTTTATGGAATGTCCATTGTAAGCATTCCCTGTCCTCTCCGAAATGTAACGTTCAAATCCATAAAATTTGAAGATCCCCTGATTTGTAAACTTTCCTAACATTTGCTTTTATTCTTTGGAACATCTCCCATATAAATACGACAGGTTTCTACAATATAATAAAATTACTGTATTTTTTAAATTTACTGAAAATAAAAAAGGGGGCCATTATTGAATGAAGAAAATCTACTGGTTGTTGCTGCTCGTATCCCTGCTGCTCTTGCTTGCCGGCTGTCAGGACCCGACGGAGTCTGGTTCATCTGATTCCGGTTCGGAGGAGAATAATCAGGAAGGGGAGGCTTCGGAAGGTGGAACATTGACGATCACAGATCTATCCGAAGGACAGAGTCTCGATCCTCACGTCGTGACAGATGCAGCCTCCATGCGCTACATCGAGAACATGTACAACACCTTGTTCAAGTATGAGAAAGGGACCTACGGAGAAATCGAAGGAGACTTAGTAGAGGATTATGAAGTTTCTGATGATGGTACGGTCTATACTTTGACCCTCCACGACGGCGTGACGTTTCATAATGGGGACGCTTTGACTTCAGAAGATGTGAAGTACTCCATTGAAAGAATTATAGAAAACGAAGTAAGGGCGGCTCAGTTTGAGTCCTTGGAAAGTATCGAGACGCCGGATGACACGACAGTCGTTCTGACTTTAGCCGAGCCGGTCGCTCCGTTCCTGACATTCCTTGCTTATCCGATGAATGCCATTGTCAACAAAACGATCGTCGATGAGAACGGCGGCGACCTGGCTGGTGCGGATGCCGGCAGCGGCCCATTCACATTGGGTGAGTGGACGAAGGATCAGGAAATGGTCCTGGAGAAGTATGAGGACTACTTTAAAGATGGACTGCCTTATTTAGATAAAGTCGTGTGGCGTTCGATTCCGGATGAAACAGCACGAACTACAGCCATCCGAAACGGGGAGATCGATATTCTTCTCCAAACACAGCCGAAGGATGTCCAAGTATTGGAGCAGGCAGACAACGTCAATGTGGAGACTGTCGCCGGAACGTATTGGGAGTATGTCGGTTTGAATACCGAGGCAGGTCCATTGTCCGATCCGAAGGTCCGTCAGGCCATTGCGTGGGCTGTCGATCGTGATGCTGTCAACGACGTCGTGAAGCTGGGACAGGCGACTCCGCTACGAAGCGGCCCGATTCCGGACAACCACTGGGCACACCTGGAAGATGCCGTGTATCCAGAGCAGGATTTGGACAAAGCGCGTCAATTGTTGGAAGAAGCAGGAGTCTCTGACTTGAGTTTGACAATGAAAGTGAGTACGAACCAAGCGCAGATCGATGCCGCGCAGGTCATTAAGCAGCAGCTTCAGGAAGTCGGCGTGACGGTCGAGGTCGTCTCCCAGGAGGACAGTGTCTTCTTTGATGCTCTCGGTAATGGAGATTTTGAAATGACTGTTGTCGGCTGGGTCGGTTTCGTCGATCCAGATGAGTTCCTTTATAACATCTTCCATACAGACGGCATGTACAACCAACAGGCGTACTCCAACCCGGATGTCGATGCATTGTTGGAACAGGGACGTAAAGAGATGGATAAAGAGAAACGGACGGAAATCTATGCAGAAGCACAGCGTATGATTGCCGAAGATGCTCCGATGGTCTTCTTGTACGCCAACCCGCAGACGTCGGCACTCAGCGATCGTGTAAGCGGATTTGATGTTCATCCTACGGTGACGACGATTTCATTAGAAGAGACGAAGGTTGACCAATAATAAATAGATAAAACGAAAAAGTGGCTTCCGGCCACTTTTTCCTTCACTTTACGTGCAAGGAGGGACGATTGGATGATCCAATACATCATCAAACGGCTGCTTATTTCCATTCCGGTCTTGTTCGGAATCTCCATTGTGGCGTTCTTCATCGTCCGGCTGGTTCCCGGGGATACGGTCACAGCCATGCTGGGTACCAGTTATTCTCCGGATCAGGCAGCTGCCTTGAGAGATAAGTACGGGCTGGATGAACCACTCATTCAGCAATATCTCTTATGGCTCGGAAACGTTCTGCAAGGGGATTTCGGATATTCGCAATTTACGAACACTCCGGTGCTTGAAGCAATCATGGCCCGGCTTCCGATTACGATCGAGCTTGCCCTGCTTAGTGTAATCATCGCTGTTATTCTTGCCATTCCACTTGGTACGATAGCTGCTCTCAAGAGGAACAGTAAGTTTGATTACGGAGCAAGTTTTGGCGGGATGCTCGGCATATCTGTTCCTAACTTCTGGCTTGGTACATTGATGATTCTCTTCTTCAGTCTCTATGCCGGCTGGTTTCCTTCCGGCGGCTTCGTCGGCCTTTATGACAGCGTATGGGGAAATCTGAAGAGCATGCTGCTTCCTGCTGTCGCCTTAGGCACAGCTGTAGGAGCTGTCGCGATGCGGATGACGCGCTCCTCGATGCTGGAAGTGACGAATCAGGAATATATCAAAATGGCAAAAGCAAAAGGGGTTTCCAATTCTCGGATGATTTGGAGACACGCGCTGAAGAATGCGCTCATTCCTGTTGTGACAGTACTCGGCATTCAAACGGGCTATCTGCTTGGAGGCTCTGTCGTCGTGGAGCAGATCTTCGGTCTTCCTGGTGTCGGTCGTCTCGCTCTGCAGGCGATAACAAACCGGGATTACGCGCTGCTGCAAGGGACGATTCTGTTCATTGCAAGCGCCTTTGTGATTGTCAATCTGGTTGTGGATATTATTTACGGATTCCTGAACCCGCAAATCAGATATTAAGAAAGGAGAATCGTGATGTCTGATTTATGGTATCAATTCAAAAAAAATAAAGTCGGTGTTTTCGGACTTGGCATGACGCTTTTGTTTGCAGTGATGGCGGTCGCTGCCCCGCTGATTGCCCCTTATGATCCATACGAAATGATGACGGACGCTATTTTGGAGGGACCGAGTATGGCCCACCTGCTCGGTACCGATCAATTCGGACGTGATATTTTGAGCCGGATCATTTATGGAACGAGGATCTCTTTACAAGTCGGTATTATTTCGGTCGGTCTGTCCTTTGTCTGTGGGACCATCATCGGAGTCGTTGCTGCTTATTACGGCAGATGGGTCGATCATGTGCTGTCCAGGCTGACGGATGTCATGTTCGCTTTCCCGGATATTCTGCTTGCCCTAGTCATTATGGCTATCTTAGGACCAAGCCTCACGAATTTGATGATCGCTGTCGGGATTGTGTACACACCTATTTTCGCCAGGATCGCAAGGGGATCGGTGCTCTCCATCAAGAATTCTCTGTATATCGAAGCGGCCCGCTCGATGGGAGTGAGCAATATGAAGATCATGTGGAAACACATTCTCCCCAATAGTGTGGCCCCGCTTATCGTGCAAGTGACTCTTTCCTTCGCTTTCGCTATCTTGGCAGAAGCGGCGCTCAGCTTCCTCGGTCTCGGAGTTTCTCCGGATACACCGTCCTGGGGAATTATGCTGAGTGAAGGGAAGAGTTGGATGGAAACGGCCTGGTGGACGGCGGTATTCCCGGGCATCGCCATTACGCTTGCCGTGTTCAGCTTCAATACGATGGGCGATGGATTAAGGGATGCCCTTGACCCAAGGTTGAAGAATGAGTCTGCATAAGGAGGAAGCCGATGTCTGAGTATGTGCTGGAAGTACAAAATCTGAAGACGCATTTTCATACGAAGAAAGGGATAGTCAAAGCGGTGGACGGTGTCGATTTAAAAGTAAAGCAAGGAGAAATTCTCGCAGTCGTCGGTGAGTCCGGCTGTGGAAAAAGTGTGACCTCTCAATCGATCATGCGCCTTGTCGGTCAGAAGAAAAGCGAAGAAGTCAGCGGACAGGTCCTGTACCGTGGGGAGGATCTTCTCAAGAAAACAGAGAGAGAAATGCAGCACGTCCGGGGTAAGGATATTTCGATGATCTTTCAAGATCCGATGACTTCCCTTAATCCGGCTTATACGGTTGGTACACAAATTGCCGAAATGCCGATGATTCATGAGAACAAAGACAAGAAGTCGGCATGGAGACGTGCGGTGGAGATGCTGAAGAAAGTCGGTATCCCCTCTCCAGACAAACGGGTGCATCAATACCCGCATCAATTCAGTGGAGGGATGAGGCAACGCGGGGTAATCGCTATGTCCTTGTCCTGTGATCCGGATTTGATCATTGCTGATGAGCCGACCACCGCTTTGGATGTAACCATACAGGCGCAAGTGCTGGATTTATTAAGGCGTCTTAGAGATGAAACGAACGCCGCGATTGTTCTGATCACCCACGATTTAGGCGTTGTTGCTGAGCTGTGTGACAGAGTGGCGGTCATGTATGCCGGCAAAATTGTCGAAGAAGGGTCCGTGGAAGATCTATTCGATCGACCGAAGCACCCTTATACGCAAGGGTTGTTGAAGTCTGTGCCGCGTCCTGGTATCAGGGAACGGCTGCAGCCGATTGAAGGACAGCCGCCTAACCTGCATGATTTACCGGAAGGCTGCCGCTTCGCCGAGCGGTGTCCATTCGTCATGGAACAGTGCCTGCATAAGGAACCGGCGTTAAAGGCTTCGGAGTCGGAACAACACAGAGTCGCCTGCTGGCTGGAGGAGGAGAGAAACGATGACGACAGAGGAACTCGTCCGCGTCGACAACCTGAAGAAGTATTTTAATGTATCCAATGGCATATTTCGAAAGAAGAGTGAAGTCAAAGCAGTAGACGATTTGAGCTTTACGGTCTACAAAGGGGAAACGCTCGGGATTGTAGGAGAGTCCGGATGCGGCAAGTCGACGACCGGGCGTCTGCTAATGCGTCTCCTGGATGCAACGGATGGAGAAGTATATTTTGAAGGCGAGAACATCATGGACTGGGACAGGAAAACGCTGAGGCAGAAGCGACGTGATTTTCAGATGATTTTCCAGGATCCATTCGCCTCTCTTAATCCAAGGATGGTCGTCGAAGATATTATCGAAGAGCCGTTGAAAACGATCGGTATGACGAAGGCGGAACGGAAGGCGCGCGTCGGGAAACTGCTTACGGATGTCGGTATTCCGGAGAGTTACAAAGATCGCTACCCGCATGAGTTCTCTGGAGGGCAGCGTCAACGGATCGGGATTGCGAGAGCCCTGGCGTTAAATCCGAAGTTCATCGTGGCAGATGAACCTGTTGCTGCCCTTGATGTTTCCATTCAGGCGCAAATTATTAACCTGCTGATGGACCTTCAGGAGGAATACGGGTTCACGTATCTTTTCATCGCCCATGATTTAAGTGTCGTCCAATATATCAGCGATCGCGTAGGGGTTATGTACTTAGGGCAGATGGTCGAATTGACCGATAGTGATGAGCTTTATGAGCATCCCCTCCATCCATACACGAAAGCGCTCCTGTCTTCCATTCCGGTTCCTGATATTCATACGAAGCGGGAGAAAATCACGCTCGCGGGGGAAATACCGAGTCCGGACAACCCGCCGTCAGGCTGCAGGTTCCATACCCGCTGCCCGATTGCACAGGAACATTGCAAAACCAAAGTACCGGAATTTAGAGAAATAAAGAAGGGTCACTATGTGGCCTGTCATGAGGTGTAACGTTATGAAGCTAAATACATTTTCTATCATGGCCCGCTGTCCGGAAACGGGCAATTTCGGAGCTGCTGTTGCCACGCGGTTTCCAGGCGTCGGTGCCTATTCTCCCCATATCGAACCGAATGTGGGGATCGTCATCACCCAGGGATGGGTCAATCCGGCATTAGGCCAGGAGGGCGTGGACCATCTGAAGAAAGGGCGGACGGCCAATGAAACGCTCAACCATCTCCTCTTTCATGACCCGGGCAAAGAACTGCGCCAAGTTTCAGTGATGGACCAATATGGAAACAGCAGCGTCTATACAGGGGTGGAGAACGATGATTATAAAGGACATATTGTCGGAGACCAATGGGCGGTCCAAGGGAATCTGCTTACCGGACCGGAAGTCCTTGAACAGATGGTTTCCGCCTTTAAAGAGGCGGAGGGATCACTCGCCGAAAAGCTTCTTGAAGCCCTTCATGCCGGTGATGCAGCCGGTGGAGACATCCGTGGGAAACAGTCTGCGGTCATCAAGGTAGCCTCGGTAAAAGGATTTCCTTTCGTCGACTTCCGCGTCGACGATCATGAGAACCCGGTACAAGAGCTCCGTCGGATTTATGACAAGAACAAATCTGTCCTGATTGACAGGTATCATGAATGGATCGATGCAGTCAAAGAGGGAATTCCCTTAGATTGACATACACTTTTTTCTGAAAATTCCTTATAGTTATTTTAGAGGTGGCACCTATGGAAAAAGAACTATTGCAGCAACTGAAGGCAAGGTATCGGTTGGAGGATATCGTCATCGTCGATAAACATACAAGGACCAGTGTGTCTGAGAAAACATACACCGACTCTATTTCTGAATGGGTTTCCCTTTCCCTTTGTATGGAAGAAGGAACGATAAGGGAGACGGGAGATCGATGGGTATATAACGGGGAAGATGTGATGGTCGTTCTGATCGGGCGTCACAAGTATGATGAAGGGGCAGCTGCCTCTTTCCTGAAAGAGCATGAAGCATGGCTGAAGCTGCTTCTTCATCATACGAATGAACAGAAAAGGAAGAATGCGCTCCACGTATTGACCGGGGTCTCTCATACCCTCTCCTCGAGGATGTATGAGGAAGGGTTCCTGCAGATCATTTTGGATTCCGTGGTGGATGCTGTCACAGCGGCGGATTCCGGATTTCTGTTTCTTTATGATGAGAAAATCGGGAAACTCCTCGTGGAAGCAGCTGTCGGTTTTCGTGATTCCGGATATAAGAAGACGAGACTGAAGCCAGGAGAAGGTGTCAGCGGCCGTGTGTTTGAAAGCGGGAGAGCTTCGCTTCTGCAAGGTACAGGATCCATTAAGGAAGCAATGGAAACGATGTCCGCTTTTAATTACGAGCATTATCTGGAGGCGGCTGAGGAACGTTCCATACCAGAGAGCATGCTGTCGGTCCCGCTTTTGTTTCATAAGGAAACAATCGGTGTCCTCACGTTGGACAGTTTCAGGGACCATCCCTATCTGACAGAGCACGACCTCCACTTAGTGGAGGCGCTGGCGGATCATATCGCTGTTGTTATCATGCATGCACGGTTGTACCGTCAGGAGAAGAGGCAGCGGGAGGCCTTACAGCAGACCCATCTGGCGTTAAGGAAAGAACACGAAACGATGCAGCGTACAACGGATTTCCACCATCGTTTGACGAACGTAGCCGCCAGTGGAGGCGGAGTTCAAGGGATCATTCAAACGATGAAAACGATGGTCCGGTACCCTTTCGCCGTGTATGATGCGCTCCTTAAGCCGCTGTTCGTCGATGAGGAAGCGGGGGAGAAGGGACTCCCGGACAGGTTTCTCAGTCATGACAGGGTCAAGAAAGTTATTAAAATGAATAAATGGCAGCAGATTGCTCATGCAGGCGAGCAGCTCGTCGTTCTGCCGATCACGGGTCCGGTCTCTGTGTGGGGATTTGTCTGTGTGTGGATTGATTCTGCCGATTTCTTCGAGAATGATATCGTCTTATTTGAATACGGGACGACCGTTCTTTCCTTGGAATTAACGAAAGAGGATTCCATAAGGGAGGCGGAGCAGCAGGCGAAGGGACAGCTGGTAGAAGGAATTCTGACAGGGGAGCGTGATCCGGTGGTCGAAGTGCAGGCATCCAACCTTGGCCTCTATCCAGCCGATTTTTATGCGATGGTGCTCTGTCATGTCGATCCGGACAAGATGGGGGAAGAGATGATGACGGTCAATTCCAGGCGTCAGCGGGAAGAGATAGGGGACGCGCTCGAAAGTGTAGTAACGAAGCTTGAGTTGAACGGGATTGTTTCCATGAACCGCTCGTATGTTTTCGCTATGATCAGCTTTCCGGAATCAGAAGGTAAAGGGTCTGCGCGTCAGAAGATGAAGGCGCTTGTTCACATGCTGGAACGATCCTCCGCGCCGCTTAAAGCTGGTGTCGGCCGTGTCCATAAGAATCTTTTCCAATTGAATAAGTCCTATGCAGATGCGGAGAAGTGCATCCAGGTCTTAAAGACGAAGCCGTCGAAAAATGTGATGAGCTTCGTCGATGCAGGTTTCTATCGCTTTCTTCTTCAGAACAGTGAGGAAGACCTCTCTCTCTATGTATCTGACTTTCTTGGTCCTTTGATGAGGTATGACAAAGAAAAGAATAACGACATGCTGCACACATTGATCACCTATGTCCGGTTTGATAAAGACTTGAAGAAGGTGACCAAGGAGCTGAACATCCATCATAATACATTGTATTACCGCATCAACCGTGTTCAGGAAATTCTTGATGTGACCTTTGACCGGTTCGATGACTGGTTCAATGTCCAGTTGGCCTGCCGGGTCTATGAATATTTACAGATAGAAGAGAGGGACGTCCGATGATAGCCATTTGTAATGTCGTTTTGGAACCTGTAAGAGGAAAAAGAGAAACAGACGCGACCGTCCTTGTCGAGGCGGGGAAAATCAAACAGATCTGCACAGCAAAAGAAGCGGATCTCGGAAACTATGAACAAGTGATCGACGGCATGGGGATGATTCTGACCCCTGGTTTTATCGATACCCATACGCATCTTGGCATTGATGAAGAAGGTATTGGTTGGGAGGGGGCCGACTTCAACGAAACGACCGAAGCACTCACTCCCCACCTTCGAGCCATTGACGGCATCAACCCGTTCGACCGTGGATTTTTTGATGCGGCAGAAGGTGGTGTGACGACTGCACAGGTGCTTCCCGGTAGTGCCAACGTCATAGGTGGAATCACCGCGATTGTAAAAGTGAAGCCCGGGTTTATCCTTGAAGACATCATCGTTCGTGAGCGTGCCGGGTTAAAGATGGCATTCGGCGAAAATCCGAAGAAATATCATGGTCAGCAGGGACGCACGCCCTCGACACGAATGGGCATTGCCGGAATGATCCGGGAACAATTGGTGCTGGCCGCTGAATATCTGAAAAGTCCTTCCCCGAGAGATTTACGGAAGGAATCGCTTGGGGAAGTGCTGGAGCGTCGGATACCTGTCTGTGTTCATGCTCATCGGGCGGACGATATCATGACAGCCATACGAATTGCAGAAGAATTCGATCTTGACCTGCACCTGGAACACGTCACCGAAGGCCACCGGATTGTACCTGCATTGGTGAAATACAAGGATCGCTGCAAGTTTTCCATCGGACCGACACTTTCCGGGCGGAGTAAAGTCGAACTAAGCGGCATGTCATGGGATACGTATAGAGCCCTTGATGAACAGGGGATTTCTTTCTCTATCATCACCGATCATCCGGTCGTGCCGGTCAAGCAGCTGAAGACGTCCGTGAAGCTTGCGGTGGAAGCAGGCCTGGATGCGGATACAGCATTGGAGAGTGTAACGATCCGTGCTGCAGAAGTGCTTGGTCTGCAAGATCAAACCGGCAGTATCGAAGTCGGTAAGGATGCGGACCTCGTATTATGGGATAAGCACCCGGTGAAAGATGGCGGTACAGCTGTCCTGACGATGGCCGGTGGAGAAATCACCTATCAAACTCGTCAGCCTCTTTAGGCTGGCGGGTTTTTATTTTGTGGAATATTATGGAATGCTTTCGTTTGCACAAATGACCTTAATGTTATACATTTGTGCAAAGGGGGTTGTCTATGGAAGAGAGAGAAGAGTTGAAGAAACTCTACCAAATAGCTCGGATGTACTATGAACAGGACATGACGCAGAGTCAAATTGCCAAAGAACTAGGAATCTACCGGACGACCATCAGTCGGATGTTGAAAAAAATCAGAGAGAAAGAAATTGTCCAGATTCGTATCAACTATGAGGCTTTCCACGATATTGCGGTAAGCGAACAGTTGAAAGAAAGGTTTGGTCTGAAGGAAGTCCTTCTCGTCCCTGACAAGGAAAATCAAACCAAGGATCAGAAGCGGAGAGCGATGGGGCAGGCATGTGCGAAATTTCTTGACCGAATCGTTCAAGCCGGTGATGTCGTCGGTTTCTCGTGGGGGACTTCCCTTGCTGCGGTGGCCGAAGAGTTGGAGCCTGAAAAACCGCAGGAAGAAGTTATTTGCGTTCCGTTAATCGGAGGACCTGACGGGAAGCTTGCAAGTCGTTATCACGCGAATACCATCGTTTACGAAGCTGCCCGTAAATGGAAGGGGGATTCGACATTGATCGATGTCCCTGCTATTGCGGGCAATGAGGAATTAAAATCGGCACTGGCCGCTTCCGGACATTTTCAGGAAGTAAAAGCTTTATGGGACCGGCTGACGATAGCGGTTGTTGGAATAGGATCACCTGCGATCAATCAAGGCGATAATTGGAAAGCTTTCTACGGTGGAACATTATCTGCAGAGATGGAAGAGGGAGAAGTCGCAGGAGATATTTGTTCCAATTTCTATGACAAAAGAGGGCGGATGATGGACACGGAACTCCTGCACCGGACGATCTCTATTGACCTGCAAGCTCTTCATAAAACGAGGTATTCCATCGGAGTAGCGGAATCGAATGAAAAAGTGGAAGCGATCAAGGCGGCCTTGACAGCAGGGCATCTCAACGTTCTTGTCACGACAGAAGAGACAGCGAAGGCATTGATACGAGAAGGGGAGTAAGCGAATGGATGTTAAGAAACAGTGTGCCGAAGAAGCTTTGACCTATATAGAAAACGGGATGACTGTCGGGCTGGGAGGTGGAAGCACGATAAAGCATCTCGTCACCTTTCTGAAAGACAGTGGTCGTTCTGTAAAGGTCGTAACACCCTCCTGGGAAACGAAACAGCATTGTGTGAGCGAAGGTCTGCAGGTACTTCCGTTGTCCGACGTCCCCTCTATCGATATAGCTTTCGACGGATGTGATCAAGTAGATCAGCAGCTGCATGCGCTTAAGAGCGGGGGCGGCATCCATACGGAAGAGAAGCTTGTCGCTTATATGGCAGATGAGTACGTGCTGCTTGTGGATGAGTCGAAGTTCGTTCCTGCGTTGACCTTCGAACATCCGGTGGTAGTGGAAGTACTCCCACAGGCTCTTCCTTACGTCCGCCGCAAATTGGAATCGTTCCCAGTGCTTCAGGCGAATATTCGGATGAGTGAAGATAAAGACGGGGCCGTCATAACGGAAAACGGGAACCTGCTGCTGGATGTCTACGTCGATCCGGATAAGGCAGATTCCGGTTTGGAAGGCCGGTTAAAAGGATTGACGGGTGTGATCGACACGTCCTTGTTCACCTCTGTTGTAACGAAAGCATTGGTGGCAGGACCGTCTGGGATAAGAGAGATCACTATAAAAGGAGAGAATTGAAATGGGACAAGTTAATTGGGGTATTGTCGGACCTGGAGGAATCGCTGGAGATTTCGCCAAAGCAATCAAAGCGGTGAATGGGCATATCTACGGTGTGTGGGGAAGAAATATGGACAAAACCCGCCGGTTCGCGGAACAAGAGGGCGTCGATCATGTCTATGAGAATACAGAGGATATGTACCGGGACGATCAAGTCGATGTCGTCTACATAGCGACACCGCACAGCATTCACTATTCTTACATCATGGATGCTTTGAAGAACGGCAAGCACGTTCTTTGTGAGAAGGCGATTACGATGAACGGCAGGCAGTTAAAAGCGATTGCGGAATTGGCAGAAGAGAAAGGATTGGTAGTAGCAGAAGCCATGACCATTTACCATATGCCGCTGTACAAGAAGCTCCGTGAAATGATCGAAGAAGGAAAAATCGGCAGGATCAATATGGTCAACGTGACGTTCGGAAGCTGTAAGGAAGATGATCCGGAAAACCGCTTCTTTAATCCGGATCTTGCCGGTGGGGGAATGCTTGATATCGGGACCTATGCTCTTTCCTTTACACGTTTCTTCCTCTCAGGGCAGCCGACGGAGCTGCATACTACGGTGAAGAAGCATGAGACAGGAGTAGACGAACAGTCTGGTATCGTCATGAAGAATGACCATGATGAGATGGTAGTCGTTTCCCTTGCGATGCGGGCAAAAATGCCGAAACGCGGCATTGTCGCCGGTGATGAAGGGTTTATTACGGTGGATAACTTCCCGAGAGCTGATAAAGCAACCATCACTTATACAGCCGACGGCTCTGTGGAAACAGTCGAAGCCGGAGTGGAAGCAGATGCGCTTCAATATGAAGTGGAGGCTATGAACGATTTGATCTTGAATAAAGTGGACAATTGGACGCTCGCTTTATCTCGAGAGGTTATGGATTTAATGGATGATGCCCGTCAACAGTGGAACCTAACGTACGATTTCGAATAAGCGGATCTTCCATGATCCATTCTATGTCTCGTTTTTCTGCAGGGGGATAACGGGGAAGTAAGGATGGAAGGGGAGATTGTAATGACAAGAGGAATCGACCATATAGGAATGACTGTGCCCAGTATAGAAGAGGCGACCGCCTTTTTCCAGGAAGCCTTTGGTGCCGAGGTCAGCTATGATGTGCAGCGCCCGGAACAAGAACCTATGGCAGGAGATGAAGTGGAGAAGCAGTTGGGACTGCCGGAGGGAACGTCCATTATTCATATGCGGTTATTGAGAATTGGCGACGGTCCTACGTTGGAGCTTTTTGAGCTGGGAACCGAACCGGATAAGGAACCATTGCGTATTTCAGATATAGGCATCCACCATTTCGCCTTCTATGTAGATAATATCGAACAAGCTTCTGAACGTTTTGAAGCGGCTGGAGGTTCTCTACTGTCCCCGCCCCATTCGTTGGATGATGAAGAGGACGGACCTCATAATGCAGGAGTGTATGGGAAAACGCCCTGGGGGAGCTTGGTCGAATTGATCAAGTATCCGGACGGGGTGGATTATCCAAAAGGAAGTGAAGCACCGCGCTGGACGCCGCCGAAAAACTAAAGAGAATGAAACAGGCGTGTATATTATTTAAAGAAGAAGCTCACTCCCCGCAGTAGGGAGTGAGCTTCTTTGTTTATGAAAAATCCTGTGCTGTCATACAGCTGACACATTCCGGTTTTATAGTAAGCGTATCAGAAAAAATCTTACGGAATGAGGGATACAAATGGGTGAAAAAAAGCAGTCACTATTTAAAGTAATCGGGTTATCACTATCCGCAGGTGTGCTTGGATCTGCGCTTACATTAGGAATTACGTCGTACGGGGATCAAGCACAGGATAATGGCAAAGATGCTGTAGTGGAAAGTGCGACGCAGGAGGCGGCGGATGTAGATGTGTCGACAATAGCTTCGGATTCCGGTAAATCCACGGCCGACATTGCGGAAGCAGCTTCGGATGCAATCGTCGGCGTCGTCAATATGACAACACAGCAAAGCCCGTTCCAGGCATCAGCAGAAACGACGGAAAAAGGAACAGGCTCCGGGGTCATCTATAAAGTGACGGATGATGCTGCCTATATCGTTACAAACAACCACGTGGTGGAGGGAGCGTCCGAATTGAAAATCTCCTTGAATGACGGCAGCGAAGTAGATGCCGAAGTAATCGGGACCGACGCTTTGACAGACATTGCCGTGCTGAAAATTGATGGAGACTATGATATTAAACCGCTTGCCTTCGGCGATTCAGATAATGTCCGGGCCGGTGATGAAGTCATTGCCATCGGTAACCCACTGGGACTCGACTTATCAAGAACCGTGACACAAGGAATTATCAGTGCCAAGAGTCGTACGATCACTACTTCCACGTCTGCCGGAGAGTGGGATCTTGACGTCATTCAGACCGACGCAGCCATTAACCCTGGAAACAGCGGTGGTGCATTGATCAACTCTGCAGGCCAGCTTATTGGAATCAACAGTCTGAAAATCGCCAGTGAAGAAGCGGAGGGCTTAGGGTTTGCCATCCCTAGTAATGATGTGAAGGATCTGATCGCTGACATTACAGATGATGGAAAGGTTGACCGCCCATATCTAGGTGTAGGGGTAGTGAGCATCGACCAAGTGCCTGCCTATTACACGCAGACACTGCCGGAAGATGTGAAAGAAGGGGTCATCATCGGTTCCATTGATGAAATGTCTGCTGCCGCAAAAGCAGGTTTGAAAGAAGAGGATGTCATCGTTTCGATTGATGATCAGCAGGTGACAAGCTCCAGTGATCTCCGTAAATATCTGTACACCGATCACAAAGCAGGAGATAAAGTGTCTGTGAAATACTATCGTGACGGCCAAGCGCAGACGGTACAGGTCATCCTGTCTTCGCAGGAAGAATCATAAGGGAGATATGTAATGAATAAAAAGGTTATGTTCGGAGGGATAGGAGCGCTGGTTGTTGTGGCGCTCTGTATCCTGCTCAGTGTGAATGTCGGGGCCAAACAGGAAGCTGTTGCCACAGTAGATGGAGAAGAGATTTCCAAAGATGATTTATATGAGTTGCTCGTCAGTCAATATGGAGACGACGCCCTTGATTCATTAGTAACAAGTAAAATAGTAGAGATGGAAGCAGAGAAGAATGATATCCAAGTGGATCAGGACAAGATGAAGGAAGAAATGGAGACGTATTACGATCAATATGGCAGCAAGGATGACTTCCTGAGCGCCCTCAATGAAAACGGGGTGTCCCTGGAGGATTTTCAAGCGGATTTGGAAGAATACCTGACGCTTGAGAAACTATTAAAAGACAGGGTCTCCATTACGGATGAAGAGAAGGAAACTTATTTTGAAGAGAATAAAGATAGTTTTAATCAGCCGGAGCAAGTGACGGCAAGGCATATTCTCACGGAAACGAAAGAAGAGGCACAAACGGTTCTAGATAAATATAATGACGGAGAGAAATTTGCTGATTTGGCAGAAGAGTATTCGACGGATGAGGCAACGAAAGATTCCGGCGGGGATCTCGGGACGTTTGGAAAAGGGGAAATGGTGGATGCATTTGACGATGCCGCCTTCTCCATGGAAGCAGGGGAAGTGAGCGACCCTGTGGAAACGGAATATGGGTTTCACATTATTGAAGTAACCGATCATACGGATGCCGAAGAAGCGACATATGAAGACGTAAAAGAAGAGGTTACGGACGCGTTATATGACTCTAAAGTTAATGAAGAATACACCTCCTGGCTTGATGAAAAGATGGAGGAATATGAAATAAAGAACAATCTTTAAGAGCAATAGAGAGACCGCCCACAGGGTGGTCTTTTCTTGAATTATTTTATGCGGTCCTTCAAGTAAGAGGGTCGGACACCTTCTTTCCTTACCGCTTATGTTATTCTGAAACTAGATTTCAACTGGAGAAGGTGAAGATACCGTGAGTAAGATCATGATTGTAGAAGATGAAATGCCGATCAGCCAGGTGTTGAAGGCATATCTGAAGAAAGCAGGATTTGAGACTATACAGGTGTTTCGGGGAGACGAGGTCCTTGATACCTTTCAGAGTGCTTCGCCGGACCTGGTAATCCTGGATGTCATGCTGCCCGGGAAGAATGGCTGGGATTTATTGACTGATATTCGTAAGGAAAGCGAATGCCCTGTTATTATGTTGACGGCTCTCAGTGAAGTGGATGACCGGCTTACAGGACTCAATCACGGGGCGGACGACTATATTGCCAAACCATTCGTCGGAGATGAAGTGGTGGCACGTGTCAAAGCAGTTTTGAGACGGGCTGGAACGCAGACATCGCCTGTAAAGAGTTTCGGTAAGTTGGAGGTCGACATCATCGGTCATCGAGTGAAGGTGGATGGGGAAGAAGTGACGCTGACACCAAGGGATCTTTCTTTAGTCACTTTTCTTGCGGAGCACCCTAATCAGACATTTACACGAGACCAGCTTATAGAGAAAGTGTGGGGATGGGAGTACGAGGGTAGTGACCGTGCCGTCGATGTCAGTATCAAGCGCATCCGTCATGCTTTGAAGAGCTGGCCTTCTTCGGAAGGGGAAATACGCACGCTGCGCGGGTTAGGATATCAGCTCAGTGTTTACTGAAAAGAAAGTGCCGTTACAGCGTTATTGGACGACCAGGTATGTGTGGACGCTTGTCATCGGATTATTCGTAATCGGGATCATATCGGTCGCCTGGATCCGCCATCAGACGATGGATAATCGCCTGAGTATGATGCAATTCGTTGCCGAACAGACGGCCGGCCGCCTGGTGAATGATGGACAGGTCCAGCCGCAGGAAGAGGAAGACGTCGTCATTCAAGGCAGGGAAGACTTCATGAACATGGACAGCCGTCCTGATTTGTACGTCGTTGATCAGCAGGGTACGATTCTGTTCCAGGACCGGCCCAGAGGTCAGAGGCTTCCACAGCGCTTTGCCGTCGACCTTCTTGATGAAGAGCAGACTATTCAAAAACTGGACACCAGCTCCGGGTTGTTTTACATGGTTTCCAAACCTGTCGAAATTAACGATGCCACCGTCGGATGGGTCATTCTTCTGGAATCGAAGGAGAACTTGACGAAGGTCGATCAGGAGTATTGGCAGTTGTTTTTCATCCTCGTTTGTCTTGCGCTGCTGGGCTGGTTGGCTATCTACTTCTTGTCAAAGCGGCTGTCTAAGCCTATTCAGGAAGTTGCTCAGGCAGCGAGAGAAGTAGAGGCAGGAAATTACGGATTCCATATCGATGATGAGCGGGTGAAAGAAGCGGAAATTTACGACCTTATTCAGTCTTTTCAGGAGATGTCCGGGAAACTGCAGCATCTGGAAGAGCTCCGTAGTCAGCTGCTTGCCGGAGTTACCCATGAATTGAAGACACCGGTGACGTCGATCAGCGGCATGCTGCGAGCCGTTCAGGATGGGATTGTTGAGGAAGAGGAAGCGGAAGACTTCATAAGGGTCTCGTTGAAGGAGACAGAGAAGCTGGAGCGGATGGTCCTCGATCTGTTATCGTTCAACACGTTTGCAGCCAATTCCGTTCCTCTAACGAAGGAAATCCAGTCCGTCAATCGTACGGTTAAGGAATCGGTCCATCATTGGGAAGTAGGTCAGGAGAAGGACAACCTTACCATCTCCGTGGATCTTCTTTCTGAAGATGTAGACATACCCATGGATTCTATGCGGTTCCAACAAATTATTACGAATCTGCTCAACAACGCCTCTCATGCGATAGAGGGAAAAGGAGACATCTATATCCGCATGGATCAGCGGGAACAATGGATCTATATTGATGTCGAGGATACAGGTGGTGGAATCAAAGAAGAAGAAAGAGACTTCATCTTTGAGCGGTTTTACAGGGGAGAAGAGAAGAAGTATAAAACCGGTGGCCTCGGTCTCGGTCTCCCGTTTAGTAAAATGATCGCCCAGTCTCTTGGGGGAGATCTTGTCCTGTTTGATAGTTCTTCCGCGGGAACGACCTTCCGTATCCAATTACCCATACACTAGACCCCTTCCATCAGAAGGGGTTTTTTAATAATGAATTTTTATCTTGATTTCAAGATAAATGAGATGTATAATTCTTTTTGTAGGACATATCTCAGTTTCGAGATTTCAAGAAGGGAAGATTCCAATGGGATTTCTAAATAAACTATTCGGTAAGCAAAAGGAGATGGAAGAGATGGCAAATGTAAAATTAGCTGTTGTTTTTTATAGTATGGGTGGTACGAATTATCAGATGGCGAAATGGGCGAAAGAAGCAGCGGAAGAAGCAGGAGCGGAGGTAAGGCTTGTTAAAGTAGAGGAATTAGCACCTGCTTCTGTTATCGAGGCGAATGATGCTTGGAAAGCGACCGTAAATGCGACGAAAGACGTTCCGACTGCAAGCTCCGATGATATTGAGTGGGCAGACGCCTTGATCTTCAGTGTGCCGACACGATTCGGGAACATGCCTGCTCAAATGAAGCAGTTCCTTGATACGCAGGGCGGTCTTTGGGCTTCAGGAAAAACAGTCAACAAAGTTGTCAGCGGTATGACGTCTGCTCAAAACCCACATGGTGGTCAGGAAGCTACCCTGTTGTCTCTTTACACGTCCATGATGCACTGGGGCGCCATTATCGCTTCTCCTGGTTATACAGATCCTGTTCTGTTCGGCGCAGGAGGCAACCCTTATGGTACGAGCGTGACCGTAGATCAGGAAGGCAAGATGGTGGAAGATGTTCAGGCAGCTGTCAAACATCAGACGAAACGAACCATCTCCGTAGCCGAATGGGTCAAGCAAGGTAATAAATAATAAAAGATCTCTATATCAAAAAGCCCCTGTTTCCTCTCAACAAGGAAACAGGGGCTTTTTGGATTCATTCCATTATCATTTCTTATGAGTAGTCGTTTTATTACCAAGGAAGTTGGGACTCATGGCATTCAAATGTCCCTAACCAACCGGATAGAGCACAACCGCCCCAGAATCCTACGCGTCCACTTTTCCAATCGCTTCCGAAAGAAGTGGAACCTGCGTGGTGAAGGGTGTCGGATGTCATGCTTTTTGCTTCCACGACGGAAGAGGTCGAACCTGTAACGTCCCCAAAGCTCAAGATACCTACAGCGGCTAAAGCGATTCCTACTTTTGCAAGTTTCTTCATAAAACATAACTCTCCTTTTGTTTTGTCATGGATGAGGATTAATTGGAAGTTTTTATCACCTTACCAATTGATTCCATGCTTTTCAACGAAATAGGAGGATTTTGGCACTTTATTCCTATGACTGAATGTGCTGTTTACTAGAAAAGTAGCAAGAAAGGATTTTTGAGTTTTTTTATTTCAAATAGTTTGAATATTATGTTCTATATGTATAGAATGTAGATAGGAGGGATAATATGGAATTATTTTCTGCAGGGACGAAGCTGAACAGAGAGACGTATGAGGTGGAGGTGAAGTCTTCTTTATTATGGGAAGCGGCTCTTGGCATTGCAGCCATTACCAACGATTCCTTATTGGACACGCTGGAATGGAAGGAGAAAGATCGGGAATTGATTCTTGCCTCTTTCTCAAGCGATATGATCGACCACCTATCCTATGTGAAAGAACATAATACATGGAAGACGCTTTTGCAGCTGCTTCATCAAGGGAACTTTACACAGATGAGTGAATTTCAGTCCTTTATCGAAGGGCTGTCGAATGAGGAATTGAAATCCTATGCTGTTCCTTATCTTGGGAGGAAGTATGAAGCCAGAAAACAAGAGCTTTTGGAAGGTTCTGAGGAAGCGCTGCATGTGCTCCAGAAAGAATTAAAGAATCATCCTTTCCTGCCCGGCTACTTGGCATTTATTATGCATGTTTCCGGCACACAGTTGAAGGAGCACTTGGGGAAGGTGATGGAAGGCTGGTTTGAGACCGTGATACGTCCGGATAAGGAAAAGCTTTCTTCCATTTTAACGAGAGATCATATTTCTAAACAGAAGAGGCAGAAGCAGATGAATGCGGAACAGCTTGTGGAGTGGGCAACAGATGGAGTGAAGTATCTCCCGGAGCCGGGAGTCCATAAAGTTATCCTTATCCCTCACTATGTTTATCGTCCGTGGAATGTGGAGGCCGACTTGGAAGGCGTGAAGGTGTTTTACTATGCAGCAGCGAATGGAAGCATCTATCCGGAAGCGGATGTTCCGAACAAACAGCTGGTGCAAAGATACAAAGCGCTGGGGGATGAAACACGTTTGAGGGTATTGAAGCGGCTGATGGAGGAACCGCATTCGCTCCAATCGTTGACGACAGAGCTGGGGATGGGAAAGACGACCATTCACCATCATTTGAAACTGTTGAAATCTGCGCGACTTGTTAAGCAGGAAGGGAATGTTTATGAGGGAAATCCGGAAGTAATTGAATCTATGGGAACAGATATGAAAGCTTATTTGGGATGTAAATGAGGAGGGGAGCCGTTCCGGACGTTGTCGAAGATAAGAGACGATACACCTTTCGTCATCCGGCTTTCCGGTTCATTGGAGGGAATCTTGTATCTTTCTTCGGAGATCAAATCTACTTGATTGCTCTGCCACTGATTGTCTTATCCATCACAGGTTCTCCTTTAAGTATGGGAATCGTTGCGGCATTGGAAAGGCTGCCTGTTCTCCTTCAGCCGTTGGCTGGTGTGTGGACGGACCGTTTCAACCGGAAGTTCCTTCTTTTGGGAAGTGACCTGTCCCGATTTTCAGCTATTGGACTTTTAGGGATTCTATACATAACGGGTCAGCTGGAAATCTGGCATCTGTATGCAGCAGCACTGTTTGTGGGCGTGTGTACCCAACTCTATCAAACATCTCAGTTTGCTATTCTTCCTGAATTAGTAAAAGAGGAAGAGCTGCCGGCTATGAATGCTGTCAACAGTGGAACTTTTCAGGCTGCTGTGTTTCTGTCCCCGGGGCTTGGAGGGATTCTTCTGAGTATTTGGAACCCCGGAGTTGGATTGATCCTGAATAGTTTCTCGTTTCTGATCGGGGCTTTGGTCGTTTGGAGCCTTCCTATACAACCGCCGGCATGGAGTGGAAAGAACAAAGACGGAATGATATCCGGGTTGAAAGAAGGGTTTCGTTATGTTTGGTCTGTCAAAGCGATTCTTCACACGAACCTTGCTATGCTGTTTTCTGTTTTCGGAACGACCATGTTTCTTACCATGTACATTGTGCATTTGAATTCCACCATTAACATGGCCACCGTCCCCATTGGTTTTCTTCTTTCTGTTGGGGGCATTACAGCTGTGGCAGGATCCTTCGCGTCCAGCTGGCTCAGTAAACGAATGACATACCGGACGCTTCTCTTCTGCACAGGCGTTCTCGGTGGGGCGTCTATTGTAGGTTTCGCGGCAGGGGGGTCTTTCTGGTGGCTGGCTGTGATGAATGCCGTCGGTACAGGAACAGCTTCCATCAGCAGTCCATGTATCCTTACTATCCGTCAGCAGGGGAGTCCGGCGCATCTGCTCGGGAGAGTGCAGGCGACAAGCCGCTTCATGACGTGGTCCCTCATGCCGGTTTCCGCTTTATTTGCAGGATGGCTGGCGGAAGTGTACGGGACAACTGTTCCTATTCTGACAGGAGGATTACTTGTCCTGTCGGCCTCCTTTTTTTATCTTCATCCTGCCTTGGATAAGAGAAGGAGGATCTGAGGGAATAAATGGAACAGGAGTCTGATTTAAGCATAGGGGATTTTGATGCTATAATAAGAAGGTGTACTTTCCATTTATAGGGGCGGAAAACGCTGCTGTATTTTTTTCATAAACCTTAATCCGGTTTTCACTTTTTTTGTACGGGAGAGATCTATATGAGTTCAGAATCAAAGATGAAGCTGTTCAGCATGAATTCCAATGAGCCGTTGGCGGAGGAAATAGCGGACATTCTGGAAGTACCTTTAGGAAAGAGTTCCGTCATCCGTTTCAGTGATGGAGAAATTACGATCAACATTGAAGAAAGCGTCCGCGGGGATGATGTGTATATCGTCCAACCGACGTCCCAGCCTGTCAACGAGAACTTGATGGAGCTGCTTATTATGATTGATGCGATGAAACGTGCTTCGGCGAAGACGATCAACGTGGTCATTCCTTACTTCGGTTATGCACGTCAAGACCGAAAGGCACGTCCTCGTGAGCCGATCACTGCGAAATTGATTGCAAACCTTCTGGAAACAGCGGGCATATCACGTGTGATCACTCTCGACCTGCATGCGCCTCAAATCCAAGGCTTCTTCAATACGCCGGTGGATCAGCTGCTTGGTATTCCGATTCTTGCACAGTATTACAAAGAAAATTATAAGAATCTGCAGGATACAGTCATCGTTGCACCGGATACGAGTGGTTTAAGCCGCGCAAGAAGAATGGCCAACATTCTGGATCTGCCGATTGCTTTCGTAGATAAGCGCAGGCAGGGGCCGGGAGAACCAGGTCAGGTTAATGTCATCGGTGACATAGAAGGCAAACACGTAATTATCGTGGATGATATGATTGATACCGCCGATACAGTTACAATTGCTGCGGAAGCGCTCCTCAAGCATGATGTGAAAGATATCTATGCCTGTGGAACTCATGCCGTACTTTCGGATCCATCTGTGAAGAAAATCGATCAATCGCCGATCAAAGAGCTGCTTGTAACCAATTCTATTTTCCTTCCGGAGGAAAAGCGGATCTCTAAAATCAAGTCGCTGTCTGTGGCACCATTGCTTGCAGATGCACTCCTTCGTGTCCAACACGAGCACTCCGTCAGTGTTCTGTTCGATTAATAGAAGACAAAAAAGCTGCCATTGCCTGGCAGCTTTTTTGTTAGAGATCGACTTTTGGTAAGGCGTAGTGCAGGTGGTTCTGAATGAAAGCATGGGTGTGCTCAATGATCGTTTCCTGATCATTATCCATCGATGCGACATGGTAAGAGTCCTCAAGCACCACTTTGGACTTCTGCTTCGAACCAACACGTTGAAGGATGAAGTCGGTGTTTGCCGGTGGAACGACATGATCGATCCTGGATTGGAAACAGCTGATCGGACAGGATACGGCGGGAAGCCGTTTCTGGACCACTTCCATGTATTGAAGCAGCTGTCGATATGCAAATCGCGGGGTTCTGGTATAGGTGATTTCTTCCACGTCGTTTTTCTTGATGTCCGGACGTCCTTCTTCGATCCACATCGGACAATCATTCCTGTTATAAGTAGAGAAAGAGGGGATGGACATAGCTGGATTAATCAACAGGATACCGTCTATTGCCTTATGCCGGCTGGCAAGGTCGAGCGTCAACGTGCCGCCCATCGATTGACCGACAACATAAACCCGGCCGCACTGGGCGCTTAACTCGCTGTAGGCTTCTTCCAAGCATAAGAACCAGTCGGAGAAAGAACAGTGCTTCAGATCTTCCCCATGTGTTCCATGGCCTGCAAGCCTTGGTGCTTTAACGGTGTAGCCTTTGGATGCAAACGCCGTCCCAAGGTCCTTCATGCTTTGTGGTGTACCTAAAAAACCATGACACAAAAGGATCCCGACGCCGTTACTGCCTTCGTACGTAAACGATTCTGCTCCATTGATTACCGGATATGATTCGTACATCCTTCCACTCCTTTGTCCTCTTGAGGATCGAATTTGCTATTATTGGTATTAAACTACAATAATTCCTATCAGTCAACTAGGTATTAAAAATAATTTAATTCTTCGGTTGTCTTCTGGGAATTTCAGCTTTACATACGTAGCGCATATTGTATAATTTTAAATAGTAATCGTTACTCTTTAATTATGTTATGTATATTCAGCAAAAGAATCGAGGGAAAAGGCGTGAGTCATTATCTGCGCAACATACTAAAAAAGAATGTCCTGCTTCAGATGAATCCTGACAAAAGAGAATTATATACCTATGTCATTCAAATGGAGGATGAACTTGCAGAAACAGTGTCGACCCCGGACGATTTCATTCGATTGATAAGCAGCGATCAACCACACCGGAAGGCCGCCCGAAGGTTTGGTATGACGTTGTTTGAACTTCTTCAAACCATGAAAGATCTGGAGAGAGACATCCATCAGCATACGCTTGAGATGGAAGCAGCTGTCAGATGGATAGACTATACAGAAAAGATGGGAAGGGAAGACGGTTTCCGCTGCTTCCTTGTCTATATTCCTTCTCCCCGCTTATGAAAAGGACCAGGATGCTGGTCCTTTTTTTTTTTTTTCTGTCAGAGACCTCGCATGGATTGCTGTTTACGGTTTAAAAAAATGACATTAGAATATAGGTATAAAGAATTTTCTGCAAAAACCCTGGTTTCCTGGTGAAGATGGGTTCAGCTGACAGAGAAAGGCAAACAGGATCAAGCCTTGGGAATGAAAGCGGGGAGGGGTTCGTATGGAAGATTTATATCGAGTGGTCATTGTAGATGATGAAATGCTGATCAGGCAGGGGATCATCAATTATATCGACTGGGAGAGTCAGGGATTCCGTATTGTGGGAGAAGCATCAAACGGGAAAGAGGCGCTGCAGCTTGTCGATGAGCTTCATCCACATCTGCTTATTACGGATATCGTTATGCCGGGCATGAACGGAATTGAATTAGTGAAGGCCGTCAAGGAACGGCATCCGTCCGTTGAAATTATCGTACTGAGCAGTTTTGAGAACTTCGACTATGTGCGTTCCGCCTTTCAATTCGGTATTGCCGATTATATATTAAAGCCGAAATTGAACGGGGAAGAGCTGATTCGGACGTTAAATCGGATTTCGCCGAATACAGCAGACAACCCGGTTGAATATGAAAAAGATATCTCCTTGGAAGATCTTTTGCGTAAGAAATTGGAGGGACAGGAGTGGACGGCGGAAGAAGAAGAGAAGTTACAGGCATTCCCGCAGGGAGCCTACACGCTCCTTGGATTGACCGAGACCCGACGGAATGGCGGCAATTCGTCACTTATATCTCTGCATCAAAAATTATCCGAAGAGGGAGCGATTAAAGGAATTGAGTGGATCGCTGACGTTGAAAGCGATTTCAATGTGGCTCTGCTCATTTATGACTCCCTTCATACAGCTGCTGTCCAAGAAAGGCTGGTACGTTTCTCCGATGAATATGAAGGAGTCGGAGACCGCGCTCCGTGGGTCGTCAGTGCACCGTTTTTCTCTCTTAAGGAAGTCGGTGAAGTCTATCGCGACCAGGTTATTCGCTTGAAAGAATACGCCTTTTATATGCCGGAAGCTCCTATTCTTATGGAAGGGCTGCTGCCGGACTTGGAGCGGAAGGAGCGCCCATTCGATTTAAGTGGTTTCATTGATCGCTTCAAGCAGCGGAAATTCGATACGGCCATACAAAATTTAAGAAGGCACCTCGATGCCTTGACGAGTGATTATACTCTCGATATCTTTGAGTTTAAATCTTGGATGGAGAACGTCATTTTTAACAGCATTGTTCTCCTCGGCAATATGAAATATCCGGTGGATGACCTGGAAACGTTAAAGTATGAATACTTTGCAGTCATCAACGAGGCTGGGAATGTAAATGATGCGGTCGCACCTTTTTATGATTTTTTGGAGAAGGTTCAAGTGGTCGTTCAAGAGGATACCCAGAGGGAATGCCCGACCGATGTCCAGCGTCTGCTGCAATATATAGAAGAACACTATGCGGAACCGCTGTCCTTGACGACGCTTGCCAACTATTTTCACTTTAACGCATCTTATTTATCTACGTATTTCAGTACGCACCTTCATATCGGTTTCAGCGATTATTTGAACAAGGTGAGGATTGAGAAAGCGAAACGGCTGCTGGAATCGACGAATACGCCTGTAAGCGAAGTGAGTGAGCAGGTCGGTTATTCTGATCCAAGCTACTTTGGTAAAGTATTCAAGCGGCTGGTCGGTTCCTCTCCGGGAAAGTATCGTAAAAAAGCTATGGCAGCGAATTGAGGAAACCAGATGAAAAGACTGCGAGAATTTATTCGGAACAATCGGTTGTTCATGAAGATGTTTTTGGTCATGGTGATCAGTATTGTCGCTGTTTCGGTCTTAATTGCCTTCAGTACGATTCGAATGTCCAATAATTTATTCATGGAAACCTTCAGTATTACCAATACGAAAGTGTTGAATCAGATCAAGCAGGAATTCGAATCTTTCAGTAATGCAGTCGCATCTACTACCATGAATGTCCAGGATAACGGGACGATCAAGCGACTGCTGACGAGAGAGGATATGAATTCGGTAGAAGAATCGAAGTCGTACTACGGGATTACAGAACAGCTGGACCGTATTTATACAGATAGTCTGAATCAGGCTAATATGATCGTACTTGGCAACAATGGCCGTCTGTTCAATATGAAATATAACCATTGGCCTGTCACTGCAGATGCTCTGATCAACCATCCAATTACAGAAAATCTGCAGAAGAACCCGGACGAAATTCTGTACCAATTCATTCCTGCCAGTGAAATTTCAAATGGCAGAGATATGGTCGTTGCTTCTAAAGCCTTGACGGAAAGGTCGACTGGCAATATCTATGGATATGTATATATTCCCATCCGGGAAAGGGACGTTCACGCCTTTTATGAAGGGTTTACGAGTGAAGGGAATAGTGTGCTTGTCATGAACGGCCAGGGGGAGATCGTTTCCAGTAATAGGTCTGAATGGATCGGACGCCGTACCCCGCACCTTCTTTCCGTTGCAGAAGCTTCCGATGTAAACCGTAAGGAATATAGAGATGCGGAGGCGTTCGATAAGGACTATTTAATGATGTCAGAATCTCTGCCGGCTTTGGACATGTATGTCATTAATTTGATCGATCAGGAGGTCGTCGTCAATAACTTGATTGATACGAAGGAACTGGTGATGATCAGCGTAGGAATCGTCATCTTGGCCGTAGGAATCGTATTCATTATATCGAGGAGGATGACCAATTCCTTGAGCAGGCTGGTCGGACAGATTTCCAATATGTCAAAATACGATTTCCGAAAGCCGGTAGACGAAGAGGGTGGATACGAAGCCAGAAAGCTCGGCGAGGCTTTCAATTATATGTTGAACGAGCTTCAGGATCATGTGGATATTCTGCTGAAAACGCAGCGGCAGGCGAGAAAAGCGGAACTTGAGGCCCTTCAACACCAGATCAATCCCCATTTCTTATACAATACGTTGACTTCTGTTAAATTCATGGTGAAAGAAGGGAAGAAAGAAGAAGCATTCGATACGATCGATGCGCTTATTCCTTTGCTGCAGAATGCACTCGGAAACGTGGATGAAACCATTACCGTAGAGCAGGAAGCTGCGAACATCGAGCACTATATCCTTATTAATCGGATGCGTTATGGAAACAAAATTAAGGTGAATACGCTTATTTCCCCTGACTGTCTTCATTATCATTTACCTAAGCTGGTGATCCAGCCTTTCCTGGAAAATGCTTTCTTTCATGCATTTACGGACAAAAAGGAAGGCTTCATTCAAATTCTCATTGCCCAGCGGGAGGACAAACTGGTCTGTGAAGTTGTGGATACAGGAGACGGCATGCGGATGGAAACGTTCCGAAATCAGAAGGAGAAACGAAAGTTGTTCAGCGGTATAGGGATTCGGAACGTACATGATCGAATCCAGATGTTGTTCGGAGAACATTACGGAGTAGAAATAGCCAGTGAGTGGAAAAAGGGCACGAAAGTGAAAATAGTTCTACCATTACTCGAAGGAAATCCTAAAGATATGACCATACCTATAAATAATACCAAAATAGGTCCATCGTAATCATAGAAACTCCAAAGATAGTTAAATAATTTTCTAAAGATCGTTCTAACGGTCTTTTTTTTTATCCGTTATGATAAATATAGGCGTAATGATAACGCTTACAAATAAAAGGGGGTTTTCGTTGTGAAAGGTTTTCTTTTTAAGAAAAGTTGGGTGTTCGCTTTAGCTCTGATCGCTATTTTCACACTTGCTGCTTGTTCTTCGGATGAATCGAGCGGTAGTGATGGAGGTGGGGAAGATTCCAATAAAGTCACAGCATGGGCGTGGGATCCGAAGTTCAATATAGCAGCATTGGAAATTGCTAAAGATGCCTACGAAGGCGATGCAGAAATCGAAATTATTGAAAATGCTCAAGATGATATCGTACAGAAATTGAATACAGGACTCAGTTCCGGAACAATGAAAGGTATGCCGAACATCGTTCTGATTGAAGACCAGCGTGCTCAAAGTTTCTTGAAATCTTATCCTGATGCTTTTTATCCAATTGATGATTATATGAATCCAGATGATTTCGCATCCTATAAGATCGCTCCGACGAGCTTGGATGGAAAGCAGTACGGACTTCCTTTTGATACAGGCGTTATGGGGCTTTACTTCCGTACGGACTACTTGGAAGAAGCCGGTTATACGAAAGAAGATCTGACAGACATCACGTGGGATGAATTCATTGCCATCGGTAAAGACGTGAAAGAGAAAACAGGAAAAGACATGGTTTCCATGGATCCTAATGATCTTGGAATCGTCCGTGCCATGATCCAGTCTGCTGGTAAATGGTATGTCGAGGAAGATGGAGAAACATTGAACATTGAAGGTAACGAAGCACTGAAGAAAGCGTTCGAAACTTACAAGTCCATGATGGAAGCGGATATTGTGAAAGCGAATTCAGACTGGAGTCAATATGTCGCTGCCTTTAACAGTGGAGACATTGCGACAGTTCCGACTGGTAACTGGATCGGTGCAAGCATCATGGCGGAAGAATCCCAGTCCGGTAAATGGGCGGTCGCTCCAATTCCAAAACTTGATGTAGAGGGTGCCGTCAACGCATCGAACCTTGGAGGAAGCTCCTTCTATGTGTTGAACATCGATGGGAAAGAGAAAGCAGCTGAATTCCTGGGTGAAACTTTCGGAAGCAATACTGATTTCTATCAGGATCTAATTACGGAAGTAGGAGCTGTCGCTACGTACTCTCCAGCAGCAGAGGGAGAAGCTTATCAGCAGGAAAGCGAATTCTTCGGCGGACAGAAATTGGTCTCTGACTTGTCTGAATGGACAAACGAGATCCCGGCTGTCGATTACGGAACGCACACGTACGCCATTGAAGATATCCTTGTAGCGGAAATGCAGAACTACTTGAACGGAAAAGAATTGGATGCTGTGCTCGCAGATGCTCAAGCTCAGGCAGAAGCGCAGTTGAAATAATTCCGTTAGAAATCAGTCAGGACTGATTCACTAAAAAAGGGGTTCTTGGGAAGTGTTCATGCTTTCGAAGAATCCCTTTCTTTACAAAAAAGTGTGGATCAGGCGGAAAGAGGAGGAAGTACAAAATGAGCAATTCCATGGAAAGTACCAGTTCTACTTATGTGGAGAAAAGTAAGAAGAACGGAACGAAACGGTGGTTTAAAAAGAATTATGTCGGTTGGTTGTTCATCATCATTGCCATTCTTGGAATCGCAGTGTTCTATTTCTATCCAATGTTACGAGCTTTGCTGCTGTCCTTCCAATCCGGTATGGGAGCCAATCTTGAATATGTAGGGCTGGATAACTATATTCGCCTCTTCAGTGATCCCACCTTCATAGCAGCTCTGACAAACACGTTCATTTATCTTCTTGTGCAAGTGCCTGTCATGATCATTCTGGCTCTGGTCTTTTCGGTCATCCTGAATGATTCGACGTTGAAATTCAAAGGATTTTTCCGGACGGCAATTTTCCTTCCGTGTGTCACTTCATTGGTCGCCTATGCAGTTATCTTTAAATACTTATTCGGTGTCGATGGTTTAATCAACACGTTCCTGTTGGATCTTTCTCTCATTTCGGAACCGTTGAACTGGCTGGCGGATCCACTGCTTGCCAAGATCACGATCATTCTTGCCATCACATGGCGCTGGACGGGTTACAATATGATTTTCTATCTATCGGCCTTGCAGAACGTAGATAAGTCCATGTATGAGGCGGCAAAAATAGACGGTGCGTCAAGCATTCAACGTTTCTTCTATATTACTGTCCCTATGTTAAAGCCGATCATCTTGTTCACTTCCATCATGTCTACGATCGGAACACTTCAGATCTTTGATGAAATCATGAACATCACAGGTGGTGGACCGGGTAACGCAACCCTATCTATCTCCATGTACATCTATAATCTATCATTCAAGTACAGCCCTGATTTTGGTTATGCAGCGACTGTATCTTACGTAATCGTTATCCTTGTGGTTATCTTCTCGCTAATTCAATTTAAAGTGGCAGGTGAAGAAAAATGAAGAAAGCAAAACGAATCGGTGTCTATGTGTTTTTGAGTGTCGCGGCGTTGTTCTCTATCTTCCCGTTTTTGTGGATGATTGTGAGCATGACCAACAAGTCGGTGGACGTTACTCAAGGGCGCTTGCTGCCGGGTACCCATCTATTTGAAAACATCCGTGTGTTGTTCGAGTCAGTGGATGTCGTCACGGCGCTCGTAAACTCTACGATCATTGCCGTCATCACGACATTTTTGACTTTGTTGATCGGTTCCCTTGCTGGTTATGGGTTTGAAATTTACCGCTCACCGGGCAAGGACCGCATATTTAATGTTCTTCTTCTTTCTATGATGATTCCGTTTGCAGCCATCATGATTCCGCTTTACCGTTTGTTCGGAGGCGTATCTTCCACCATCCCGTTTCTTGGAATCGATACCCTCGCGGCTGCCATCCTGCCGACCGTCATTACGGCATTCTTTATCTTCTTCTTCCGTCAGAATACGAAGATGTTCGCGAAGGAATTAGTGGAAGCCGGGCGTATGGACGGGTTGAGTGAGCTGGGTATCTTCTTCCGTATCTACCTGCCTACAATGAAAACGACGTATGCAGCTGCAGCGATCATTGCATTTATGAACAGCTGGAACAACTATCTATGGCCGTTGGTCATTTTGCAGTCGCCTGAAAACCAGACGATCCCGTTGTTAATTTCCAATCTTGGTGCAGGATATTCTCCGGATTACGGAGTAATCATGACTGCCATTGTTATCGCGACACTGCCGACAGCGCTTGTATTCTTCATTATGCAGAAGCATTTCGTAGCTGGAATGATGGGTTCTGTCAAAGGTTAAGAGAAACAGCTGATATAAGGAGGTTCATCCATGGAATTAAAGCCGCATGATTATGAAAATATCAAGGTGTTGGAACGGAATCGTAGAAGAGAGCGGGCACACTTCTTTCCTTATAAAAAGGAACAGGCAGCATGGACGTTTGAGAGGGAGTGTTCGCCTTCCTTCCAATCTCTCAACGGAAATTGGAAGTTCCATTATGCTGAAAATCCGCTTGATGCCCCGGAACGTTTCTATGAAACGAATTATGATGTCATGGATTGGGAGGAGCTTCCGGTCCCCTCGTCCTGGCAGATGCACGGCTATGGGAAACCGGCTTATACGAACGTTGTCTATCCATTCCCTGTCGATCCACCCTATGTACCGGATGAGAATCCGACAGGGTCCTATGTACGGGAATTCTATGTTCCTGAGGAGTGGCTGGAGGAGAAAGTATTCGTCAAATTCGAAGGAGTAGACAGTGCTTTCCATTTATGGGTGAACGGAAAAGAGGCAGGATACAGCCAGGGAAGCCGTATCCCCTCTGAGTTCGACCTTACTCCGTTTCTTAAAGCAGGTACGAACAGAATCGCCGTTCGGGTATATCAATGGTCGGACGGTTCGTATATAGAAGATCAGGATATGTGGTGGTTGAGCGGCATCTTTCGGGATGTCTATTTGCTTGTCGTTCCAAAAGTACATATCGACGATATCTTCGTGAAGACGGTATGGAAACAATCGTCCGATGTCGCAGAGTTGGTCGTGGAAACCAAGGTGGAGAACGGAACAGGAAAAGACATATCCGGTTATTCGCTTGACTATCAATTCTTTGATAAAGAGAAGCAGCCTGTATTCTCCGAAATCCATGATCCGTTGGAAGACCTGGCACCTGTCCGTGAATTCTCTGTAATGAAGCCACGGCTTTGGTCTTCAGAAGATCCTTACTTATATACGTTACTCCTTACCTTGAAAGACGGGGAAGGAAAGACCGTAGAGATTATCCCTTTGAAAGTCGGGTTCCGTTCCATTGAGCTTGTAGATGGACAATTCCTTGTCAACGGCGCTGCTGTGAAACTGAAAGGCGTCAACCGCCATGATCACCATCCGGAACTAGGCCGTGCCGTTCCTTTCGAGTGGATGAAACAAGATGTTCTTTTGATGAAGCAGCATAACATCAACGCCGTCCGTACGGCCCACTATCCTAACGATCCAAGATTCTATGACTTGTGTGATCAATACGGCTTGTACGTCATTGATGAAGCGGATTTGGAATGCCATGGTTTCGAAGTCATCGGGGACTGGAATGCACTGAGTGATGACCCTGAATGGAAAGATGCTTATGTAGACCGAATGAAGCGGATGGTTGCCCGGGATAAGAACCGCCCGTCCATCATCATGTGGTCGCTTGGGAATGAGTCCGGTTTCGGAAGCAACCATCAGGAGATGGCCCGCTGGGTGAAAGAATATGATGACACGCGTCTGGTTCATTATGAAGGGGAGAGTCGCGCCCTTGCTTCCTCGGAACGCTTCTATGATCCGAAAATAGATCCGGAAGCTTCCGATGTATTTACAACGATGTACACGTCTGTAGAAGAAATGGAGGCATTAGGGAAGCGTAAGGATTTGAAGAAGCCGCACATATTGTGTGAATATGCCCATGCCATGGGGAACGGACCTGGAGGATTGCAGGAGTACTGGGATACCTTTTATCGATACGACCGTCTGCAGGGAGGATTCGTATGGGAATGGCTGGACCACGGAATCTTACAGACGAACGAAGACGGTGAGGAGTATTATGCCTACGGAGGGGACTTCGGTGAACGTCCTCACGATTCCAATTTCGTTATCGACGGTTTGGTCATGCCGGACCGCACCCCGTCTCCGGCGCTTGCAGAATACAAAAAGGTGATAGAACCTGTACGTATGGAAGCGGCAGACCTTGCAAAAGGGACAATCGACGTAACCAACCGCTATGATTTCCTTTCTCTTGACCACCTGCACGCTTCCTGGAAAGTGATGGAAGGAGAACGCTGTCTGGATAGTGGAGTGGTTTCATTAGAAGGGATCATGCCGGGCGAATCGAAAACGGTGGACATTCCTTTTCTATCTCTGAAGGATAAAGCGTTCGAAGAGGAAGTATGGCTGACAGTAGAATGCAGGCTCGCTCACGAAACAGACTGGGCGGAGACTGGGCACGAGATTGCCTGGGCGCAGTTTGAGCTTCCGGCACAGCGATTGGCGGTTAATAATCAAGCAGAGACCCATTCGCCGATTACACGGGTAGAGGACGAGCGACACCTTCGCTTGGACGGAGATTCTTTCACCGCCATATGGTCGAAGAAGGACGGCATGCTGACGGAATGGACGTATCAAGGGATATCCATGCTCGAGAAAGGCCCTGCTCTTCATCTGTGGAGGGCGCCTATTGACAATGACCTATGGGGACAGGATCAATGGAAGGAAACCCCTTCGATAAAAGAGTGGAGAGACGCCGGGCTTTCGGATATGCGTCATCGCCTGCGATCGCTTCATTATCAAGCACATGCTGATAACTGGATGGAGGTTACGGTAGAAACACGTGTGGCTCCACCGTCCCTGAACTGGGGCTTGGACGTGACCTATCGTTACCTTGTACAGGAAGATGGCATTATCGACCTTCAGGTGGAAGGGGAACCTTACGGAAAACCCCCGGAAACTTTCCCGAGGATTGGTTTGAAAATGGAACTCCCAGCCGGACTGGATCACGTAAAATGGTTCGGACGTGGACCGGGTGAAGCTTATATCGACAGCAGGCAGGCGGCCCGTATCGGAGTATGGTCCAAGCACGTAGAGGAGCTTCGTACTCCTTATGTCTTCCCTCAGGAGAACGGGAATCGTCATGAAGTCCGCTGGATGAAGCTTCATCGTTTAGATGGGATAGGTTTGCAGGTGAAGAGTGCTTCTTTGTTCGACTTCAACGCCCACTATTACACTGTCGAAAACTTGGAAGCTGCCAAACATACGTATGACCTGAAAAAAGAAGACTTCCTGACGCTTTTGATAGACCATCGCCAGCATGGGTTGGGGTCTGCAAGCTGTGGACCGGATGTATTGGAGAAGTATCAGCTGAAGAGCGGGCCATTCCAGTTCAGGGTGTCCATGGTGCCCACCATCTGATAGCGGTCCGCCTCGCTTGTATTCAGGAAGAAGTGTGACATTTAAGATCGTCCAAATGAAGAAGGAGGAGCGCCATGCTTACAGCTGAAAACGGTCAATTTCTTTTAAATGATAAGCCCTTTCAAATCCTTTCCGGTGCCATTCACTATTTCCGTACCGTCCCGGAGCACTGGGAAGACAGACTGGAAAAATTGAAGGCTCTCGGATTGAATACGGTAGAAACGTATGTCCCTTGGAACCTGCATGAACCGCGCAGAGGGGAGTTCGAATTCTCGGGCTTAGCCGATATCGAAGGTTTCATACAGACAGCGGCCGATCTGGGACTCTATGTGATCGTCCGTCCAGCCCCGTATATTTGTGCCGAATGGGAGATGGGAGGGCTTCCCTCCTGGCTGCTGAAGGACAAGGATGTTGTCATGAGAAGCAGTGATCCCGTTTATCTGTCGTACGTAGAAAGTTATTACAAAGAGCTACTTCCTAAGTTCGTCCCGCACCTATACCAGAACGGCGGTCCGATCATCGCGATGCAGATTGAGAATGAGTACGGCGCCTACGGCAATGATCAGAAATATTTGACGTTCCTTAAGAAACAATACGAGCAGCATGGTCTGGATACCTTCCTCTTCACATCAGACGGTCCAGACTTTATCGAACAGGGATCACTCCCGGACGTGACGACAACGTTGAACTTCGGTTCCAAGGTGGAGCAGGCGTTTGAACGTCTGGATGCATTCAAGACGGGTTCACCGAAGATGGTTGCAGAATTTTGGATCGGCTGGTTCGATTATTGGACAGGGGAGCATCACACCCGTGACGCAGGAGATGCTGCGGCTGTCTTCAGAGAATTGATGGAACGAAAAGCATCGGTCAACTTCTACATGTTCCATGGCGGCACGAACTTCGGGTTCATGAACGGAGCCAACCACTATGATGTCTACTACCCTACGATTACAAGCTATGATTATGACAGCTTGTTGACAGAGAGTGGAGCGATCACAGAGAAATACAATGCAGTGAAATCCATCCTTGCCGACTACCAAACCGTCCCGGCCGACTATGAGTCTGTGCTTTCATCCGAAGCTTACGGCAGGGTGGAAGTGGAGGAGGGCGTAAGTCTGTTCGATACCCTTGCCGAAATCGGGAAGCGGACGGCACACATAAAGCCGCTCTCTATGGAGGAAATTGACCAGGCTTATGGCTACACCCTTTATAAGACGACCGTCAACCGCTCCGGAGAGCTGAGTATGGGGATCGAAGCCGTTCATGACCGTGCTTTTATTTACGTTAATGGTACGTATCAGAAAACCATTTATATCAATGACGAACAGAAGAAAACGACACTCGTTTTCCCGGAAAAGATCAATACGCTGGAAATCCTCGTCGAGAATATGGGAAGAGCCAACTACGGTGAGCATCTGGAGGATCGTAAAGGCTTGACGAAGAATATTTGGCTCGGGGAGCAGTATTTCTTTGAATGGGAGATGTACGCCGTTGAATTGGATATCCTTCCTGAAAGCTACGCAAAGCAGGAGGACTCCCGTTATCCGAAATTCTTCCGCGGTACGTTCGATGCGCCGGGGAGACACGACACTTACATCGACAGTGAAGGGTTCACGAAGGGGAATCTCTTCGTAAACGGGTTCAATCTGGGGAGATATTGGAACACAGCCGGTCCTCAAAAGCGGATCTACGTCCCAGGCCCGCTGTTGAAGGAGCAAGGAAATGAACTGGTCATACTGGAATTAGAGCACTCTTCTGTTTCAGAAGTGCAGTTGGTGGATCAGCCTGAACTTGCCGCCGTTGTGAAATCATAAATGGAAAAGTCACCGCCTTACAGCGGTGACTTTTTTTGAGGAAGCACGATGCTGGATTTTTCTCATATAGCGGTGTAAAGTACCTACTAGTGGAAAAAAGACAGCGAGATTTGCAGGAGGAATAATAAGCATGAATTTAGATAAATATTTCGATCTTTTTGATCGTTCCCGAACAAGTGAAGAGGCGATGGAAGAGTTAAATGGTTTGTTCACGGATGACATGGTCTTCGTATTAAATGGCAGCAGGAAGCAGGGGCTGGATCAATGGAAGCTGTTCATGAAGCAGGTATTCACCAATAATACAGACATTAAGCATATGTATGAAGGTTGGGAAAAAGTCGAAGGAACCGATGCATATGAAACGCGGTGGGCCGTGTGCGGAAAGCTTGCAAATGGAAAGGTGTACACGCAGACAGGGAAGGACATTGCCCGTCTGGACGAAGCGGGCCGGATCAGCTATTTGGAAAACGTCCCGGATCAACAGGATTTGTTCCAAGGTTATTAAAGATAAAAAAAGCGCAGCTTATTCGTTAAGCTGCGCTTTTTTTATGGAGGAAGGATGGAGAGAGTACAATCAGGATCAAAATCATCTACAGCGGCCAAAGGACCGATATTTCATGATTATGTTTTAACCCGGCGAGGAGAGGAATACTATGTAACAGAAAAGGAAAAGGAAAGGGAGTGTCTTCATGGGTAAATTCATCTTGAATCTCCTGGCGTTTATCCTTGTCGTCGTCGTTAACGGACTTGCGAACGCGCTGCCGCTGAATGGACAAACGACTGGTGAAATTTCCAACCGCCTCGATGTTCTATTTACACCGGCAGGGTATGTCTTCAGTATTTGGGGACTAATTTATCTTCTGCTTGGAATCTGGGTGCTGCGTCAGTTCCCGGCAAGCCGCAGAGATCTGCCGCTTTATCAAAATACGAGTGGACTTTTCGTCCTGAGCAGCCTGCTCAATAGTTTATGGATCTTCCTTTGGCATTATAATTACTTCGGTTTGACCGTGATCGTCATGCTGCTGCTATTGCTTACCCTGATCCGGCTGTATACGACAGTGAAAGCAAGCGGGGCATCGTTTTTCGATCTTCTGCCATTCTCCATCTATTTAGGGTGGATCAGTGTAGCGACGATCGCTAACATCAGCTATTATCTAACAGATATTGGATGGGACGGCTTTGGTCTTTCTGATACCGTCTGGACGATTATTCTGCTGGTTGTCGCCACGGTATTAGCCGTATTTTTCCTTGTAAGCGAAGAGGATTGGGTATATCCGCTCGTCTTCGTCTGGGCGTTCATAGGCATTGGTGTGCGCAACCAGGGTTCCGATGAGACGGTTGTCGTCTATACCGCTTACCTTTTGGCTGCGTTGATTTTCATCCTGACGATTGTATTCGGATTTAAACAAAAGAGAACATCATAAGTTTCGACACCTTGAAGAAATTCCGCTCTATAAGAGTTGGAATTTCTTTTTTTTGGATTGAAAATTACAATGGAATTAATTTTATGTTACAAAGAGTCGGAACATGTCGAAACACCAGGGATTTGCTATTATAATAGGTTCTAGTTTTTGTAATCGGAAGTACGAATTTTTGAAAAATAAGGGGTCAGGGAATGTGAGAATATTTATAGCCATAATCGCTGCATTCATTATCGCACCATTTATCTTAACCTCTCCTGCTGCCGCAGAAGCCGGGGATACTCCACAGATCGATAGTGAGTCAGGCATTGTCATGGAAGCGAATACAGGACGGATATTGTATGAAAAAAATGCAGAAGAGCGTTTGTACCCAGCCAGCTTGACGAAAATTGCGACCGCTATCTACGCTATCGAGCATGGGGATTTGGATGATACGGTAACAGTGAGTAAGCAGGCAAGTGAAACAGGCGGATCCAGTGTCTTCCTCAAAGAAGGCGATCAGATGAGGCTCGGTCAGCTCATTCAAGGATTGCTGCTTAATTCAGGAAACGATGCAGGGGTAGCGATTGCGGAGCACCTCAGCGGAAGCTCGGGGCAGTTTGCTAAAGATTTGAACGTATACCTGAAAGAGGAAGTGGGGGTGGAGAATACAACCTTCTTCAATCCACACGGCTTGTTTGATCCACGGCATATGACGACAGCGGAGGATTTGGCACGGATAACCGCTTATGCGATGAAGAATGATACCTTTAAAGAAATGTTCGGAAAGAAGCAGATAGACTGGGACAGTGAGTCTTGGGATACGACGTTATACACGCACCATAAGCTGATGCGGGAAATGCCGTATGACGGTGTGACTGGAGGCAAGACGGGGTATGTCGGACAGGCTGGCTTCACATTGGCAACGAGTGCCGAACGGGACGGTACCAGTCTTGTTGCCATCACGATGAAGAATAGTACGCAGCTCGGCGCTTACCATGATACGGAGAAACTGCTGGATTATGGGTTTGATAACTTTGAGACGACAACGGTATCTCCGGACGATGTCTATGACTTCATGGGTGAGCCTTATGCCGTCGAAGAGCCGTTGACATACACCCATTCCACTAATCATCCAATAGATCAGAACGTAATCCTGCCTGGTGTCTTGATTATTTCCAACCAAATGGGTGACGTCCTGACATCCGGTATGCTTCGGCAGGTAGACAGGAAGCATACCACAGCAGGCGCTCTATCCGCTGCTGTGAAAGTGGATGACATATGGGACTATACGGGTCATCCGCTCGATCAGGATCTTACCGCATTTAAATATTGATCTAACAAGCCTTTCCTTAGACAGGAGAGGCTTTTTTTATTTGCTTTTCCCTCTATTGTTCAGACAAATTATGATTTTTTTCTAAAAAAGTGATCCAATTCTTTTCCTCTTCCGATAGCTGAGTAGAAACTATTTAATAAAGGAGAGTGTCAGATGAAACACTTGAAGAAAATCACGATCATGATGTTGGCGTTGGTCCTCCTCGTACCCTCCCTCGCCATGGCATCAAACAGTCCTACGGTGAAAACACCGGCAGCAGATTTACGATCGACACTGGATCAGCTTTTATCGGAGCACTTCGTCCTTGCGACTACTTATATGATGAAGTCGTATGACGATGCACCTGATGCGGAACAGGTATGGGAGAAGCTTGATCAAAACGCAGCGGATATGACACCTGCCATTGCCTCCGTCTATGGAGAGGAAGCGGCAGCGCAATTCGAAGAAATTTTCCGCGGCCACAATGATTATTCAGACGCGTTTGTGGAAGCAGCTAAGAATGATGATGCGGATGCACGTGAAATGGCGGAAGCGGAAGTAGATGAGTTCGTAAATGAATTCGGCAGTTTCCTGGCAGCCGCTACGGACGGAAATCTTCCGGAAGATGCAGCGAAGGAAGCATTGAAAGCGCATGAGCAGGATGTAGTCAATGTCTTCGATCACTATGTAAATGGAGACTACCAAGAAGCATATACGGCGTTCCGCGAAGGTTTTCAACGGATGTTCACGGTCAGTGAAGCGCTATCTACTGCGATTGTGACTCAAATGCCGGATCAATTCGAAGGTAGCAAGGCCGATACGAAGGCAGCAGATCTTCGTTCTAATCTGAATGCACTGGCAGCCGAGCACTTTGCATTAGCCGTCCTGGAAATGCAGAAGGGCTATGACCAGGCGGAGGATTATGATTTCGTGACATGGGCAGAAAATGAACATACGAAAGACTTCACAGCAGCCATTGCCTCAATTTACGGAGAAGATGGTGCGGCACAGTTTGAGCAGGTATGGCAGCAGGATCACATCAATGCACAAGCAGATGTCGTATCTGCCGCGCTGGAAGGGGACGAGGAAGCGAAGCAGATGGCTGAAGACAGTCTGCAGTTGTTTGCTAAAGACTTCGGTGCATTCCTGGATGCGGCGACAGAAGGAAATCTTCCAGCAGATGCAGCAACAGAAGCTGTTTGGTCTCATGAAGAAGACGTCCTGCAAACATTCGAAAGCTATGCTGGAGAGGATTATGAAGCAGCATACGATTCGTTCCGCGAAGGGTATGCATTCATGTTCGGTATCGGGGAAACATTAGGCGATGCGATCGTGATGCAGATGCCGGAACAATTCGGTACAGAAATGCCTGATGCAATGCCTGACACAGGTTTGGGCGGTATGAGTGATCAAGGCCAGTACATTTGGATGTGGATCGCATTCGGAGTGCTTGCTGCAGCAGGAGCAGGCTTCGTCTATCGTAAGAAGGCAACAGAATAAATGGGAAAACTGCCAGTATATTACTGGCAGTTTTTTTATTTGGTATAAACGAAGAGATGAAACTTTCATTTGAAAAAATTCTGTCAATCTATTGATGAAAGCGGTTCATTGTGATAGTGTTGTGTATGAAATTTACATATGAGAAGCCGATTTACATATGTGAATGGGAAGGTGAGGAAAATGACGGTCAAATCAGCAGATCGTGTCATTTCTATATTGGATCACTTGAAGGATTATCCCAACGGTCTTTCCCTTAAAGAAATCGCCGCCCAGTTGGCTCTGCCGCAAAGCAGTACATTCCAACTGCTGCAGACGATGCAGAAACGGCATTTCCTTACGGTGGCTGAAGGGAAAGTATATAAACTCGGTCCGAAGCTCGTACAGATTGGAACGAGAGCTTTAGAGACACTCGATGTCTATGCCGATGCACGTCCTTATCTCCGTGAATTGATGGAGAAGGTCGAGGAGACGGTATTCATGGCAATGATGATTGAAGAAGAACTTGTCTATGTGGCGAAATTCGATAATTATCGGTCTATACGGACGACTGCACAGATCGGGATGCGGAAACCGTTGTACTGTACGGGTCTTGGAAAAGCCTTCTTAGCTTTTATGCCGGAACCTGTCAGTGACCATCTTCTTTCGAACATGAAATTGGAACCGATTACAAGTAAGACCCTTACAGATCCTCAAGCATTGAAAGAGCAGTTCGCGGGCTTTCGTGAACAGGGTTTCGCGATTGATGATGAAGAGAATGAAGTGGGATTGTATTGCTTGGCAGCTCCTATCTATAATGCTGCCGGCGAAATGGTTGCGGCAATCAGCACAGCCGGTCCCAAAACAAGGGTCCTCGGGCGTTACGAATTCGTTTCTGAATCTTTATTGACAGTTTCGAAAGCGATTTCAGAAAGGAATGGATACGTTTTATAAGGAGGGTACGAAATGGATGTAGTCACACTGGGAGAGACGATGGTTACTTTCACGTCCAAATCTTCAGGACTGATGCGTTACGCTTCAGACTTTGCAATGAAAGTGGCTGGTGCAGAATCGAACGTTGCCATCGCCCTTGCACGATTAGGACATGATGTTGGATTTATCAGCAAAGTAGGAGACGATGAATTCGGTGAGAAGGTTCGCAGCTTCATCCGAGGAGAAGGAGTGGACGTCAACAAAGTTACTTCGTACGGAGGAGCTCCTACAGGTATCATGTTCAAAGAGAAGCTGACACCGAACGAGATGCGGGTCCAGTATTACCGTAAAGGATCTGCAGCGAGTGCGATGACTCCGGACGATCTGGACGAATCCTATATCGCCGGCGCCCGGTTCCTGCATATTACAGGTATTACACCAGCGCTCAGTTCAAGTTGTCTTGAAAGCGTTTTAACTGCTGTTCATTATGCCAAGCGTAACGGCGTAACAGTGGTTTTCGATCCGAATCTGCGGAAGAAGTTGTGGGGAGAAGAAGAAGCACGATCGGCTCTGTTGGAAATTGCCTCCATGGCGGACATTGTGCTGCCCGGTATCGATGAAGCAGAATTCCTTTTTGGACCATCTTCTACGGAGCAGCTGGCTGATAGATTTCATGAACTTGGAGCTTCTGTCGTCATCATGAAGCTCGGCAAAAGGGGAGCTTACGTGAAAGACCATTCATTCACAGGCTATGTCGATGGTTATCCCATCGATGATGTGGTCGATCCGGTCGGTGCGGGCGATGCATTCGCAGCCGGCTGTCTCTCAGGCCTGCTGGACGGTTTGCCGGTAGAAGAGGCTTGCAGACGCGGAAATGCTGCAGGGGCCATGGTCACGTTAGTCGAGGGTGACGTAGAAGGTCTGCCAACGAAGGAACGTGTCGAAGCGTTTCAAAATCAGGATGTCAAAGAGGATGTAGAGCGATAAGGAGGAATGGACAAATGGGAACAGTCTTTCAACGAATGTTAGAGCATAAGCTTGTAGCGATTCTTCGTGGGAAACAAGAAGAAGATATAGTGAACATCGCCCAGTCGCTGCATGACGGTGGGGTGCACATGATGGAAATCACGGTGGATACTCCACGATTCGACGAGCATATCCGTCAAGTCAAGGAAGCTTTCGGTGAGCGCATGATTGTCGGAGCCGGAACGGTACTGGATCCGGAAACAGCACGGACAGCCATTCTTGCCGGAGCGCAGTTCATCTTCTCGCCGACGGTCGACAAAGAAACGATCACGATGGCGAAACGGTACGGCGTTGTAAGTATTCCGGGAGCAATGACTCCGACTGAGATTTTGACAGCCTATGAGCAGGGTGCAGACATGATTAAAGTCTTTCCGGCAGGAGCGATGGGACCTGGGTATATCAAAGATGTACACGGACCGCTGCCACACATCCCGTTAATGCCTACAGGTGGAGTCGACCTGTCCAACGTCCGCGAATACTTTGATAAAGGAGCAGTAGCCGCAGGGCTTGGCAGCTCGCTTGTCCCTTCCAATAAGACGATGGATGAAACGGCACTCAGGGAATTGACAGAAACGGCAAGACAATTCAGTGAAGCGATAAAGGATGTGGAGAGAGTATGAAAATCATAGATTTCAAACTGTATCAGCTGCCACCACGTTGGTTGTTCTTGAAAATAGAAACTGATATAGGCGTCTGCGGATGGGGAGAGCCTGTTGTGGAAGGACGTACGCATACCGTTGCTGCCTGTGTTACAGAATTGATGGACTATCTGATTGGTAAAGATCCGCGTCACATTGAAGACCACTTCCAGGTATTGTACCGAGGCGGTTTCTATCGTGGAGGACCAATCCTGATGAGTGCCATTTCCGGTATCGAACAAGCGCTGTGGGACATCAAAGGGAAGTATTACCACATGCCTGTCCATGAAATGCTCGGCGGATCTGTCCGTGACAATATCCAAGTTTACTCTTGGATCGGAGGCGACCGGCCCAGCGATGTAGGAGCTGCTGCCAAGGAAAAAGCGGAGGCAGGCTTCACCGCAATTAAGATGAATGGTACAGAAGAAATGAATTACATAGACAGCTATACCAAAGTCGATGCAGCAGTAGCAAGGGTAGCGGGAATTCGTGAAGCTGTCGGACAGGATTTTGGAATTGGAATCGATTTCCACGGGCGCGTCCATAAAGCGATGGCGAAAATACTCGTCAAAGAGCTGGAGCAGTATCGTCCGATGTTCATTGAAGAGCCGGTTCTGACAGAAAATGCAGAGTCCTTTAGAGAGATTGCACAGCACACGACGACTCCGATTGCAACAGGCGAACGGAACTACACCCGCTGGGGATTCAAGCAATTATTGAGGGATGGAGTAGTGGACATCATTCAGCCGGACTTGTCACACGCTGGTGGGATTCTGGAAACGAAAAAAATCGCCGCTATGGCAGAAGCCTTTGATGTAGCAGTCGCGCCGCACGCGCCACTCGGACCGATCAATCTCGCAGCGTCCCTGCAGGTCGACGCCTGTACGCCTAACTGCATCATCCAGGAACAGAGTCTAGGTATTCACTATAACAAGGGAAGCGATCTGCTTGATTACCTTGTGGATCCGACCGTCTTTGAATATGAGAATGGTTCGGTGAAAATCCCGAAAGGACCAGGGCTTGGAATCGATATCAACGAAGAGAAAGTCAAGGAAATGTCGGAACAGGCGGAGCTTTGGAAGAATCCGATCTGGCGGCATGCGGACGGTACCGTCGCTGAATGGTAAAGAAAATTCACTCGTATTTACAACTATGAAGGAGAGATAATTATGTCTACAACAGGATTGATCCTGCTTGCAGTATTCGGAGTCGCTCTGCTGTTATTCCTCGTCATGAAGACGAAGCTGCAGGCGTTCATCGCGTTGATTCTTGTGAGTTACATTGTCGGACTCTTGTCCGGAATGAATCCGATGGAAGTTTTGGAAGCGGTTCAGGCAGGGATGGGAGGTACCGTCGCTGAGGTCGCGGTCATCATCGGTATCGGAGCTATGTTCGGAGAAATTCTTAAAGCATCCGGCGGAGCGGAACGTCTTGCTCTGACCTTGATGAACAAATTCGGTGAAAAACGCGTCAACTGGGCGCTGGTGCTTACCGGTTTCATTATTTCCATTCCCGTTTTTCTAGATGTAGCCTTTGTCATTCTCGTTCCTATTTTATATAGTCTTGCACAGAAAACAGGGAAATCATTGCTGCACTTCGGTATTCCGTTGCTTGCAGGTCTTGCCGTTACACACAGCTTCATCCCGCCTACTCCGGGACCGATCGCTGTAGCATCCTTGATCGGTGCCAACATCGGCTGGGTTATCCTCTTCGGATTCATTGCCGGAATTCCGGCAGCGATCCTTGCAGGGCCGGTATTCGGAACGTACATCGGTAAGAAAATCCATGTCAAAGTGCCTGCAGAAATGCTGAAGAACATGGCAGAAGAAGCAAAAGGAAAAGAATACGATAAGGAGCTTCCAAGCTTCGGTATGATCGCTTTTCTTATCCTGCTTCCACTATTCTTGATTCTACTTAATACGTTCGGCAGTGCCGCTTTACCAGAAGGAAGCACGTGGGTAACGGTCTTCTCCTTCATCGGTGATCCCGGTGTTGCTTTAACAATGACCGCTTTAGTTACGTTCTATCTACTTGGAACACGCCGTGGTTATACGAAAGAGGAAATCCAGAAGATTGCCACGAAGTCTCTGGAACCTGCAGGTGTCATTATCTTGATCACCGGTGCCGGTGGAGTCTTCGGTGAGGTACTTGTACAAACAGGAATCGGCGATGTCCTTGCCGATACGATGAGTAACATGAATATGCCGATCATCGTCTTCGCCTTCCTTGTAGCTGCTGCTGTCCGTATCGCTCAAGGTTCGGCAACGGTAGCGATGGTTACTGCAGCAAGCTTGATTTCTCCTGTCATCAACACGATGGGAATCGAAGGTCCGATGCTTGCGCTGCTGGTTATTACCATTGCGTCTGGTGCTACTATTGCTTCTCACGTCAACGATTCAGGATTCTGGATGGTTAACCGATTCTTCGGATTGTCTGAGAAGGATACGTTGAAGTCGTGGACGGTGATGGAAACGATCATCGCGCTTGTCGGTTTCGGTGTTTCGCTCATCCTCAGCTTGTTTGTAGCATAAGGAAGAAAAACCAGCCCTTTGCAAAGGGCTGGTTTTGTTATTTCAGCGAGTGACGCTGGATATTCGGAGCTTCTTCCTCGAATTCGTTTTGGAACGGAAGGTTTTCTTCGTTCTTATGGAATTCGGGAGGCGCTTGTGTGCCGGTTGATTTATAACGAATGTGGAATTCCTCCTGGAACTCCGGGACATCTTTCGGTTTGGCAGTAGGAAGCCTCATGCCTGTAATCCACATTTCGAATTTGTAAATACCACGATCGAGGATGACACACAACTCTTCGAGAGACTGGGTCAGTTCATTCAAACAGTCCAACCCGTTTCTTAAAATAATTCCCCGTTCTTTCGCCTTTTCGATCGAATGCTCCAGGCGGTAAGGTTCGCCTTGGTATGCAAATTCGATAAAACAGCTGTTGCGGTCCCAGTTAAAGTGATAGTCGTCAATCTTCAGACGTTTCATGACTTTCTCAAGTTTTTTCTCACATATATTTTGTTCCTTGTGCGGCATCCATTTGAATAGAACGTTCTTAAATACTGGATTTTTGAACATACTAGTCACCTTCCTTTTAGTATAAGCCTGAACCTGTGAAGCGTGAACTGTACTATTATGTATAGTTCTACAAAAGGTGGAGAACCCCTCCCTGATATCCCTTTTAATTGCAAAAAATCCCAGAATACATCAGACATCCATCGAGGCTTACTACCATTTTAATCCCTTTGACGGCAGAAAGGGAATGGGCGCAGGGAACTATTAGGTGCATGGGATTACTCTTTTTCTATTGCAGGGGCTGAGCTATTTTGTCTATTGAAAAGGCTTCCTGTCGAAGGTGACGTTCCTATTGTGGAAAAGGAAGCCGGAAAGAAACAGGAAGAGTGCATACGTGTTACTTTTCGCTCATTTTTAATAGATAACCGTTCGTAGGATAGGTAGATAACTTCACATGATTGATAGAGTCTTCATATATATAGTTAGGAGTAATCTCACTAAAAAAGAAAGGAGTGTGGACATGAACGACGCCTCAAGAAATTACTGGTCCTTATATGCAGAGTTTTTATCTGCTTTCCAGTCGATCAGGTATAAAGGGTTTTCTATTCCTTACCTGTGCCATTTCAGAAGTTTGAACCATGAGAATACGTATATATGGGAGAATCTACCGAATGCAGCCTTCCGTAAACATTTATCCAAGGATGTGAAGGATAGAAAGGCTCTGCAGGCACTATTCGATCAATACAAGCAGTCCCATGTGAAAAAGAAAAAGAGTAAACTATTTCCAAGGATGAAGGCTCCAAAGGGTAAAATCGTCTTGTACAATGCGGCCAATCTCCTTCGCTTCCCAAAGGAGACGATGGATCGGCATTTCCGGCCTGACCAGACCGTACTGCTTCAGGATTTTCCTGCAAAGAAGAAGCCGAAAATCGTTAAAGGGATTCCGGTCCAAGGTGTTCCGTCCAACTATTTGAGTTCCTATCGTGTCCCTGTAGAAGCAAGCGTTCAGGTGCTGCAAAAGCAAGCGGATAAAATCATTCAAACATACTCAGGTCATCCTATGTTTAACCATGCATCGTTTCGAGTGAACTTCCACAAACAATTGTCAGGGATTGTCCAGAGAATTGAAGAGACGAATCGTTTCTTCCGGAAAAACCCTGTATCCTGTATCGTTTTTGCATCCACCCATTATTATCAGAGCAGGACGATAGCTATGGTAGCGGCAGAAGCGGGTATCCCGACGGTCTGCATGCAGCATGGAATTATCGGGGATGAAATAGGGTACATGCCCCAAATTGCTGACGTGGAAGGGGTGTACGGGCATTTTGAATCGGAATGGTTTCAGAAGATCGGTGTAAAGAAGACGGCTGTTGAAATCATTGGGCATCCGCGGTTTGATAACCTCTTTCGCCGTTCGTCCCTGATGAAATCAGAGCTTGTCAATCAGCTGAAAATAAATCCGGGTAAAAAAACGATTCTTGTCATTGTAAGAGAAGATAAACAAGTCGATAAGTGGAAGACGCTGGTCCAGAACTTAAGTAAAGAAGGAAACTATAATATCATCATCAAAGACTTCCTCTACCGCGGCACCCCTCATCCGCTCACGAAACTTTCTCCTCATATCTATTCATCCGCAGCGATTCCATTATATGATTTGATCCACCACAGCGATATCGTCTTAACCTATTTATCAACCGTAGGTCTGGAAGCGATGATCGCGGATAAACCAGTGTTCGTACTATCCACCCCATTTCCAACCTATACAGGTTATTTTGACAAACTGACTCCGTTAGTAGACCCGCGTCCGCTGAAAGTAGCCCGTATGGTAGGGAAATACCTCAGCGACGATCAGTGGAAGCAGCAGGTGAAAGAAACACGACAGTCGTTTCTGAATCATGCGTATCCAACGGCCAAGCCGTCCGGTACCAGACTGATGGATCTCCTGCGGCGTCTCTCGAAGCAAGGGGGGATTCCGTTTGAATGATTATGAAAGAGACTATTGGAGTTCGTATTTTGATTTTCTTGATAAATTTAAAGCATTGAAGTTTATGGGTATTCCTGTGGCGCTTGTGCTTCCTTATTACGTCCTTATCATGGATCGCGGGTTGCATAAGTTGGGAACTCCGGCTGCAGGGGGAAGGTGGTCTGTCCCATTAGCGAAGGAAGAAGAGCTGCAGTCACGCTTTGAACAAGTATTAAAGCCATATAAGAAAAGAAATACGAAAAGAAAAGGGAAAATCGTTTTTTATGAGGCGGTATTAAGAATCCCCCAATACCTCTTACGGTCTACCTTCTCTCCGGCCGAGACATTGATTCTCCGTCAGAAGCAGTCGGTCAATCCCTATACAGCTTATAAGACGAAGTACTTCTACTCGCTTCAGCATGTGGATAAGGAAACGAAGAAATCGTTTATCAAAGAATGGAATAGTACGATGGATCAGTATGTCGACCATCCGATTTATGGAAATGTTCATTTTCGGAAGAAGGTCCGGATGCTGCTGCCTTCTGCGCTTATGCAAATCGCGGCAGCTGCCAAGTTCTTTGAAACGACAGAAGTTTCCTGTCTGATCGTCGGTACGACAAACAGCAGCGACAGCCGCAGTCTCGTACTTGCTGCCTCGCAGCGGGGCATTCCTACTATCTGTCTGCAGCATGGTATTCCTATGCTGGAGTTCGGTTATCTTCCTAAAGTGGCCACGTTCCAGGCCGTTTATGGGGAAAGAGACAAGCGATGGTATGAGAGCCGGGGGGTTCCGTCCGTGACCCTGCGGATGATCGGCCACCCGCGCATGGATGATATTTATAAGAGGAAAGGAATGAGCAGAGAAGCCTTCTGTCATCGATTATCGTTGAATAAAAAGAGGAAGACTATCCTTTTGGTGCTTCATCATGAAGAGATGGAGATGGTGGATTCCATTCTTTCTGAGCTGCAAAAGAATGCGGTGTACAACATAGTAGTCAAGCGACGAAACGGCAGACAACGCCAATCGGAGGCAACGCTTGCACTTGCCAAGAAATATAAAAAACTCACTTATGTCGATGATCTGCCTTTGCATGACGTTCTCCGTCATGTGGATGCGGTGATCAGTTATGACTCTACGATCGTTCTTGAGGCGATGCTTGCTGGAAAGGTTGTCCTGCTTTGGTCGCTGAACAGCCTGTCCCGCAGTTCTACCAATTATTACAATTCATTGGAATACTATCGATTTGAGAAGCCGGAAGAGCTCGTTGAAGCCCTCTGTCTTTTACTTGAGGATGGGTCGTATAAACAGGGGTATCATGCTGTAAGGGAAAAGACGATTGCATCCCTTTACCAGAACCGCAGTGGAACCTCTACAAAGGTTCTGGCAGAGCTTGTTCGATCTTTAATTCTGTAACGAACGATAAAAAGATAGAGTATCTTAGTCATCTACCAATACGCTTTTCCATAACTTTCATAGAATAACGTATGCTTGAAAATAGAAGGGGGGATAAAGAGAATGGAAGAAGAGAAAAAAACGATGGAAGAGCTTCATGACCACTGGAAGAGCAGCAGTACACCAGATTTGTATGCTCCGAGAGTAGAGAGAAGTGAGTTCCTGACCAAATATATCCGCAAATGCATTGTCCGAAATGGACAAATTCTGGAGGTCGGCTGCAACGTCGGTCGAAACTTGAACTATTTAAGAGAGCAGGGCTACCAGAACCTGAGTGGAATTGAGATCAGCGAGGAAGCGGTAATGGCGATGAAGGAGACGTTTCCGGAATTAGCCGAAGCGGCGCACATCATGAATGCACCCGTGGAACAAATCATCAAACGCCTGCCGTCCAATTCCTATGATCTCGTGTTTTCCATGGCCGTGCTCCTTCATATACACCCGGACAGCGACTGGGTTTTCGAAGAGATGGCAAGGATATCCCGGGATTACATCATCACGGTTGAGGCAGAACAAGCATCAGGTTGGCACATTTTCCCTCGTAATTACAAAGCTATCTTTGAAGATCTCGGTTTTAAACAAGTGACGGAAAGCAATGCAAAAGCTGCCGGATTGAAGGCGTATACGCTTCGGGTCTTTAAAAAATTGAAATAACAGCAGAAAGCGACTCTTGTTGGGATATTCCCAGGAAGAGTTTTTCTGATTGAAGGAAGGGAATAAAAGGAACATTCTGCTTAAGTCTGGAGAGGATATCATGATAGAGAAGTCTGCCGGTGTCTTCTTGTTCGCAGCTTTGGTTCTGTTTCTATGGGGATGGATCACGGGGGATGCCCTTATCTTCTTCCCTTTTCTCTGTCTTTTCGCCGCTGTGTTCTTATTCACCGTCTATGCTGTAAGGATTAATAAAGAGACCGCCATTCGCTGCCGGGTCGGCTGGCACAGTTTCGTTCATATCGGTTGGGATGAGCAAATGGCGTCGGAAGCAATCTATGAATGCAGGAGGTGCGGGAAGAGGAAGAAGGTGATGAGGGCCTTTTGACAAAAAAACAGGTAAGGTCGGGACCTGTGCCTGACCTTACCTGTTATCAGGGATTTTGTATAGTTGCGGCTTCGTCCAGGGGAAGACTGTAGTGGAAGAAATCAGCTTCCTTGCTGTACCCTTTTTTCTCGTACAGCTTTTGCGCCGTATAATTATCAAAAGCAGTCGACAGGCTGAGGCTGACGGCTCCGGTATCTTTGGCAAAGTCTTTGGCTTTGTTCAACAGACGTTCTCCGATGCCTTTGCCGCGGGCTGCTGGTATGACATACAAATCATTCAATATCCAAGCGTTCCTCATGGAAATGGAAGAATAGGTCGGATAGAGCTGGGTGAAGCCGACGTAGTTATCCTTTTCTTTTACGAGAAAGATGACAGAGTCCTTCCGCGTCATTCGTTGTTCTATGTAGGCTTTCGCTCCTTCTAAATCCGGATCTTGCTTGTAGAATTGGCGGTATTGATCGAATAAAACAGCGGCTGCTTCCACTTCTTCCATGGTAGCCTGGTGGATGTTCATGGTCATCTCTCCCTGGTTGTTTTTTTAATAAGTATATACATTCTATGGAAATAAACAAGGGGAGCATTTACGCTCCCCTTGTTTATTCAAGCTCCTCGTTCGCTTAGTACCGTAACCTTCTTAGAGGCTTTGGAAGGGAGCATATGGAATAGGATATTTAGAACGATCGCTGTTACGCTTCCAGCGACGATGCCGTTGCTCGTGAGGATTTGGAAGCTTTGAGGGAGCTTGGCGAACAGCTCGGGCACGACCGTTACGCCGAGCCCCATCCCTACAGAACAGGCGACGATCATGGAATTCTCGTGTGATTCCGCGATGACAGCGCTGAGCATCTTGATTCCCTGTGCAATGACCATGCCGAACATCGCAACCATCGCGCCCCCTAACACAGGTTCCGGGATGATTGTGGTCAGGGCTGCAATTTTAGGAATGAATCCGAGGGTGATGAGCATGGCGCCTGTGACGAAAATGACTTTGCGTGATTTTACGCCTGTCATATGCATCAAACCGACGTTCTGGGAGAAAGCCGTATAAGGAAAAGCGTTGAACACTCCTCCAAGCAGAATGGCGATCCCTTCTGCTCGATAGCCGTTGGCTAAATCCTTCTCTTCGATCTTTTTTTTCGTCAAGTCACTCAAAGCGAAATAGACACCCGTCGATTCAACGAGAGACACCATGGCAACGAGGATCATCGTCAGGATGGCAGACCAATGGAAGGTGGGCGTACCGAAATAGAAGGGCTCGACCATATGGAAATAGGAAGCTTCCATGACGGAAGTGACATCGACTTTCCCCATGAAGGATGCTGCCGCGGTGCCGGCGATGATGCCGATCAGAATAGCGACAGATCTGGTGAAGCCTGTCGTGAAACGGTATAAGAGCACGATGAATAAGAGCGTACCGAAAGAAAGGGCAATATTTGAAACGGATCCGAAGTCGCTTGCTCCTTCGCCGCCTCCCATATTGTTGATAGCAACAGGGATCAGGGTAATCCCGATGATCGTAACGACCGTACCCGTGACGACAGGAGGGAAGAAGCGGACCAATTTACTGAAAAACCAGCTGATGAGGATGACGAACAAACCGGATACTAGAATTGCCCCGTATATCGCAGATACCCCGTATTCGCCGCCGATGGCGATCATCGGCCCGACGGCTGTGAACGTACATCCGAGAACGACCGGGAGACCAATCCCGAAGAAGCGGTTCCTCAGTACCTGGAGGATCGTCGCCACGCCGCACATAAGGATGTCTATGGCAACGAGGTAAGTGAGCTGCTCGGAATTCAGACCAAGAGAAGCACCGACGATCAGTGGGACGAGAATGGCTCCCGCATACATAGCAAGGAGGTGTTGGACAGCCAGTGCACCTGTTTTCATACGGACGCCTCCTCTTCAGCGAAGCGTACTTCTCCATTCTCAAGGGAAGATAGAATGGCTAACGACTCCACCCGGATGCCTTTGTCCAAAAGCTGCTTCCTGCCGTCTTGGAATCCCTTCTCTATGACAATTCCGACACCCGCAAGCGCTGCCCCGGATTGTTCAACAATATCAACAAGCCCGAGTGCTGCCTGTCCATTGGCGAGGAAATCATCCAGTATGAGGACGGTATCTTCGGCAGTCAGGTAGTCTTTCGAAACAGATATCTCATTCGTCTGCTGTTTCGTGAACGAATAGACTTCGGCAGAATAGAGATGGTCATTCAGCGTCAGGGATTTCCGCTTCCTTGCGAATATGGCGGGTACTCCAAGGCTGAGTCCGGTCATTTGGGCCGGTGCGATGCCGGAGGATTCCAGCGTCAGGATTTTGGTAATGCCGGCCTGTTGGAATCGTTCGGCGAAGCCTTCACCGATTTCCTTCATCAACTGTGGATCGATCTGATGATTGAGAAAGGAATCGACCTTGATAACCGTGTCGGAAAGGACGCGGCCTTCTTTTTTTATCTTTTCTTCTAGTAGATGCATAGAATGGATCACTCCTTATGGAAAGTAAAAAATGCGCAGCAGCTTCATTCCCTGACTATGAAGGGAGCAAAGCTGCTGCGCATGTAACATAGAGAACGACCATGACAAACACGATCATCCATCTTCTTTTCTTCCTTTCATAGTCGGTTCATTTACGGTGAACCGGTAGAAACTCGCAGGCCGTATCCCTGCTATTATATGAAATCGGTTATTCAGTTAATATCCACAGTATAGCACGCGAAAACTGGAAGACAATACCGAATTCGTCATTTTGTACAACCGGATGAATAGAGGGAATATTCAGTCTGTAATAAAGGAGGAAAATCAAAGAGGTGTATGTAACAACCAAACATTCATCCCAAGCTCCTTCGTGATTAAATTTTTCTCCCTTCTGCAACCATAGTCACACAACCATACAGAATCAGCATCCCGGCATAAGATAGTTAAGGACTCATAAATGGTAGGGACCTATGGCTGCACGGGTCCTTCAGAAAGGAGGTTCTTTGACTACCATGAATCAATTCGAACGAAGGTATTGGTCATCCTATTGTGATTTCATTAATGACTTTAAAGCATTGAATTACCTTGGGATTTCCCTGCCTCTCGTCATGCCATATTATGTCCTTATTCATGAAAATGCCATCCATAAATTAAAAGGCGGAGGAGCGGAGAAAATACTTCGCACAAAAATCGTCAAAGAAAAAAGCATTCAGGCTCATTTTGAAAAACATCTGGCCCCTTACCGGAAGAAAGTAGTGAAGAGGAAAGGGAGGGTCGTCTTCTATGACAATGTCCTTCGCATCCCTTCTTCGTTGATCGCTGAACAATTCAAGCCTGGTAAAGCTCTCCTGCTCATGCACCGGCCGTCCCAGGTAAAATCATCTATTCCGTCTATTGCATTAAGCAAATATGAAACGATTCCTAAGAAGATGATAGATAATTTCAAAAAGAAAGCAAATCGTATTCTTCTCTCCAAACGATCACATCTTATTTACGGGAATAAACATTTCAAGAAACGATTGCTGAGACAGATTCCGGTCGTCATGAAGCAGATCTTCGCTGCCAATAAGTTCTTCGCGAGCTACCCGGCTTCCTGTCTCGTGCTTGGTACGACGAACAGCAGTGACACGAGGATACTGGCATTGACAGCTGCGAGTAAAGGGATCCCCTCCATTTGTCTTCAGCACGGCATTCCACTGCTTGAATTCGGATACCTCCCGCGTGCCGCTACCTATCTCGGTGTGTACGGGACGAAAGATGTAGCCTGGTACACCAGTAAAGGTGTCCCTCCGGCAGTCATCAAAGTGGTCGGCCATCCTAGGTTCGACGAAATGGTGAAGAGAAAACCGATGTCTCCCAAAGTCTTTCAGGCGAAGTTCAAACTTGTACCGACTAAGAAGACCATTCTGCTGGTTCTGCATCATCAGGAGACGGAAATTCCACAAATCATCATTGATAAGCTCTTGAAAACAGGGAAATACAACATTCTGATCAAGCCGAGGAATGGCAAACAGAGTAGAACGTCCCAAACGCTTGCCCTCCAGCAAAAATATAAAACGGTCAAGTTCGCAAATGGTGTGCACTTATATGATCTGCTGCAAAATGTGGATGCGGTCGTCAGTTACGAATCGACGATCGTGATGGAAGCACTGCTTGCTGGTAAACCAGCATTCATCTGGAAGTTGAAAGCATTAGCGTCGAGCACTACGAATTACTACAGCGACCTGAGCGAATACATTTTTCAGGATCCGAATCTCTTGATTGGGAAGATGATGGCCGTTCTTGATGGAAAGGTCGGTCCGGAGGCTTGGAATAAGAAGAAGGATGCTTTTATCCAGAAGCATTATCCTGTCGCACCACCGCTGTCGATTACGAAACTGAAAGCTTTGATCACCCAAATCACACTATGAATACCGGAAATTTCTGCTTCCTGGCAACCGCCAGGGAGTCTATTGATAATAGCAGGAAGGCCCTCGGATGGAGGGTCTATTTTTATGGGGTTCGTGCTATACTAAAAGAAAAAAGTAGGGATGACATGAAGAAATTATCGGCAGCTTTAGTAGGAGCAATCGGCGTGCTCGGCGGTTGTTCGATGCTGGAGGGAGTGAATAATTCCCTGTCGTACGTCAATGAAGCGACGGAATATGCCAATGAAGCCAGTTCTTTTGCACAAGAAGCACCGTCTCTTGCGGAACAGGCAGTTCAAGATCCGGATGCCGCTGGTGAGCTGGAGACAAAGCTGGAAGAAATGAAGGCGGATATAGAAGAATTCAATGAGCTGGATGCGCCTTCTGTTGCGGAAGATCTGCATCAACAGGTCGTTTCACAGAATGACAAGGCATTGGAGGGTATCCAAGTTTACTTGGATAACGTGGAGAACGGAACCCTCGACCCGTCCGTCATTGAAAACACAGAACTGTTTCAGACAATGAGTGAGCTGTCGCAGATCGTTGATCAAATCGAAGAAATTCAGCAGCTGGGTGAATGACGATGAGGCTTCCTTACAGGGAGCCTTTTTTCAACTTGTAGAAGAAGTACTTTTCAGAGGGAGAAATCGGGCTCCGGGGAATAGAGCGCTGTTCGTGGGGTGGCCGGCGAGCCTGCTCATCGCTGCGCTCTTCCGGGGTCTCACCTGTGCCACTATTCCCACAGGAGTCTGCTTTATTCCCCTCCACCCTTTGTTATACATGTCTATCTTTCGTTTCATTCCTGTATTCTATAGTTATCGATGGTTGCTTTGAAATTTTCATGAGAGGAAGGTTTTTCTCCCTTTGATCCCTTTCTCGGAGTTTCTAGACAGTCTGCGAAAAAGGCTCCCTTAAAGGGGGCTTTTTTGTGTGAAAGAAAAGAGCTTCTATCCGGACATGCTGTTACGTATAGTGGAAGCAGGACGAATGTGGGGGGAGCGGCATGGATTGGAATATCGGAGTTATGTTGATATCTGCTTTCGCAACGGCGGCCGGGGCACTGCCGGTTCTTGCCATCAGGCAGATTTCCCACAGGGGTATGGATACAATTCTTGCTTACACAGCTGGGGTCATGGTAGCTGCTTCTACATACGGACTGATCCCGGCATCGCTTAAACTGACGAATTTATATGTCCTCTGTTTCGGAGTCCTGCTGGGGGCGCTTCTATTAAATGCCTTGGAATACGTCCTTCCCCACATCGATGCAGACCATGAAAGGCATGGGCGGATGCTTCCGTTTCAGGGGATGATGCTGGTCGTTGCCATGACGCTTCATAATATTCCGGAGGGACTGTCAGTCGGAGCCAGCCTTGCCAGTGATGTCGACAATCTCGGGCTTGTGGTCGCTTTGTCGATGGCTTTACAGAACGCTCCGGAAGGTTTTCTTGTCGCGCTCTTTCTTATGAATCAGGAAGTGTCCAAGCTGCGGGCATTTTTATTTGCGACACTTACCGGCTGTATTGAGTTCTTTGCGGGCGTCTTCGGTTTCTTCGCCGTTGGTGCAGCGCTATGGATCGTTCCATACGGGCTCGCGTTCGCCGCCGGTGCCATGTTGTTCATCGTATATAAAGAATTAATTCCGGAAACACACGGTCATGGATACGAGCGCCTGGCGACCTTTTCCTTTCTTATTGGACTGTTAAGTATGATCGGCCTTGTCGAATGGTTTCGCTAGTCTACAAGCCTTGCAGGAAGGACGATGCCAATTTACTGCATGCTTCCGGTTGGTCCATATTTGCAGTATGGCCGGCGTTCGGAAGCAGACCGATCTGGATGGCAGCGTTACGTGCTTTCATATGTATGGCAGCTTCCCGTTCGTGCTTCTCTGTGCTTCCGTTTAATACGAGCGTCGGAGCGGTTAATTGCTCGATTGCTTCATCATCTAATGCAGGGTAGTGGAAGGTCATCCCGTGAAGTACGTTTCTCAATGTGGATTTCCATCTGTCCCCATGCAGGGCTTTGAACTGGTCGGCGAGGCTTCTCTCGTGTTCTTCGATGTGAAGGAAGTAGTCATATTGCTTGTTCATCACCTCTGTCAGCGACTCGGGGACCCTGGGAGTGTAGCCTGTCAGGATGATTCCTTCTACATATTGTGGAAGTTTGATCGCGGTATGAACAGCAAGCGAAGCTCCGAGGGACAATCCCCATAGGAAGCCCTTTCCTTCTTCCTGTATCCGTTCGATTACCCATTGGAGGGCTGACGGGAAGTATGGATCACCGGCATCTGTTGAGCAGGATCCATGTCCTGGTAAATCGAGGGGAACAAGTTCAAACTCTTCTTTTAAATGAATAAGCTGGCTTTGGAAGTGCGTTTCTGCTGTCCCCATGAACCCGTGCAGGAAATATAGTCGTTTCATTCGGTTCCTCCTCCTTCATCCATTCCATTATTTAGTATAGCAAATATCTAAAAGGGATTTAGTATGGATATATGGAATGTAAAAAGGGTAGACGTAAGAGAAAGAAGGAGTGTTTGGAAATGTATGAAGGGATTCATCATGTATCTATATTAATAACGGATCTGGATAGGGCGAAACATTTTTACGGGGAAGTATTGGGATTTCAAGAAAGTAAGGAACGCCCGGACTTCGGCTTCCCCGGTGCCTGGTATCAATTAGGAGAGACCCAAATCCATTTGATTCAGCACGAGGCAGGACAAGCGAGGAGAGATACGACGGAAATTGACTCCCGCGATGCCCACTTTGCTGTACGTGTACATAATGTGGAAGCATTCATAGAGAAGATGGAAGCGAATGATGTGGCCATGCTGAATAAGCCGCACAACAAAACAGAGTGGCATCAAGTGTTTATCTCCGACCCCGACGGCAATCTTATTGAATTCAATCGATAAACAGAAAGCACGTGGACCAGGAAAAAGGGCCGCGTGCTTTTTTACGAGCTGGATTCTTTTTGATACAGAATATTTTGATATACTATGTAAGAGATACTAGAGTTTTGTCAGAAGATGACAGAAGAAGGGGAGAGTTTATGAGGAGTTGGAAGCTATGGGCTGCAGTCTTGGTGTTTTTAAGCCTTGTTGCCTGCAGTCAGCAGCCGAAGCCTGAAGATACGTTCACGGCCTATATGGATGCCTGGGAAAACGGAGAGTACGACAAAATGTACGGATTGTTAAGTGAAAGTTCCCAGGGTTTGATGACAGAAGAAGAGTTTGTGGATCGCTATGAAACCATCTATGACGGAATCTCCATGGAGGACTTGGCGGTTACATATGATCTGCCCGAGGAGTCGGAAGACTATGGAGAGGGAGAGGAACCTTCCTTCGATTTTGGAGTGAAGATGGGATCGATCGGTGGAGAGATTGATTTCACTCATGCAGCAAATCTCGTGTTTGAAGAAGGCGAAGAAGAACGCTGGGCAATCGATTGGGACTCTTCCATGATCTTTCCTGGAATGAAGGAAGGCTATACAGTCTATGCCGATTCGCTTTCTTCCGAGCGTGGGGAAATCTTTGATGCGGATGGTCAGGGACTTGCCGTTAACGGAGAAGTCCAACGCGTCGGTTTGGTACCGGAGCAGATCGAAGAAGGACAGGAAGAAGCATTGAAGGAAGGGCTTTCGGAAGAGCTTGGAATGACGGTCGAGGCGATTGACGCGAAACTCGATCAGTCTTGGGTCGAGCCTAGTTCCTTCGTGCCGATTGGAGCAGTTGCAGCGGATGACGAAGCGAAAATCGAGGCGTTGAAAAAACTTCCGAAAGGGTTCATATTCAAGGCAGAAGGAGCAAGAGTCTATCCACTGAAAGAAGCTGCCGCCCATTTGACGGGGTACGTAGGAGCGATTACCGCGGAGCAGCTGGAGGATAGAAAAGGCGAAGGGTACTCCAGTACGAGCAGAATCGGTCAGGCAGGACTGGAAGCTGTTTTCGAAGATCGACTGCGCGGGACACCGGGAGGAAAGGTCGCCATCAGAGACGAGAAAGGCAACGAAGAAGAGGTATTGGCTGAAACAGAACCGGTAGCTGGAGAAGATGTTACGTTGACCATCTCATCCGATGTCCAGAAGAATGTCTATAACCAAATGAAGGATGACTCCGGCTCCGCTTCTGCCGTCAACCCTACGACAGGGGAAGTGCTGGCAATGGTCAGCGCACCTGCCTATGACCCCAACCAATTCATACTCGGCATGGGGGCTGAAGAGCGTCAGAAGCTTCAGGAGGCACCGGGAAGTCCATTGCTGAACAAGTTCACGCGGACCTATTCACCAGGATCTACGTTCAAACCAATTACCGCAGCAATCGGTCTTGAAACGGGAGCCATTGATCCGGCAGAAGAGCTTTCCATTCCTGATCGCACATACACACAGGACGGCTGGGGAGGATACTCTGTCACCCGGGTTCCTGGAGCCGCCGTCGATACACAAGTGAATCTGCGTGATGCACTCGTCCGCTCCGACAATATTTATTTTGCCCGGTCCATCCTGGAAATCGGAGGCGAAGCGTTCCTTAAAGGGGCAGAACCGTTCGGCTTCGGAGAAGATATTCCTTTCCCTTATCCAGTCGAGTCCTCTCAGATTCTGAATGCTGATGCATTCAAGGAGCAGGAGCCGCTGCTTGCCGATACCGGCTATGGGCAGGGGCAGGTTCAGATGAGCACGCTGCATCTGGCGATGACCTACACGCCGTTTATAACGGACGGTACGCTTCTGAAACCGACGTTGATAAAAGACGAAGGAGCAGGAGAACCGTGGCATGAGAACGTGCTATCGGAAGAGACGGCAGCAACCATTAAAGAAGACCTGCGTGCGGTTGTCGCTGATGAAGAAGGGACTGCCCATAAACCTGTGACAGAGGGCTTGTCGCTTGCCGGTAAGACAGGTACAGCCGAGTTGAAACAGTCACTGGAAGATGAGAATGGTCAAGAAAACGGTTGGTTTGTCGCTTGGGATACGGAATCCCGGGATCTCCTCGTTTCGATGATGATCGAGGATGTTGATAAAGGAAGTGCGGAAGTCGTTCCCAAAGTGAAAAAAGTATTCGAGCAGTCCTCTTAGAAGCAGTTACGTCCGCATGTGGTTATCCATATGCGGGCTTTTTTGCGGAACATATTAAAAAAGGGGGGAAAGACGTTGAAAGTGCGTCTGACCGATTATCAGAAAGAGTGGCAAACAAGATTTGAGGCAGAGGCCCGGCTGTTAACGCGGATATTCGGTAAAGAGATCATCTCCATCGAGCATTTCGGGAGTACCGCCGTTCCTGGCATGAAAGCTAAACCGGTCATCGATATGATGGGGCTTGTACGCAGGATAGAAACGGTCGATGGCTATGCATCGTTGTTGGAAGCAGAGGGATATGAAGCAGCAGGGGAATGGGGGATTGAAGGAAGAAGGCTGTTCCGGAAGGGCGGCGATCAGCGAACCCATCACCTTCATTTCTACCAGCAGGATAATTCCCAGATTGACAGACATTTAATTCTAAGAGATTACCTGCTTCAACACCCGGAGGAAGTGGAGGCGTACAGCCGGTTCAAGGAAAAACTGGCTGCCATTCATGAAAGCACGAGCGGATACAGTCCCGCAAAAAAGAATTACGTTGCGCAATTGGAAAGAAGGGCGCTTGCATGGAGGCGTGACAGGGAATAGAAGTACAAGGAGAACCGGTGCAGCCGTACAGAAAAGAACTAAAAAGTAAAAAAAATACATTTATAACATTTTGTTAACCCAGCATTCTAACATAAAATGACTTATTTTGCTTGTATGTGTTGTAATTCACATAATTATATTTTACTCTATTATAGTCGGAGAAAATATTTTAAGAGATATAAATTATCTAATTATAAATTAGCTATATGCTAAAAAAAGGAGAAGTGGATATGTCAGAATTGACTAGAGAACAAGGCGAACAGAAAGCCGTCACTCAAGATGAACGTGAACTGTTGGATCAACTTTCCAATCCAGAGGTCCAGGAATCTTTGACCACTTTGGTGAAAGAACTTCCTAAGCTTACAGAATTGGTAACGATCCTTTCAGCTTCTTATGACACGGTGCAGTCTTTTGCGACAGATGAAGTGTTGAAAGAAGATACGGCAGGATTCCTTTCTGAAATCGTAGAACCTGTGAAAACTTCTGTGAAAGATGTAGCTGCTACAGCCATCGAAGCGAAGGATCAGGCAGAGAAGAGCAACGAAGTCATCGGACTATTCGGTCTTCTTAAGATGCTGAAGGATCCACAGGCTCAGAAGCTTTTCCGTTTCGTTAATGCGTACTTGAAAGTTTCAGCAGAACGTAACCACAAATAAATTCTGGAAATGGGGGAACCAACATGTCAAAAAACATAGTCATTCTAGGCGGCGGATACGGCGGATTGCTGGCTGCTCAAAATGTCCGCAAATATATGAGTGAATCAGAAGCGTCCATCACGCTGATCAACAAATTCTCTACTCACCAAATCATTACGGAACTGCACCGTCTTGCAGCGGGTAACATCTCTGAAAAAGCAGCAGCTCTTCCACTTGAGAAACTGCTTAAAGATAAGTCTGTTGATATCAAGATCGCTACAGTAGAGTCCTTCTCTGTAGATAACAAGCAAATCAAACTGGATGATGGCTCCGAGCTTACTTACGATGCACTTGTTGTAGCACTTGGAAGTAAGACAGCTTACTTCGGTATTCCTGGTCTGGAAGAGAACAGCATGGTATTGAAGTCTGCGGAAGAAGCCAACCGTATTCGTAACCACGTAGAAGATCGTATTCGTACGTATGCGCAAACGAAGGACGAAGCTGATGCAACGATCCTTATCGGCGGCGGCGGACTTACAGGTGTTGAGCTTGTTGGTGAACTTGCTGACGAAACTCCGAAACTTGCCCGTAAATACGGTGTGAACCCGTCTGACATCAAGCTTAAGCTTGTTGAAGCTATGCCTAAGATCCTTCCGATGCTTCCGGACAACTTGATCCAGCGTGCAACGGAAAGCCTTGAGAAGCGCGGCGTGGAATTCCTGACGAACCTTCCTGTCACGAACGTAGAAGGAAACGTTGTCGAATTGAAAGATGGTCAGAAGATCGTTACAAACACATTCGTATGGACTGGTGGAGTCCAAGGGAATCCGCTTGTCGGAGAATCAGGCTTGGAAGTCAACCGCGGCCGTGCAACGGTCAACAACTACCTTCAGTCTACTTCTCACGAAGACGTATTCGTTGCCGGAGACAGCGCTGTTTACTTCAAACCGGGTGAGGAGCGTCCTCAACCGCCAACTGCCCAAATCGCTTGGCAGATGGGTGAGCTGATCGGCTACAACCTATACGCTTACTTGAACAAGAAAGACTTCGAAGAGTTCAGCCCTGTTAACTCAGGTACGCTTGCAAGTCTTGGCCGTAAAGATGCGGTAGCTTCTGTAGGTGGCAACGCAACACCACTGAAAGGACTTCCTGCTTCTGTTATGAAAGAAGCGAGTAACGTCCGCTATCTTTCCCACATCAAAGGTCTTTTCGGACTTGCTTATTAAGAAATAAGGAAAGTATAAAAACCGCAGTGCTTGTATGCACTGCGGTTTTATTTTAAGGGTGGAGGAGAGATCGGGCTCCGGGGAATGGGACGCTTTCCACGGGGCGGCCGGTGAGCCCTTCGAAGTCTGCCCATTTCCCACCACCCTCTACCGAAATTGACCTCCTTTACTTAGTTACAGGTAAGGTGAGTTTACACTTGAGGAAGAAAAGGTCGTATTGAATTCCATATAGATTCTTAAACGCTTAAGTTTGTAGACAACTAGAGACCCGCAGGGCTTGTATGCACGGCGGTTTTATTTTTGAGTGTTATTGTGTAAATAGAAAAGAAGCACGGTTCCTTATAGGGGACCGTGCTTCTTTGGTGTTAGACTGCAATATCTTTTTCAACGGCGTTCTTATCGTTAAACCGTTCGGTGTTCAGTTTTTTCAATACGCGGGAAGTAAGGGTCCCTGACGTCATGGATCCATTGACGTTAAGTGCTGTACGTCCCATGTCGATCAGCGGCTCCACGGAAATCAATAGTCCGGCAAGCGCGACCGGCAGGTTCATGGAAGAAAGGACAATCAAGGCTGCAAATGTTGCCCCGCCGCCGACACCTGCGACACCGAAGGAGCTGATGGCGACAATCAGTACCAGCTGGATCAGGAATCCGGGGCTGAGTGGATCGATACCGACGCTCGGTGCGATCATGACAGCGAGCATGGCCGGATAAATCCCTGCACAGCCGTTCTGGCCGATCGTGGCACCGAAGGAAGCAGACATATTGGCGACTCCTTCATCTACACCGAGGCTGTTCTTCTGGGCAGAGATGTTAAGCGGAATCGTTCCGGCACTGGAGCGGGAAGTAAAGGCGAACCCGAGTACAGGGATGACTTTCTTCAAATAGGTCATCGGATTTAATCCGAATGCTCCGATCAAGATCAGGTGGATAACAAACATGACACCTAATGCAACGTAAGAAGCTAACACGAATTTACCTAATTCCAATATTCCGGCGACATCCGTCTGTGCAACGGTCGTTGCCATAAGACCGAGAATACCAATCGGCGTCAGACGAAGGACGAGGGTAACGATACGCATGACCACTGCGTAAACAGCGTTGATCCCTTTGATAAAGATTGCTGCCTGTTCCGGCTGTTTCCGACGGACGCCGAGGACGGCGATCCCGACGATAGCAGAGAAGATAACCACTGCAATCGTAGATGTTGCACGGTCTCCCGTCATATCAAGGAACGGGTTCGCAGGAAGGAATTCCAAAATTTTCTGCGGCGTGCTCAAGTCAGCAACTTCTGTTAGCGTGTCTTCTAAGTAAAGACCGCGATCCTGTTCGGCTTGACCGGCTTCGATTTCGCCTGCATCCAGACCGAAGAGTAGAGAGCTTCCGATACCGACGAGTGCTGCGACTGCTGTCGTACCTACCAGGATCCCGATGATCCACAAGGAAATCTTGCCGAGTTCCGAAGATTTTTCCAAGTTAATGATCGATTGGATGATCGAAACCATAACGAGTGGGATGACGATCATCATTAAGAGGCGGACATACCCGCGTCCCGCGATGTTATACCAATCAGATGTTTGGGAAACGACGTTGGAGTCAGCTCCGAAGACGAGCTGCAGGTACACGCCGAGCAGTACTCCTAATCCTAAACCTGTAAACACGCGTTTACTGAACGACACGTGTTTTTGCTGCATACGGATAAGTACGAAAATAAAACCTAATAAAATGGCTATATTCAATAGAAGAAAAAATGTATCCATATTTTTGACCTCCTTTTATTTTTTAAAACCTTTAATCCTTATCAACTTTGTAAGGATTTAAACTTACAGGATGAACCAGTCCTTGTCAACCATGTATTCAGCATATCTGTATAAAAAGATATGTTACGGTAAATCAGGGTATGAAAGACGTTTGATTGACATGAGCGGGCACATGTAATATATTTATCTTGAAACTGAGATAAATAAGTACGTTTTATGATATAGGAGGGAATGAAATGAACGAATTAAAAGGGATTCACCATGTAACTGCGATCACGAGTAGTGCAGAAAAGAATTATGAGTTCTTCACGTACGTACTTGGTATGCGTCTTGTGAAGAAAACGGTGAACCAGGACGATATTGAGACGTATCATTTGTTCTTTGCCGACGATGAAGGGAATCCCGGAACGGATATGACCTTCTTTGACTTTCCGGGCATACCGAAAGGAACACATGGAACGAATGAAATAGCGAGGACTTCCTTCCGTGTGCCTGATGATGAGGCGCTGGAATACTGGGTGAAACGATTCGATCGTCTGGATGTGAAACACAGCGGCATTAAAGAGAGATTCGGGCGCAGGGTGCTCCCGTTCGTAGATTTCGATGATCAGTCGTATGAGCTTGTGTCCGACGAGAAGGATAACGGCGTCGCTCCGGGGCAGCCTTGGAAGAAAGGACCGATTCCACTGGAATATGCCATCCGCGGCCTTGGCCCTCTGCACGTGCGGGTAGATAATGTTACCTATTTCAAAGAAATGCTGGAGAAGGTACTGCTGTTCCGCGAAGTCGATCAAGAAGGATCTTTCCACTTGTTTGAAGTTGGAGAGGGTGGGAACGGCGCTGCCGTGATCGTTGAGTACAATACGATTCTCCCTCCGGCGAGACAAGGCTTCGGTACGGTTCACCATGCCGCTTTCCGTGTCGAGGACAGAGAGGCGCTGCAGGAATGGATCGACCGTCTGCCGAGGTTCGGATTCCGCACCTCCGGATTTGTGGACCGCCATTACTTCGGATCGCTGTACGCTAATGTTGCACCGCAGATTCTGTTTGAATTCGCGACGGACGGTCCTGGGTTCATGGGGGACGAGCCGTATGAAACGCTTGGCGAGAAGCTTTCTCTGCCACCGAAGCTGGAGCCGAAGCGGGAAGAAATAGAAAATTATGTCCGACCGATCGATACGGTCCGCAGTACCAAGGTATTGGAAAAAGAACAGGAATAAGAAGATATCCCTGATGCATCCCGCATCAGGGATATTTTTATTCCCAATCTCATACGGTTGGAGTAAACGGTCGGGGAGGGAAGGCATGTGGTACGCACACATTGGTTGTATCTGCCTGTAGAAATGAAAGCCCGGGAACTGCACGCCAAGCTTCTATTAGGCTATCATGCCTTGAAGGAAGGGTACTCCGTGCTGATCGGTGAACATAGAAAAGTGGAAGAAGCGTCCATGCAGCTTCCGCCGGGCGTTTTTCTTGCAAAAGGATGTACTCCGGGTTACCGGAAGAAAGTGTTGACTTCTGCAAAGGCCAATGGTCACGGTGTTATGGAACTGGATGAAGAAGGTTTGATTTTCTCTGATGCTTCCAGGTATATAAGGCAGCGGATGAGTGCCGGGCAGTTGAAAAACCTTGATTATATCTGCTGTTGGGGTCCGTATCAAAAACATACCATTGAACGGGCTTATCCGAATCTTTCTGTTCCCTGCACCATCACGGGCAATCCCCGCTTCGATCTTCTTAGTCCGGGATATCGGGGTATTTATCAGGAAGAGGCTGATTTGCTGAAGAAGACACACGGAAACTATCTATTAATAAACACTAGATTCCCCTTATATAACGGAAATAAAGGAATAAAAGAAGGAGATCTCTCGGCGGAGACTGCCTATATGAAGGACTTATTTCATGCCTTTGTTTCCTTGGTCAGGCAGATGAGCAAAGAATGCAGCGACCGAACGGTTATTGTCCGACCTCACCCTGGAGAGAACAGCACGACATATGAGCGGCTTTTCAACCATCTGCCCAACGTGCGAGTCATCAGTGATGGTAATGTGATTCATTGGCTGCTCGGGGCGGAGGCTGTTATTCATAATGGATGTACGACGGGAATAGAGGCTTTCCTGCTCGACAAATTGGTGCTGGCATATGTTCCTTTTTCTTCCCCATTCGATGTTGACTTCCCGAATGATATCAGTACGCGTACAGCAACGATCAAAGAGCTGCAGAAGTGTCTGGATGAGAAACCACCTCCTTCGAAAGAAGCAGAACGAATCTTTTCCCGGTATTACGGGCTGACGAAAGGGGATGTATCCTGGCCGTATGTGCTCGATATCATAAAGCGTATATCTCCTCCCAAGGCTGCAGTGCCTAATATACGCCGTCTTCGCTTCGTGCCGGATAACCGAGAGAAAATTCGGCATGTTTTTCCTTCATTGACGAAGCGTGAGCTGGATGCGTTTCTTTACAAAATCAGTTTTCAGGAAGGTGATCCGATTCCTGTAAAGACACAGATGCTTGCCGATCGCCTCTTTCTTCTGTCACCATCCTGAAGTTGAAAGCGTTGAACCTCAAGGGTTGAGCGCTTTTTCTAATTCTTTGGTAGGCTGCAATCTATTATTTTCACCGAGTCCTTCCTTTGGAATATATATAGTAGTCAAGAGATATAAAAGTATGCCTTATTTCCCGAATGATTCACTAGTTTGATTTGATGGAAGGAAGAAGGGATGGAATGTTTTTTAAAGGAAAGAAGATTTTAATCATTGGAGGTACCGGAACAATTGGTTCCAGTATCGTGCGGCAGTTGCTGCAGGAGTCTCCTGCTGTCATCCGGGTATTCAGCCGTGATGAACATAAACAGCATGAGCTGCATAATGAACTGGGTCCAAGGCAGAATCTCCGGTTTCTTATCGGGGATGTAAGAAATTATGACCGAGTTCATACCGCTATGCATGATGTCGATTATGTGTTTCACCTGGCAGCGATGAAGCATGTTCCTGCCTGTGAATACAATCCATATGAAGCGGTGCTTACGAATGTGGAAGGGACTCATAATGTCATTAAGGCAGCACTGGCAAAGGATGTAGAGAAAGTCGTATTTACAAGTACAGATAAGGCGATTTCCCCGACGAATACGTATGGGGCGACCAAGCTGACCGCAGAACGTCTGATCACATCGGCGGAATACAGCAAAGGGAGCAGCCGTACGGTTTTTGCCAGTGTACGCTTCGGGAATGTCATGGGTTCCAGAGGATCCGTCATTCCGCTGTTTAAGAAACAAGTAGTCGATAAGAAGAAAATTACGGTGACGGATCGGCGGATGACCCGGTTTATGATGACGCTCGATCAAGCGACAAATTTGACGATACAGGCGTTGAAGGAAGCGAAGGGCGGCGAAGTGTTTGTGCTCAAGATGCCGATCATTGCCCTGGAAGATCTCTACACGCTCGTTATTAAGGAAATGTGTCGGAAGTATCAATGGAAGACTACAGACATTCAAATTGAGGAAATCGGACTTCGTCCGGGCGAGAAAATGTATGAAGAGCTGATGACAGAGGAAGAGTCGGTGACGGCATGGGAGCTCCCGGGGATGTATGTCATCCCGCACCCGATCAAGAAAGAACAAGCATATCGCAGCGCCAGGAAGGCGAAGCCGGGTACGTACAGCTCCTCCGGTCTTCCTCCCATTACCATAGAGGAATTATATCGCTTATTAAAAGAAGAGGGATTACTGTAAACAGGAAAGAGAGGAGGTTCGTATGAACATATTTGAAAGCAATTATTGGTCTGCTTATCTAGATTTTTTGGAAGATTTTCAAAGTCTTCAATATAAAGGGTACACCATTGCCCATCTTTGTCACTTCCGGAGTCTCATCGGCAAGAATGCTAAAGTGCTGGCGGCTCTTGAGAAAGCAACATTCAGGAAAGTGCTGCGTAATAGAGTGACAGACTCTACGCAGGTGCAGGCAGTTTTCAACCACTTTAAAGCGAGTCATCAAGTACCTGTGAATAAGAAACCGAATGGCAAGATCATCTTTCATGACGTGTACAACTTGATGAGAATTCCGAATGAAACGTACACGAAATATTTCCAAAAGCATCGAACGCTTATAGTAAAAGAGAAGGCAAGCAAATTAAAAGAAGAGAAGCTGAAACAGAAGAGCGCCATGAAAAAAGGTGCGCGGATGAAGAAGAAAGCACCTTCGAAGACGGTGAAGAGTGCTTCGCCACCGGTTCAATATTTCGATGCGTACCAGAAGCATCCCCGGACATCTGCGATCAGTCAGGCGAAACTGCATGCGACGAAATTGCTGAAGAAATTTCCAAACCACCCAATATATCAAGATGCCAATTTCAGAAAAGTACTTTGGATTCAAATCAGTAAAATCATTTTACGTGTGGAAGAAGCGACTCAGCTGTTCCGCTCTTTATCTGTATCCGCCATCGTCGTTCCTTCTACGCACTATCCGGAAAGCAGAACGTTCGTTATGGTCGCTGCCAAACATGGAGTGCCGACCATTTGTATGCAGCACGGCATCATTTCCGGTGAATTCGGATACCTTCCGAAAATTGCAGATGTGGATGCTGTTTACGGCAGATTCGAAGTGGATTGGTATATATCGAAAGGGGTGAAACCGAAGGGCGTTGCCATTATCGGTCATCCTCGCTTCGATTTGATTCATAAGCCGGCAAAAAGCTCCAAAGCGAAGCTGGTCCGTCAGCTGGGGCTGGATCCGAAGAAGAAGACGGTACTTGTTATCGTACGCGGCGGTTCCCAGGTGAAAAGCTGGCGGAAGTTCCTCGATCGTCTGCACGGGAAGAGTAAAGTGAATATCGTCGTGAAGGACTATCCGAGTTCCAAGTCCCAGCGTCTCGTCAAATCCAATCCCTATATATTCTCCGCGCAAGGTCTTCAACTTTATGACCTCCTTCATTTATCCGATGTTGTTGTGTCCTACTCCTCGACGGTCGGATTGGAAGCGATGCTTGCAAAGAAACCGGTATTCATTCTGAATGAACCATTTCCCGGCTATTCGGGATACTATACGATTCTTGGGAAATTAGTCCAAAGCAACCCGGTGCGGCTGGCGGATCTCGTCACGTCCTACTTTCATACGAACGATATGAAAGTATATGTTCGTAACAAAGAGAAAGCGTTTCTTGACCGTTCTTATAATCAAAAACACCCTGCCGGCAAGCGGCTGGCTGGTCTCATTCATCATATGACTAATTAAGATGCTTCTTTCTATGAATAAAGCCCTTTTCTTAGAAATATGTATGGACAATATAAGGGAGGGGTGTGCATTTTGAACATTCTTGTGACAGGCGGCGCCGGTTTCATCGGCAGATGGGTCGTCCGAAAACTGCTGGAAGACGGGCACCAAGTATGGGTGCTGGATGATTTATCAAATGGACGTATTGAGAATATGGAAGAATTATTGTCCCATAAGAACTTTCGAGCGTTCATCCATGGCGATATCAAAGACGAAGCAACCGTGCAAGCCTTGTTTTATCCGGGGATCGACCTTTGTTATCATCTGGCTGCAAGCATCAATGTCCAGGATAGCATCGATGATCCGGTGACGACGTTCCATAACGATACTATCGGTACATTCTATCTGCTTGAAGAATGCCGTAAACGTAACGTGAAAATGGTATTCATGAGTACCTGTATGGTTTATGACAGGGCTGTGGACGACAAAGGGATTGCTGAAAGCGATCCGATCAAGCCGGCATCCCCGTACGCAGGCGCTAAGATTGCAGCGGAAAATATGGTGTTGTCGTATTATTACGCTTACGATCTCCCTGTGACAGTCGTCCGGCCGTTCAACACGTATGGGCCTTTTCAGAAGACGGGAGGAGAAGGCGGCGTAGTGGCCATCTTCATTAAGAACAAACTCCATGGTCTGCCGCTGCAAATTTATGGAGATGGACGTCAGACACGCGATTTATTGTATGTAGAAGACTGTGCCGGTTTCGTCGTGGAGGCGGGGTACCAGAGTGAAGTGGACGGCGAAATTGTCAATGCCGGTTTAGGAAGGGACATTTCCGTTAATGATCTGGCCGCATTGATCGTAGAAGATGAATCGCGTATTGAACATATCGAGCATATCCATCCACAAAGCGAGATTCCGAAACTTCTCTGTGATTACAGGAAGGCGAAGAGACTTCTGGATTGGGAGCCTGCCGTTACATTAGAGGAAGGCATCCGTCGTACGGAAGAGTGGATCAAGACGACTAAACTCATTTAAAGGGGAACGGTCCATTGGGAAAGTTAGCGATAGTAGGGGGGAAGCCTGTCCGTGATTCGATGCTTGCCTACGGCAGGCAGTTTATTGATGATGACGATATCGACGCTGTCGTGAACGTCTTGAAAAGTGATTATTTAACGACTGGGCCGACCATCGAGCGCTTCGAAAAGGAACTCTCGGAATATGTCGGCTCTTCGTATGCCGTTACTTTCTCAAGCGGAACGGCTGCCCTGCACGCCGCATGCTTCGCTGCCGGTGTGACAGAGGGGGCGGAGGTGATCACGACGCCGATCACTTTTGTCGCAAGTGCCAACTGTGTCCTTTACAGCGGTGGGACACCTGTATTTGCGGACGTCGATCCGATTCATTACAATATCGATCCGGTATCCGTGGAAAAGCTGGTGACGGAGAAAACGAAAGCCATCATACCTGTCGACTTTACGGGACAGCCGGCAGACTATAAAGAGCTTCGAAGAATCGCCGACGAGAACGAGCTGGTGATCATCGAGGATGGTGCCCATGCTCTCGGTGCGGAATACGAAGGGAAGAAAGTCGGTTCGTTCAGTGATATGACGATGTTCAGCTTCCATCCTGTCAAACATATTACGACGGGAGAAGGTGGTGTGATCACGACGGATAACCCGGTTTTCTATGAGAAATTGAAGTTGTTCCGGACCCATGGCATCACTCGTGACACACATCAGCTCGAACAAAATCGGAAGTCCTGGGAATATGAAATGCAGTTCCTCGGCTATCACTACCGCATGACGGATATCCAGGCAGCTTTAGGAAGCAGTCAGCTGAATAAATTGGAACGCTTCCTTACTTTGCGAAGGGCTTATGCGGCGAAATATGACGAGGCTTTCCGCAACTTGGAAGGAGTCGAAATCCCATGCCAGCTGAAAGATACGAAATCAAGCTGGCATTTATATGTTCTTCGTTTAAGTGGGAAGCTTGCTCCGTTGAGGACGGAAGTGTTCGAATCCCTGCGGGCGGAAAATATCGGAGTGAATGTCCACTACATGCCTGTCCATCTTCAACCTCATTACCAACGACTTGGATATGGGCCGAACCAGTGCCCTGTTGCGGAGGAATTGTACGAACACATTCTCACACTGCCTCTATTTCCTGGAATGTCAGACGAGGACGTGAAGGATGTCATTACAGCCGTCCGAAAAGTCGCCGGTCACTTCAGCGGGAAAGCAGGGAAACCATGAGAATCGGTTTCCGGGCTGATGCGTCCCGTTCCTTGGGGACCGGGCATGTGATGCGTTGTGCCACGCTCGCCGAACAGTTGAAGAAGCAGGGGGTGGATGTTTTTTTTATGTGCAGAAAACGTCCCGGGGACCTTGTGGATTGGCTGATGGAAGCCGGTATGGATGTTCATATGATCACAGGTGCAGACCCGGTGTCCTGGGAGGAGGACGCGGCTAGATGCGTGCAGGTTTTGGATAATATAGGAACGGTGGATTGGCTCGTTGTCGATCATTATCTGCTGGATGCCCGGTGGGAGGAAGTCTTGTCTGCCCGTGTCGGCGGGGTGATGGTCATCGATGATTTGGCTGACAGGCCTCATAGGTGTGGTGTGCTGCTCGATCAGAATTTGCACAAGGCTGGGGAAGCGGGGTATGCCAATCTCCTTCCACAAGGCGCCACCTGCCTTTTCGGTCCTGCGTATGCCTTGCTTCGTGAAGAATTCTATCATTATGACAAGAAGCGTAAAGAACGCTTGGGACGTCTTGATCGAGTGCTTGTTTCCTTCGGTGGCAGTGATCCGAATAACGATACTTGGAAAGTTGTGCAGGCGTTAAAGCGGCTTGCGGATACACCGAAAGTCGATGTCGTGGTAGGAGGCGCTTATCCTTATAAACAGGAGCTCCGCAAATTCTGCCAACAGGAGAAAATGTCCCTGCACGTCCAGACGAAACGGATGGCTCGGCTGATGCAGCAGGCAGATGTAGCTTTCGGTGCAGGTGGGAGTTCTGTGTGGGAGCGGTGTTATATGAAACTCCCGACTGTTGTCATCGAAGCTGCTGATAATCAGACGGGTGTACTATCGGCCCTTAAAGAGAGGGGAGCGGTTTTATACTTAGGGAGGAGTGAGCAGGTGACGACCGATCAAATCTATGAACAGCTTGCCCTGTTGAAGAACGATCCGTCCCTTCTCGTGAATCTGTCAAGAGCGGCGGGGGCTTTAATGGAGAAGCATCGACCGCATGCCGTTGCAGACTTTTTGACAGGAAGGTCTCCTGATGACTGAGTACACGCTTAGAGATGTGGAAGAGAAGGACTGGAGGCAGATTTGGACGTGGCGGAACAGAGAGGAAATCCGCCGACATATGTATAACAATCAACCCATTGAGTGGGATAGTCATCTCGAATGGATGAAGAAAGAGCAGAAAAATACCCAGGCTCATGCGAAGATCTTCGTCTCCGGCAAACGTCCGCTTGGCTTTGTTCGATTTTCCGATATCGATCGTGTGCATAAGCGGTGTCTTTGGGGGTTCTATATCGGAGACCCGGCCGCGCCTAAAGGAGCAGGGACAGAGATGGGGAAGCTTGCCCTTGATTACATTTTTAAGCAGGAACCCGTCCAAAAAGTATGTGCAGAGGTTCTGTCTTCGAATACAGGCAGCGTTCGTTACCATGAGAAGCTTGGTTTCGTGCAGGAAGGAAGACTTTGCAGCCATTGGAACAGAGGGGGAGTGTTTCTTGACGTGATACTTCTGGCACTATTCAAGGAAGATTGGGAGGGGAAGGAATGGAGATGAAAGTGGGCGATCGGTATATCGGTGAAGCCCATCGGCCGTTCATCATCGCAGAAATGTCCGGGAACCACAATCAATCGTTGACGCGTGCCCTTGAAATCGTTGATCGCGCGGCGGACAGCGGTGCTGATGCATTGAAAATCCAGACATACACGGCAGATACGATGACGCTGGATCATAAAGGGGCAGACTTTGAAATTAACCAGCAGGACAGTTTGTGGAAGGGCAAGCGCTTGTATGATCTTTATAAGGAAGCTTATACACCGTGGGAGTGGCATGAAAAGATATTCGAGCGCTGCAGAGAACGAGGTATCATTGGGTTCAGTACCCCGTTCGACGCCTCATCGGTCGATTTCCTCGAATCGCTTCATGTCCCTATGTATAAGATTGCATCCTTTGAAAATACGGATCTGCCATTGATCGAGAAGGTCGCTGCCACAGGGAAACCGGTCATCATATCGACGGGGCTTGCGACAGTCGCCGAAATAGCAGAAATGACGGCTGCTGCGCGGGGAGCCGGCTGTCGGGATTTAGTGCTTCTGAAGTGCACCAGCAGCTACCCGGCAACTCCGGAGAATTCCAATATCCGAACCATACCTAATATGAAAGAAGTGTTCCGTTGTCAAGTCGGTCTATCGGACCACACCCTCGGTACAGGGGCGGCGGTTGCAAGTGTCGCTTTAGGTGCGTCCGTCATCGAAAAGCATTTCACCTTAAATCGTAAGGACGGAGGCGTGGATTCTCAATTCTCCCTGGAACCGGAGGAGATGAAAGCACTCGTCACGGAAACGGAACGGGCATGGGAAGCGCTCGGATCTGTTCGTTACGGACCGACAGACAGCGAAAAAGGGTCGGGCAAATACCGGCGCTCTCTCTATATTACAGAAGATATGAAAGCCGGTGATGTGTTGACAGAGTCGAATCTCCGGGCTATCCGCCCAGGATTCGGCATGCCGGTGAAATATATGGAAGTGCTGCTCGGGAAGAAAATCAATGCCGATCTGGTAAAAGGGACACCGATGTCCTGGAAGTGGATTGGATGAAGGGAGGAGTCACGTGAAAGTCGTCGCCATCGTGCAGGCGCGGATGGGATCGACTCGTCTGCCCGGTAAAGTATTAAAGCCGATTCTGGGAAAACCAATGCTTGTCTATCAAATCGAGCGGATGCAGCGTTCGAAGCTGATCGATCAACTGGTCATCGCTACGACCGAGCATGTCAGGGATGACCCGATCGTCGAGCTGTGCCGATCTGTAGGAGTGGCTTGTTACAGAGGGTCGGAGGATGATGTGCTGGAGAGATACTATGAAACGGCAGCGGCTTTCGATGCAGACGCTGTCGTCAGGCTGACAGCGGACTGCCCGCTGATCGATCCCAACGTGATAGACGATGTCGTCGCTGCTTACGTCCGCCGCGCACCTGCGTTTCAGTATGGTTCGAACACGGAGGTGCGGACTTATCCGCGGGGGATGGATACAAGCGTGTTCTCTTTCCAAGCGCTGGAGGAAGCATACAAGGAAGCGGTGCAGCCGGCGGAACGGGAACATGTCACGCCGTTCATCATCCGCCATTCTGAACGGTACTCGAGTTTCCACGTGACATATAAGCGGAATGCCAGTTCTCATCGGTGGACGGTGGATACAAGCGAAGATTTCGAGCTTGTGAAAAGAATTATCGAACACCTTTACCCAAGCAACCCGGGGTTTTCAATGGAAGATGTCCTTAAAGTCATCGCTGATCACCCGGATTGGGAGGATATCAACCGTCATATCGAGCAGAAGGACCCAGGATCGTCCTGACTATACAGACAGCCCCGGCCATTTTGGCCGGGGCTGTTTTGCCACCTTATTTATATGTCTATAACCTTCGTCTCTTATTTCTGCGGCGTACTTTTTTATTTCTATTTGCGATGGCTTGAATCAAAGATACCATATTGGGTAAATAATGTTAATAGATTTAATAAATTTTACCAATGAAGCATAGGACGGCTGGGGCGACCTTTTTGTCGATAATATCCAGATGTTCGCATCTTTTGTCCATTAAGAATCAATATAGTATAGTTAAAGATAAGCGTGATAATTCAGAAAAATAGTTCGTTTGAAAGGGGTACACCGAATGACGCAGCAGACATTTCTGTATCAACCGAAAATATCGGAAGTACTTAAAAATATGAGACGGGTCATGATTGGGAAAGAAGAGGCGGCACTGTTGAGTGTTGTAGCTCTGCTTGCCAGAGGCCATGTGCTTCTGGAGGACGTTCCCGGTGTAGGGAAAACGATGCTTGTAAAGACGTTGGCGAAGTCGCTCGACTGCCAGTTCAAAAGGATCCAGTTCACTCCGGATCTTCTGCCGAGCGATGTGACGGGTGTATCCATTTATAATCCGAAAACATTAGAGTTCGAATTCCGTCCCGGTCCGATTCTCGGTAATATCGTCCTGGCAGATGAAATCAACCGGACATCCCCGAAGACACAGTCCGCCTTATTGGAAGGTATGGAAGAAACGAGTATTACGGTGGATGGCAATACGGTGCCGCTCAGCGATCCGTTTTTTGTCATGGCAACACAGAACCCGATCGAATATGAAGGGACCTATCCGCTGCCGGAAGCACAGCTTGACCGCTTCCTGCTCAAGATGAAAATGGGGTATCCATCTGCCAAACAGGAGATGGAAATGCTGGCAAGGACATCGGAAGGACATCCGATCGAGGAGATTACTTCTGTACTCAACCGCGAGGAGCTCGTTATGCTTCAGGAAGATGTCGACCGTGTTTATGTCGATCGGACAGTCAACCGATATATCGTAGATTTGGTGACAGGGACGAGAAGCCATGAAGGGGTGTATCTCGGGGTAAGTCCGCGTGGTTCGATCGCCCTTATGCGGGCGGCGAAGGCCTATGCATTCATCCATGACCGGGATTATGTCATTCCGGACGATATACAGTACCTGGCTCCGTATGTCCTTTCCCATCGGATGATCCTTACTTCCGAAGCACAATTCGAAGGAGCGAGCGCCGAGTCGATCATTGATCAGCTGTTGACGGCTACATCCATTCCAGTGAACAGGAACGTAGGTGAATGAGACAAACGGTGTCCTTCACTGTAAAACTCGCGATCGTCCTCCTGCTCTTTGGTGTCCTGTTTTCCTATGCAATGTTTCAAGGCGGCTTTGTCAGCTGGTTTCTCTTCTATGCCTTTCTTCCTTTTCTTCTTTATATGCTGGGCGTCCTGCTTTATCCGATTAACAACTGGAAGATCGACCGCCGCCTGTCCAAACGAACGGCGATGGGAGGAGAAACGGTGGAAGTAGAAGTGACGATGACGCGTCGGTTTGCTTATCCGATCTATTACTGCGTCATCGAGGAATACCTGCCGGAATCTTTGAAACGAATGGATCAGCATCTTGATAAGTTCAAAGATTTGGAGCGGGATGAGGCACTTCTGGAAGACAGAAAGGTAAAGCGTGTCGTTTTTCCCTGGTTTAGAAGGAAAATCAGCTATCGATATGAATTGGACAAGCTTCCCCGGGGCGAGCATCAATGGAAAGCCGTCCGGATTAAAACCGGGGACTTCTTTGGTTTTGTCACAAAAGAACACGTGTACAGGGAAGCGAGCGCTCTTTTGGTCTTTCCTTTTATTCGTCCGGTCAAAATGAAGGAGCGCGTGTACAGCTTTGAACAAGGAGCAAGTCCCTCTTTCAAATTGAATGAGAAGCATACGAACATGGTAACAGGAGTAAGGGAATACATGCCCGGAGACAGATTTGCCTGGGTCGATTGGAAGACGACAGCCAGAAAAAATGAAATGATGACAAAAGAATTTGAACAGGAGAAGAGCGTCGACATGGTGCTCATTCTGAATACGGTCCGGGAAGAAGGAATGAACGAGTTGAGCTTTGAAGGAGCTGTAGAGTTTACAGCATCTCTGTTGAATACCTTCCACAAAAAAGCCGCTCCCCTCGCTTTTATGACTCTCGGGGGAGAGAGGAAGTACTTTCCGTTTCACCAGGACCATTCCCATCACAGCCAGATACAGGCACATTTGGCGAAAGTCCGTCCGATGGAGAGTGCTTCTTTTGCTGAACAACTGGAGCGGGGACAGAAACAGGTGCCGGCTGGAATTATGATGATGATTATCAGCCATCATCTGGATAAAGATCTGCAGGTAGCTCTTGTCAAACTGGCTAAGAAGAGCAAGCGCCTTCTCTTTTATTACGTACATCCATACAATCGAATCGGACTTCAGGAGCACCAGACGTTAAAGCAGTTGAAAAGAGAAGGTGTGACGGTGGAACTGCTGACGGAAGAGCAGCTTGTGAAGCCTGGATTTGAGGTGAGTACATGATGCAGGACCGGCAGACGTTCTACTATCGGCTGGCTTTATATGTAATTGGTTTTTTACTGTTTTGTGAGTGGTTGCGGCCGTTGGAAGAAATTTCGGAAACGAATGATACGAGGATCTTCTTCCTCTATGCGGGATTCTGCTTCTTTCTCTCTTTTCTGCAGGTGCCTTGGTGGATTTCAGTCCCGCTGAAAGGATTGGGACTTGCCTTTATTCTCGACGGGATGTATATAGCGGAACGAATTTTCTCGCCGGAGTGGTTTTCGGTCCTCTATGATCAAACCGTTTTCAATTTTGAGATGATGCTTTCCCAGGAATGGTGGCAGATGACGCCGCTGTTTCGCAGCTTGTTGTTCCTTATTCTTCTGTGGTTAATGAGTTACTTATTGTATTACTGGTTCGTTATTGCAAGACGTATGTTCTTTTTCGTTGTTCTTACCTTAGTGTTTATAACCGTAACCGATACGTTTACAACGTATGAAGCTGATTGGGCTATCATACGAACCTTCATTCTTGGAATGGCGGCACTCGGTGTTTCGAGTTTCTCCAGAGAGATGGACAGGGAAGAGATTCCTTTCAAGGATTTCAGGCGTGCGAATGTCTGGATCCTTCCCCTGATCGGAATTATCCTCCTGTCTTCCGCAATAGGATACGCAGCTCCGAAACTTTCCCCTCAGTGGCCCGATCCACTTCCATACCTGCAGAGTGCGACAGGCGGTGAGGGTGGCAGTGGAACGGTCCGGAAAGTAGGGTACGGGGAAGATGACAGCTCGCTTGGTGGTTCCTTCGTCCAGGATGATACACCGATGTTCCGTGCTACGGTGGACGGAGATCGTTATTGGCGAATCGAATCGAAGGATACTTACACAGGAAAAGGCTGGGAAGATACACTCGCTGAGCCTGTGGACACGGTAAACCCATCCTCGATTCCTTTTGAAACGTTCACGAACGCCGTGGAATCCGAAGAACAGAGTGCTCTCGTGCAAATGACGGAGGATGCTCCTTTCCGTAAGCTCGTCTATCCATACGGAATTACCGGACTTGTAGAGTATCCGGAGCAATATAACCTTGCAGTCCATGAAAATACCGGGGAAATGGATACGATTTACAACGGGTCGGAAGCGAAGATGAATACGTATGTGCTGAATTATGACTATCCTTCCTTTGAATACAACCAGCTGCGGGAAGCAGACGGGGAAGATCCGGAAGAGATTCAGGACCATTACCTGCAGCTTCCGGATAATCTTCCGAACAGAGTCAGGAATCTTGCCTCCCAAATTGTCGAAGGGGAAGACAACAGGTATGATCGTGCCAAAGCGGTGGAGTCCTACTTTGCAGCAAACGGGTTCGAATATTCGACGACGGATGTTGCCGTTCCGAGAGATAATCAGGACTATGTCGATCAATTCCTGTTTGAATCACAAGTAGGGTATTGTGATAACTACTCCACTTCGATGGTGGTGCTGCTGAGGTCGGAAGGGATTCCTGCCCGTTGGGTGAAAGGGTTCACTGGTGGGGAGCGTCTCGGTGCGGAGGAGAATCCTTTCGCAGAAAACGAAGTCCAGAACGTTTATGAAGTGACAAGTGCCAATGCCCACTCCTGGGTGGAGGTTTATTTCCCTGAAATTGGGTGGGTTCCATTCGAACCGACGCAAGGGTTTTCCAATAACGCCGATTTTTATACAGATATCGAGCAGGATACGGAGACGGAAGAAAGCGATGCTCGTGAGCAGGAGACGACTCCTGAGGAAGGAGCCGGAAATCCTCAGGAGATGGAAGAGGAAGAGAACAGCTCGGATTCTGCTGCGCTGGAAGGTACATCTTCCGAGCAGAACGGAATGTGGGGTTGGATCATACTGTTTGTCCTTGTGATTCTGGCCGCTGTCCTCGTTTTCTTGATGAGATATCGTTTGCTTGCCTTTTTCTATATCCGCAGGCTTCGTCAGACGAATAAGGAAGATACGTTTGAGAAGGCCTATGCGTTTCTGTTAAAAGCGCTGCACCATAAGGGTCTGAAGCGCAAACAGGATCAAACCCTCCGGGAATACGCGGAAGAGGTGGACCGGCGTTATCAGTCGAACGAGATGCGCCGACTGACGAATCATTATGAACGTCTCCTCTATGGAGGAGGGGACTCTATGAAGCGCTGGCCGGAAGTCACTGAATTATGGGAAAATTTAATTAAAAGGACATTGTCTTGATTACTTTTGTCGCGGTTGATAGAATGAATGGCAATTAGATGCGTTCTTCCTTCGTATATCCTCGAGAATATGGCTCGAGAGTCTCTACCGGGATACCGTAAATTTCCTGACTATGAAGGTGGAAATCACGTGACATGTCTCGGCATGGGATGGATTTCTGCCTTCGTTTATATTAGACGAGGCGGGAATCCATTTTTTTATTGCCGGCAGGAAAGAAGGCAGTCGAACATAAATAAGGAGTGGAAGAGTATGGAACAAGTGAAAGGCATGATTCTAGTGCTTGACTTCGGAAGTCAATACAACCAGTTGATCACCCGGAGAATCCGTGAATTCGGAGTGTACAGTGAACTTCATTCTCATAAAATGACTATTGAAGAAATCAAGGAATTGAATCCCAGCGGGATCATCCTGTCCGGTGGACCGAACAGTGTATACGGGGAAAACAGCTTCCGTTGCGATGAGCAGATCTTTGAATTAGGCATTCCAGTACTGGGAATCTGCTACGGCATGCAGCTGATGACGCACCACTTCGGCGGCAAAGTAGAGCGTGCGAAAGAACGGGAATACGGCAAAGCGGATATCACTGTTAAAGAGAGCCCGGTCATCTTCCGTAAAACTCCTAAAGAGCAGACCGTTTGGATGAGTCACAGTGATAAGGTAATTGAAGCGCCGGAAGGTTTCCGCGTCGACGCGACAAGTCCTTCCTGTCCTGTAGCAGCGATCAGCAATGATGATGCACGTATGTACGGCGTCCAGTTCCACCCGGAAGTGCGTCACTCTGAATATGGAAACGATATTCTGCGCAGCTTCGTTTTCGACGTTTGTGAAGCGACGGATGACTGGACGATGGAGCACGTCATTGAAATGGAAGTGGAGAAAATCCGTGAGCAGGTAGGAGATCGTAAAGTACTCTGTGCATTAAGCGGAGGAGTCGATTCTTCTGTCGTCGCCGCTTTGATTCACCGCGCGATCGGAGACCAATTAACCTGTATCTTCGTTGACCACGGTCTTCTTAGAAAAAACGAAGCGGATGATGTCATGCGTTTCCTTGGAGAAGGATTCCAAATGAACATTATCAAAATTGATGCTAAAGAACGTTTCATGAGTAAGTTGGCAGGCGTTTCCGACCCTGAAAAGAAACGTAAGATCATTGGTAACGAGTTCATCTATGTGTTCGATGATGAAGCAGCCAAGCTGAAAGACATCGATTTCCTTGCTCAAGGAACGCTTTATACAGATATTATCGAAAGTGGTACGGAAACAGCGCAGACGATTAAATCCCACCACAATGTTGGTGGTCTTCCTGAAGATATGGAATTTGAATTAATTGAGCCTTTGAATACGTTGTTTAAAGACGAAGTCCGTGCGCTCGGGCTTGAACTTGGTGTGCCGGAACATATCGTTTGGCGCCAGCCGTTCCCTGGTCCCGGCCTTGCCATCCGTGTCCTCGGTGAAGTGACGGAAGAGAAGCTGGAAATCGTTCGCGAGTCGGACGCTGTTCTTCGTGACGAAATCAAGAAGGCAGGGCTTGACCGCGACATTTGGCAGTACTTCACAGTTCTTCCTAACATCAAGTCCGTCGGTGTCATGGGAGATGAACGTACGTATGATCACACGATCGGCATTCGTGCCGTAACATCCATTGACGGTATGACATCTGATTGGGCGCGTATCCCATGGGATGTGCTGGAGAGGATCTCCACGCGTATCGTCAACGAAGTCGATCATATTAACCGCGTTGTGTATGATGTAACGAGCAAGCCGCCGGCAACCATTGAATGGGAATAAGCGAACGATTTTAATTTTATTAAGTGTAATGTTCGGAAATAGGCTTGACTCTCTTCTTCTGACCTAGTAAGATAGAATCAAATAATAAAGTATCACCGTCGTATAATTTTGGGGATAGGGCCCATGAGTTTCTACCAGACCGCCGTAAATTGGTCTGACTACGTTGGTGGATGGATGTTGTGGTTATGTGAATTTACTTCAGGGCCCTCGTCCATCTCCTTCGTTTTCGTAGACACTCTCGGGAATCTCCCGGGGTGTCTTTTTTATTTGTTCAACCATGTTCTTGGAATGCCGGGCATTTCAAGAAGGATCAGGGAAAGAAAAGGGAGGAAAAAGAACGTGCGCAATTATTTTAAATTCAAGGAGAACGGCACGACCTATCGTCGTGAAATCATAGCAGGACTAACGACCTTCCTGGCTATGGCATATATTTTGTTCGTCAATCCATCGACGCTTGCGTTGGATGGAATCGATCAGCTTCCTGAAGGTGTTACGCGGATGGATAAAGGGGCTATCTTTACAGCTACTGCGATCGCAGCTGCTATCGGAACATTAATCATGGGGGTATTCGCGAAATATCCGATTGCTCTCGCTCCGGGTATGGGCTTGAACGCCTTCTTCGCCTATACGGTTGTTCTTGGCTATGGAATTCCTTGGGAAACGGCACTTGCCGGTGTATTGGCTTCCGGACTTATTTTTATCGTTTTAACTCTTACAGGACTACGCCAATTAATCATCGATGCCATTCCTGGAAACCTTAAGCTCGCTGTAGGTGCCGGAATCGGCCTCTACATCGCTTTTATCGGCTTTCAGAATGCAGGAATTGTCGTGAACAGTGATGCGACTCTTGTTCAAATGGGGGACCTTACTTCAGGCCCTGTACTGCTTGCTGTCTTCGGAATTGTCATCAGCGTCATCTTGATGGCGTTGGGGATGAAGGGCGGCATTTTCTACGGTATGGTGCTGACAGCTGTAGCGGGTATGGTTTCCGGACTGATTGCACCGCCTTCCGGGTTGAGCGATATCGTCGGTTCTGCACCTTCGGTTGCGCCGACGTTCGGGGCAGCATTGGAGCATTTCGGAGATATCTTCACGATGGAGATGCTTGTCGTCATTTTGACTTTCTTGTTCGTTGACTTCTTTGATACAGCTGGAACGCTCGTAGCAGTGGCGACCCAGGCTGGATTTATGAAGGATAACAAGCTCCCAAGAGCGGATAGAGCTCTATTTGCTGATTCTACAGCGACTGTAGCAGGTGCTATTGTAGGAACGTCTACGACGACTTCTTATATTGAGTCGACTGCAGGGGTTGGGGCCGGCGGGCGTACCGGATTCACTTCTGTTGTGACGGCTTTGTGCTTTATTCTTGCATTGTTCTTCTCGCCTCTCTTGTCCATCGTGACTGCTGAAGTGACGGCTCCTGCCTTGATCATCGTCGGTGTATTGATGGCTTCTGCTTTGAAAAGCATCGATTGGGACGAGTTCGAAGTTGCTGTTCCGGCCTTCTTCACAATCGTAGCGATGCCGTTGACGTACAGTATTGCGACGGGGATTGCAATCGGGTTTATCTTCTATCCGATTACGATGCTTCTAAAAGGGAGAACAAAAGAGATTCATCCGATCATGTACTTCTTGTTCGTTATCTTTATTTTGTACTTCATCTTCCTTGCGTAAGGCAGACAGGATGAGGGAAACCGTCAGCCGCAGGCTGGCGGTTTCTTTTGAAAGGTGATGGCGGGCTCCCGTGAGACGGTTTTCGTTCCTTCCCGATACGGACAAGTATATAGGGGGAGATCCGGAGAGCTGCCGCATACTCTTCTCTCCTTTTATTCCTTTTCTTCCAGGTGGCGGATCTGGATAGGGCGCTGGTTGGTGGCATCTGTGATATAACGTTGCAGCTTGATAATCAGCAGCCCGTGCTGATAAGTCGCGTCGATTTTATCATGACGAACAGGGAACGGGAGATCGATCGTCCTTTCAAACATGCCATCCGGAATTTCGGATTTGACCTGCTTGCCGCCGCGCTTGTTGAACGAAATTTTCCCTTTTAAGGTTAGTGTCGTATGATCGACAAGCACGTCGATGTTCTTTGGTTTATCCATTCCGGGAATATTCACATAGCATAAGAGCTCCTGGTCATATTGATAGATGTTGACAGCTGGAATGGGGGGCTTCATCATCCCGTCGAAATCATCCCAGAATTCATGGCCGAAGAAGCGGTCCATGTTGGTTTTCCAATCCTTGAATTGGTTCATGTCATCAGCCTCCGTAAATTGTCATTAATTGCGGTAAAAAAAGATTGTGTATGGACATTCCCATGGTTTATAGTGTATGCATGAATATTGACGAGAAGAATTTCTTGGGTCTATATTTGCAACATAAGTAGGGGGATGCATCCATGTTAGAAAACCCATTATTGCTCATTGTGATCATTTTAGCCGTTAACATTGTCTATGTTTCGTTCTTTACATTACGGATGATTTTTACGTTGAAAGGCCGTCGTTATATTGCCGCGTTCATCAGTACATTTGAAATAGTTACCTACGTCTTTGGTCTTGGGCTCGTCCTTGATCGTCTGGATCAGATAGAGAATGTCCTTGCCTATGCTCTTGGTTATGGTCTTGGTGTTATCGTTGGTATGAAGATTGAAGAGAAATTGGCTCTCGGTTATATTACAGTGAACGTGATATCGTCCGATCCGGATATCGAATTCACGCGGAAGCTCCGGGATAAGGGGTACGGCGTGACGAGTTGGTATGCTTATGGAATGGAAGGGGATCGGCTGGCCATGCAGATTCTGACTCCAAGGAAATACGAGCTTTCCTTATATGAAACGATTCGTCATATCGATCCGAAAGCGTTTATCGTCGCTTATGAACCGAAACAGATCCATGGCGGGTTCTGGGTGAAATCCGTTAAGAAAGGAAAGATACGTCATGCCCAGCAAGAACAGCAAGAAGCGCTTTGAAGTGCAGGAGAATGAAACCATCGGCCAGTGCCTCGATCGGATGAAGCGGGAAGGCTACAGGCCGATCCGCCGGGCGGAGGAGCCGATTTTTCGGGAGGAAACCCGAAATGGGGAAAAAGTAATGGAACCGATAGAGAAAAGGATTGTTTTTCACGCAGTGAAAGAATAAAACCGAACGATTAGTATTTTTATTTTCTTTAATGTTCGACTTTGCGTTGACATCGACAAGTTTCTCCTGATATGATGAAAGCAGAATTGCATAGGCGACCTCATATAAGACGGGAATAAGGCCCGTTCGTCTCTACCTGGGAACCGTAAATTCCCGGACTATGAGGGGAGTTTAAGCTTGGATGCTTTCAAGTGGGACACGTGTGCCTGCTCGACTCCTCTCATTAGTTGAGAGCGTCGAGCAGGTTTTTTTATGAAGAAAGGGATGAATATGAATGGCTAGTGTTGGCGTAATCATGGGCAGCATTTCCGATTGGGAGACAATGCAGGGGGCATGTGCCGTCCTGGATGAACTTGGGATCGGATACGAGAAGGAAATCATATCAGCTCACCGGACACCGGAGGATATGTTCACTTACGCAGAAGATGCGCGCGGACGAGGGTTGAAGGTCATCATTGCCGGAGCGGGAGGGGCAGCCCACCTTCCGGGAATGGTTGCTTCTAAAACGACCCTGCCTGTCATCGGAGTCCCTGTTGAATCAAAAGCATTGAAAGGAATGGATTCCCTTCTATCTATAGTACAGATGCCTGGAGGAGTTCCTGTGGCGACTGTAGCGATCGGAAGTGCCGGTGCAAAGAATGCAGGTCTTCTTGCTGCGGAAATCATCGGAGCTTTTGATGAAGAGGTGGCCGGCAGATTGTCGGTGTACAGAGAACAGATGATGGAGAAAGTAGAAGGAATGAGGAGGGATTTGCGTGAGTCCTAAGGTTATTCGACCAGGTCAGACGATCGGAATTCTTGGAGGCGGCCAGCTCGGAAGAATGATGGCGGTCGCTGCCAGACACATGGGATACAAAATCGCCGTCATGGACCCGGCGGAAGATTGTCCGTGTGCACCGCTTGCAGATGAGCAGATCATCGCTGCTTATGACGATAAAGAAGCTGCTCAAAAACTGAGTGAAGTCAGTGACGTCATTACGTACGAATTCGAAAATGTCGACCTTGAAGTCGCCAAGCTGTTTGAAGAAGCCGGCAAACTGCCTCAAGGATCTCTGGCCCTCGCCGTTACGCAGAACCGTTCCAAAGAAAAGCAGGCAGCGGTCGATGCAGGCTTGTCTGTTCCGGAATACCGGATTATCGAATCCTATGACCAATGCAAAGAAGCATTGGAAAGCATCGGTTACCCTGCCGTCGTTAAGACGATCAGCGGGGGGTACGATGGTAAGGGACAGCTGAAGCTGGAAGATGAGAGCAGCCTGGACGAGCTATCTTCTTTCATTAAAGAGGGCGGCATCTATATTGTCGAACAGTGGCTGCTATTTGATTTAGAAATCTCTCAAGTATTCACTAGAGGCATGGACGGAATCATCCGGACCTTCCCGCTTGCAGAAAATATCCATAAGAATCATATCCTTCATGAAACAAGAGTCCCTGCCAACGTATCAGAGGCCGTCCGTCAGAAAGCGGACGAGGCGGTTCGAGTGCTGGCAGATGAGATCGGAGTCGTCGGAACGTTCGCAGTGGAGATGTTCGTCAAAGGAGACGACATCTATATCAACGAAATGGCACCAAGGCCGCATAACTCCGGTCACTTCACGATCGAGGCTTGCAACGTATCCCAGTTTGAACAACATGTCCGTGCAATCTGCGGTCTTCCGCTTCTTCCGGTGCATACATTCGGAGCGGCAGTGATGGTCAATGTCCTAGGCAAGCACCGCGGGATACTAATTGACAAGATCGAGCAATATGAGGGTTGTCATTTTCACGATTACGGTAAAGGAGAAGCAAGGACCAACCGTAAGATGGGGCACCTGACTTTTATCGGTAATGATCTAAAAGAAATTGCAACATACATGGAAACCAACCAGATACATTTATGGTAGAAACCAAGGAGGAAGACGATGATAGAACGTTATACAAGACCGGAAATGGGCGCCATTTGGACAGAGGAAAACCGCTATCAAGCATGGCTGGAAGTCGAGCTGCTTGCCTGTGAAGCTTGGAGTGAGCTTGGAGTCATCCCGAAAGAAGATGTAGAGAAACTGCGTGAGAAAGCTTCCTTTGATATCGCGCGTATTCATGAAATTGAATTGGAAACACGTCACGATGTCGTAGCGTTCACACGTGCTGTGTCCGAGACGGTCGGCGATGAGCGGAAATGGGTGCACTACGGACTTACATCTACAGACGTGGTAGATACGGCACTCTCTTACCAATTGAAGCAGGCGAATGAGATCATTCGTAAAGACCTTGTCAACTTCATCGAAATCCTTGGTGAGAAAGCGAAGGAACATAAGCACACGGTCATGATGGGTCGCACGCACGGGGTCCACGCAGAACCGACGACGTTCGGGTTGAAGCTTGCCCTTTACTATGAAGAAATGAAACGGAACCTGGAGCGCCTGGACCTTGCAATCAAGCATATTCAAGTCGGAAAGCTTTCCGGCGCAGTTGGAACGTATGCGAACATCGATCCTTTCGTAGAAGCTTATGTATGTGAGAAGCTGGGCCTTGATTCGGCATCTGTTTCTACACAGACACTTCAGCGCGACCGTCACGCTCATTACGTTTCCACACTGAGCTTGATTGCAACATCCATCGAGAAGATCGCTGTAGAGATCCGTGGTCTCCAGAAGACGGAAACAAGGGAAGTGGAAGAGTACTTTGCCAAGGGACAGAAAGGTTCTTCTGCTATGCCTCACAAACGTAACCCGATCGGATCCGAAAACATGACAGGGATGGCACGTGTGATCCGCGGACACATGTTGACAGCATTTGAGAACGTTCCTCTTTGGCATGAACGGGACATTTCCCACTCCTCTGCAGAGCGCGTTATTCTGCCGGATGCCACGATTGCTTTGAACTACATGTTGAACCGCTTTGGAAATATCGTGAAGAACTTGACGGTATTCCCTGATCGTATGCAGGAAAATATGGAGAAAACGTACGGCTTGATTTTCTCCCAGCGTGTGCTGCTTACATTAATTGATGAAGGCATGGTACGCGAAGAAGCATACGACCTTGTCCAGCCGAAAGCGATGGAAGCATGGGAGCGTGGAGTACCGTTCCGTGAGCTGATTGAGGCGGATGAGAAGATTACGGCTGCCCTGTCTGAATCCCAGCTTGATGCCTGCTTCGATTACAAGCATCACCTGAAGCAAGTGGATCGTATTTTCGACCGTATCGGTCTGTAAGTAAACTGTTTTATCCGGGGATGTCGAGGACATCCCCGGCCAATCCCCATGAGTGAGGTGTTCTTCATGAAAGGTTCCTTATTGTATGAAGGTAAAGCGAAACGTGTGTATGTGACGACTGATGACCAGGAGCGTCTGGTTTTATCCTATAAAGATGATGCGACAGCATTCAACGGTAAAAAGAAAAGCGAGTTTGCAGGCAAAGGCCGCCTGAATAACTTGATCACCTCTAAAGTCTTTCAATACTTGCATAAGCAAGGAATTCCCACCCACTTTATTGAAGCGCTGAACGATACAGAGCAGTTGGTAAAGCGCACGACGATCATTCCACTGGAAGTCGTGGTCCGGAACAAAGCAGCCGGAAGTATTACGAAAAGGCTCGGTATTGAAGAGAAGACGCGCTTCCACCCGCCGATCATCGAACTGTTCTACAAAAAGGACGAATTGAATGATCCACTAATCAACGACGTTCATGCCTATCATCTGACAGACGTCAAAGAACAAGAACTCACATTCATCAAAGAACAAGCCCTGATTATTAATGAACAATTGATTGCATTATTCCAATCCGCAGGCTTGGAACTCGCTGATTTCAAATTGGAATTCGGCCGTCTGCCGGACGGGACAATCGTATTGTCGGACGAAGTTTCACCGGATACATGCCGCTTATGGGATATCAAAACAGGTCAGAAAATGGACAAAGACGTATTCCGGGAAGAAATCGGCAGCCTGATCGAGGTTTATGAGAACATACTACAACGACTGGAGGAGAACGTATGCGCAAAGTAAAGATCCACATCACACTCAAAGAGGGCGTTTTAGATCCACAAGGAAAGGCTGTTCAGAACTCATTGAAGTCTTTGGAATATAACAATGTCCAGGACGTACGCGTCGGTAAATACATGGAGGTCCTTTTAGAAGACTCGGAGAATCTGGATCAGCAGGTCGATCAGATGTGTGATCAACTACTTGCCAACCCTGTCATCGAGAACTATACGTACACGATCGAGGAGGTAGGCTGACGTGAAATTTGCTGTCGTTGTTTTTCCAGGTTCCAACTGTGACCGTGACATGTACCACGCTGTCAAGGACGGTTTGGGGCAGGAAGCGGACTTGGTTTGGTACCAGGAAGCGAATCTAGCAGACTATGATGCCATCCTTCTGCCAGGAGGATTCTCATACGGAGATTACCTTCGCTCCGGAGCGATTGCTTCTACGGCTCCGATTGTCGAACAAATTCGTGAAGCTGCCGAAGCAGGAAAACCGATTCTCGGTGTATGTAATGGATTCCAGGTCCTGCTTGAGATGGGGCTGCTTCCAGGTGCGATGCTCGCGAACGAACGCCTGAAGTTCATGTGCCATTATGAAACACTGACTGTGGAAAATGCAGATACCCTTTTCACCCACCACTATGAAGAGAAAGCAAAAATCCAGATTCCGATCGCTCATGGCGAAGGAAACTATTATTGTGATGAAGAAACATATGCGAAGCTGCGCGAAAATAATCAGATTGTCTTTACTTATGAAGAGAACCCGAACGGCTCTGTAGGGGATATCGCAGGCATTATGAATGAGCAGGGGAATGTCCTCGGTATGATGCCGCACCCGGAACGGGCAGTGGAAGCGCTGCTTGGCAGCGATGACGGTCTGCGCTTATTTGAATCCATTCTTACACACTGGAGGGAACACCATGCCATCAATGCTTGAGATCACCCCGGAAACGATTGAAGAACAGCGCGTCTATGCGGAAATGGGTCTGACGGATGAAGAATATGAATCGGTCAAAACCATTCTGGGACGCCGTCCGAATTATACAGAAATCGGTTTGTTCTCGGTCATGTGGTCCGAACACTGCAGTTATAAGAATTCAAAACCGCTTCTAAGGAAATTCCCGACAGAAGGCCCTCACGTGCTGCAAGGTCCCGGGGAAGGAGCCGGCATCATCGATATCGGTGACGATCAGGCCGTCGTTTTCAAAATTGAAAGCCACAACCATCCTTCTGCAGTCGAGCCGTATCAGGGCGCTGCAACAGGTGTCGGAGGGATTCTTCGGGACGTCTTTTCCATGGGTGCCCGTCCGGTTGCGCTTCTGAACTCTTTGCGCTTCGGTTCATTGGAACAGCCTCGTGTGAAATACTTGTTTGAAGAAGTCGTACGCGGAATCGCGGGCTACGGAAACTGTGTCGGTGTACCGACCATTGGTGGAGAAGTCCAGTTCGACGATGCCTATAACGGCAATCCACTTGTGAACGCCATGTGTGTTGGTTTAATTGATCATAAAGATATTCAAAAAGGGATCGCAGCCGGAATCGGTAACACGGTCATGTATGTCGGTGCGAAGACCGGCCGGGACGGGATCCACGGAGCGACATTCGCATCAGAAGAATTGTCGGAAGAGTCCGAAGAAAAACGCCCTTCTGTCCAAGTAGGCGACCCATTCATGGAGAAATTGCTGATCGAAGCCTGCCTTGACGTCATTCACCATGACGCGCTTGTCGGGATTCAGGATATGGGAGCAGCCGGTCTCACTTCCTCTGCCAGTGAAATGGCGAGTAAAGCAGGTACGGGAATGACGATGAACCTTGACCTTATCCCGCAGCGGGAACAGAACATGACAGCCTATGAAATGATGCTGTCCGAGTCACAGGAACGCATGCTTCTTGTCGTAGAAAAAGGTCGGGAAGACGAGATAGCGGAAGTATTCCGTAAGTATGATCTGGAAGCTGTCGCTGTCGGAGAAGTCACGGATACGAAGCGCTTCCGCCTGGAACATAAAGGAGAAGTCGTCGCTGACGTGCCTGTCGATTCTCTTGCCGAAGACGCTCCAGTCTATCATAAGCCGTCGAAGAAACCGACGTATTACGAAGAATTTCAGGCAATGGACGATTACGCGCCTGTCGTCGACGATTATGCAGCAACGCTGAAAAGTCTGTTGAAACAGCCGACGATTGCAAGCAAGGAATGGGTTTACGATCAGTATGACTCGATGGTACAGACAAACACGGTCGTCGCTCCAGGGTCCGATGCAGCCGTATTGCGTGTACGTGGAACAGAGAAGGCTCTTGCAATGACGACGGATTGTAACTCCCGCTATATCTATGTCGATCCGGAAGTCGGCGGACAAATCGCTGTTGCTGAAGCAGCCCGTAACATTATCTGCTCCGGTGGTCGTCCGTTGGGAATCACAGACGGATTGAACTTTGGTTCTCCGGAAAATCCGGAAATCTTCTGGCAGATGGAGAAAAGCGTCGACGGCATGAGTGAAGCGTGCCGCGTCCTGAACGCACCGGTCATCGGAGGGAACGTTTCCTTGTATAACGAATCATTTGGTGGCAAAGCGATCTATCCGACACCGATCGTCGGCATGGTCGGCCTGATTGAGGATGTAGCTCACATCACCCAGTCCCACGCTAAGAAAGCAGGCGATCTCCTTTATGTCATCGGGGAGACGAAGCCGGAATTCGGTGGAAGTGAACTGCAGGGGATGTTGGAAGGAAAGCACTTCGGCAAAGCGCCGGCGCTTGATCTGGAAGTGGAAGCGAAGCGCCAGAACGCTCTTCTATCCGCTATTCAAAAAGGTCTCATCGAATCTGCTCATGATTTGGCAGAAGGTGGTCTTGCGGTCGCTCTTGCAGAGAAGCTTTTCGATCAGGAACTCGGTTGTGATGTCCAGGTAGAAGGGGATGTCCTTGCAGCCTTGTTCTCAGAAACGCAGTCCCGTTTCCTTGTAACTGTAAGTCCTGAGCAGCAAGATGCGTTCGAACAATCGGTGAATGACGCAGTCCGGATCGGAAAAGTGACGGAGGACGGCATCTACCGTGTAAGCAATAAGGATCGAATCGTAGTGGAAGAGCAGACAACAACGTTGAAGGATACTTGGAAAGGAGCTATTCCATGCTTGGTGAAATCAAAGGCTTAAATGAGGAATGTGGCATTTTCGGAGTCTGGGGCCACCCGGACTCCGCCCAACTGACGTATTATGGTTTGCACGCTTTGCAGCACCGCGGTCAGGAGGGCGCCGGAATCGTCACAACAGACGGAGACCATCTGAAGCTTGCTAAAGGACACGGATTGATCAATGAAGTTTTTTCCGAAAATCAGCTGGAAGACTTGCAAGGACACGCCTCCATCGGGCACGTCCGTTACGCAACTGCAGGGGATGGTGCATATGAGAATATCCAACCTCTGATGTTCCGTTCTCAGACAGGGGGGCTTGCGCTTGCCCATAACGGAAACCTGGTCAACGCCCACGCGTTGAAGAGCCAGCTGGAAGCACAAGGGAGCATTCTGCAGACCAATTCCGATACAGAAGTAGTTGCCCACTTGATCAAGAGAGCGCGCCATCTCCCGCTTGACCAGGCTATTGGAGAGGCATTGTCCATGATCAAGGGAGCTTACGCGTTCCTTGTGATGACGGAAGACAAGATGTTCGTTGCCAATGACCCGCGTGGCCTTCGCCCTCTCAGCCTTGGACACCTTGGTGATGCTTGGGTCGTATCTTCGGAAACGTGTGCGTTTGATGTGATCGGAGCCCAATACGACAGGGAAGTGAAGCCTGGTGAACTGCTGATCATCTCTGATGAAGGAGTAGAGACGAAGCGTTTCTCTGCCCCGATTCAACGTACATTGTGTTCCATGGAATATGTGTACTTCTCTCGTCCGGACAGTAATCTGGACGGTAAAAACGTCCATGCATCACGGAAACGAATGGGGAAAGCCTTGGCGGAGGAAGCACCCATCGAAGCGGATGTCGTAACAGGAGTACCGGATTCCAGTATTTCTGCTGCCATCGGATATGCAGAGGCGTCCGGCATTCCTTATGAGCTTGGTATGATCAAGAACCGCTATGTCGGTCGTACGTTCATCCAGCCGACTCAGGAACTGCGGGAACAAGGGGTCAAGATGAAGCTGTCTGCTGTAAGAGGTATTGTCGAAGGGAAACGTGTCGTCATGGTCGATGATTCCATCGTCCGGGGTACGACAAGCCGGCGGATCGTAAAAATGCTGAAAGAAGCAGGAGCGAAGGAAGTGCATGTCCGTATTGCATCTCCGCCGATTGAGAACCCATGTTACTACGGAATCGACACCTCGAACAGTGGAGAGTTGATTGCGGCAAACCACTCTGTAGAAGAAATGGAGAAATTGATCGGGGCTGACAGTCTCGCTTTTCTATCCGTGGATGGTTTGAACGACAGCATCTATCAGGGGGATGAATCGCTGGAGCATGGCGGCTGTATGGCCTGCTTTACAGGCAATTATCCTACAGAAATATATCCTAATACGGTCCACCCGTATGAGAAAGCGTGACGATGAGGAGGCAGAATGATGAGTGAATCCTATAAACAGGCAGGAGTCGACGTCGAAGCTGGTTATGAAGCGGTCGAACGGATGAAGAAGCACGTAGCCAGAACGATGCGCAAGGAAGTGATAGGCGGTCTCGGTTCTTTTGCCGGGTTGTTCGATATCAGCGGAATGAGTTATGAAGAGCCCGTCCTTGTCACTGGAACGGACGGTGTCGGGACGAAGCTTCGGCTCGCTTTTGAAATGGACAAGCATGATACGATCGGTGTCGATGTCGTGGCTATGTGTGTGAACGATATCGCGGCACAAGGAGCAGATCCGCTTTTGTTCCTTGATTATATCGCTTGTGGAAAGAATGAGCCTGCCCGCATCGAACAAATCGTCAAGGGCATCGCGGATGGCTGCCAGCAGTCGCACGCTGCGCTCGTTGGCGGGGAAACGGCAGAAATGCCCGGCATGTATGAGGAAGAAGAATATGACCTTGCCGGCTTTGTTGTAGGAATGGCAGATAAACGGAAGCTGATCACCGGAGAAGGAATAGAAGCAGGGGATGTCATCATCGGCCTTCCTTCCTCTGGGGTTCATTCCAACGGTTTCTCGCTTGTCCGCCGAATTATCGATAATCAGGGGCTGAGTCTCCAGGAAACTTATGAAGGATTCGACCGCCCGCTTGGGGAAGTATTACTAACTCCTACCGTCATTTACGTCGAAGCTGTCAAACAGCTGAAGGAAGCGGTGAGCATCAAAGGACTTGCCCATATTACCGGCGGCGGTTTCTATGAGAATATTCCAAGAGCGCTTCCGGAAGGCCTGGGTGTAGCAATCAACCAAGGAAGCTGGAACGTGCCGGCGATTTTCCCGTTCCTTCAAGCACAAGGAGACATTCCTGCCGATGAAATGTACGGGGTCTTCAATATGGGAATCGGTATGATTGCCATCGTTTCGGAAGCGGACGCAGAGAAGGCAGCGGAAGCTATCGGAAATGGTGTCATCATTGGACGAGTGACAGGCGAAGAGGGAGTGCAGTGGACATGATCAACCTTGCCGTCTTTGCTTCCGGAACAGGATCGAACTTCGATGCCATTGTCGAAGCCGTCGAAAATGGAACCCTCCATGCAGACATCAAGCTGCTTGTCTGTGACAAAGTAGGCGCTCCTGTCATTGAGAAAGCGCAGCGTCACGACGTGGATACCATTGTTTTCAACCCAAAAGTCTACGAAAATAAAGCAGCCTATGAAGCCGCCTTGCTGGAAGACTGTCGTTCGCGCGGCGTTGACTACATCATTCTTGCTGGTTATATGCGTCTCGTCGGCCCGACGCTGCTTCAGCCATATGAGAAACGGATCATCAATATCCACCCGTCCCTGCTTCCTGCTTTTCCCGGTAAGGATGCCATTGGACAGGCGATAGATAAAAAGGTAAAAGTGACTGGTGTGACCGTCCATTTCGTTGATGACGGAATGGATACAGGCCCGATCATCGCCCAGGAGGCGGTGACGATCGAAGACAACGATACACCGGAAGAAGTGAAACGGAAAATTCAGGCGGTCGAACACCGCTTATACCCGCAAGTCATCGAGTCATTATTCACCAAGGAGGAATCCAAATGAAAAAACGTGCCCTACTCAGCGTATCCAATAAAGAAGGTTTGGCTGATTTCGCTAAACAACTCCACGAACTAGATTACGAGCTTGTTTCCACAGGTGGAACGAAGCGCGCGATCGAAGAAGCAGGGGTTCCTGTCCTGTCTATTTCTGAAGTGACGAATTTCCCGGAAATTATGGATGGACGTGTCAAGACGCTTCATCCGGCGGTCCATGGAGGCCTCCTTGCCAAGCGCGGCAACGCCGACCACATGGAACAGTTGGATGGGCTGGATATCCAAACGATCGATCTCGTCGCAGTCAACCTGTATCCTTTCAAGGAAACGATCGCTAAAGAGGGAGTGACCGAGGCGGATGCTATCGAAAATATCGATATCGGGGGCCCGACCATGCTCCGCGCGGCGGCGAAGAACTTTGCAGACGTCGCTGTCGTTGTCGATCCTTCCGATTACGATACGGTGATCGAAGGCTTTAAAGCAGACAGCCTTTCTTATGAAGCACGTCGCAGGCTTGCTGCGAAAGTGTACCGCCATACGGCGAATTATGACGCGATGATCGCCGGTTACTTCTCGGAACTTACAGAGGAAGCTTATCCGGAGACATACACCGTAACATATGAGAAAGTACAATCCCTGCGTTACGGAGAGAACCCGCACCAGACCGCTTCGTTCTATAAGCAGGCTAATGCGGAAGGGACGTCGCTTGCGAATGCGGAACAGCTGAATGGAAAAGAGCTCTCTTATAACAACATTCAGGATGCTAATGCTGCATTGGAAGTGGTTCTTGAATTCGGCCAGCCGGCTGCTGTAGCTGTCAAACATATGAATCCTTGCGGCGTCGGAGTAGGGGAGAATCTATACGATGCTTTCACCAAAGCATACGAAGGGGATCCGGTTTCCATTTTTGGTGGAATCGTCGCCTTGAACCTTGAAGTCGATGCTGATACAGCAGCGAAGCTGAAAGAGATTTTCCTGGAGATCATTCTCGCTCCTTCTTTCAGTGAGGAAGCGCTCGAAATCCTTACGAAGAAGAAAAACCTTCGCCTCTTGAAAATCGATCTGAAGAAATCCGATCGTCCTGCGCACAAGCTGACGAGCGTCAACGGTGGACTGCTTGTTCAAGATACGGATGAAGGGAATCTTGACGGGGTGGATTTGACAGTAGCGACGGAACGGGAACCATCTGCACAGGAGCTGGAAGACTTGAAGCTCGGCTGGAAGGTCGTGAAGCACGTGAAGTCGAATGCCATCGTAGTAGCGAAAGGGGATCGTACCCTTGGAGTAGGTGCCGGACAAATGAATCGTGTAGGCGCAGCCAAAATCGCTTTTGAACAAGCGGGTGAAAAAGCAAAAGGCAGTATTCTCGCCTCTGATGCGTTCTTCCCTATGCCGGATACGGTAGAAGCGGCAGCTGAAGCAGGCGTTACTGCTATCATCCAGCCGGGTGGATCGAAGCGTGACCAGGACTCGATCGATGCCTGCAATAAACACGGCATCGCAATGGTCTTCACAAGCATGCGTCATTTCAAGCACTAAGAACAAGGGAGGATGGACGACGATGAATATCATGGTAATCGGACGGGGCGGCCGTGAACACAGCCTTGTTCAAAAATTAGCAGCAAGTAAACAGACAGAGAAAATTTACGCAGCTCCCGGTAACGCCGGTATGAAAGAAGCCGTCTGCGTGGCGATTGAAGAAGGGGATCATGATGCCCTCGTTTCTTTTGCGAAGGAAAACGACATTCATCTGACAGTCGTAGGTCCGGAAGTTCCTTTGCTTGAAGGGATCGTCGACCATTTTCAAGCGAATGACCTGAAAGTATTCGGACCCACCAAGGATGCGGCGCTGATCGAGGGAAGTAAACATTTCGCGAAACAGATGATGGACAAATATGATATTCCCACAGCGGAATATCAGGCTTTCTCCGACCTGGTGGAAGCGAAAGCGTACATTAAAGAAAAAGGCGCTCCGATTGTCATCAAGGCAGACGGCCTGGCTGCTGGAAAAGGTGTCGTTGTCGCCGAAACGCTGGAACAAGCGTTGGAAGCGGCCGATTCCATGCTCGGCGAAGGGCAGTTCGGAGAAGCAAGCAGTGAAATCGTTGTGGAAGAGTTTTTAGCAGGGGATGAATTCTCCTTGATGGCCTTCGTCCACGGTCCGAACGTCTATCCAATGATTCCTGCAAAGGATCATAAGCGGGCATTCGACGGGGATGAAGGACCGAATACAGGAGGTATGGGGGCATTCGCTCCCGTCCCGGGACTGGCCTCGTCTTCCTATGATACAGCTGTGGAATCGATTGTACGTCCGGTCGCTGAAGCGATGGTCCAGGAAGAACGTCCGTTTACGGGAATTCTTTATGCCGGACTGATCGAAACAGACAAAGGACCGAAAGTAATTGAATTTAACGCTCGTTTCGGAGATCCGGAGACCCAGGTGGTCCTGCCTTTGCTGAAGAATGACCTGGAGCAGGTGTTTTTGGATGTCATGGACGGAAAAGACCCCGAACTTCAATGGTCGGAAGAATCGTGTGCAGGAGTTGTCGTCGCATCGAGCGGATATCCGGGGGGATATGTGAAAGGGCGCCCGCTTCCTGCACTCGAAACGTCAGATTCAGCCTTCCTTGTCCATGCAGGTACAGCATTTGAGAACGGAACCTATGTATCGGACGGAGGACGTGTCCTGCTTGTTGGCAGCAAGGGGAATGACCTTTCACGTGCGCTTGATTGTGCTTATGAAGCGCTGCGTCCGTTACATGCAAATGAAGATTTTTTCTATCGCCGTGATATTGGCAGATCATCGATCACGTCTTCTTCTGGAAGCGACGAGTAAGAGGGCTGCAATTGTGCCGATGACGGTTACGATGACGAAACCTACGTCTGTAAAGTATTCCATGAAGTCCATTATTCTCATCCTTTACTTATAAGAGCGGAGCTTATGCTTCCGCTCTTCATTTTTGTTGATTATTTAGGGAAGTTTTGCTGCCAGCCTTCTTCTTTGCCGTCTGTTTCGACGGTCATCTTCTCGATTGCTTCAACCATCGGGCAGTAACGCACGATGCCTTCTGCTACTTTCATGGATGCGAGAGCGATTAGAAAAGGATGGGAAGATCCATGACCTCTGGATCCGCGAATTGTGAGAAGGGTGAGCATGCTCAACCCTGTCGCAATACGTATCATGCTGTTAATTGTGCCGATATTTTGTCTCATATAAGCTCCTCCTTACAAGTATGGCTTCTGCTGTGTTACGATAATAGATAATCTGATTAAGGGAGGGATCCTCCATGAATGAAGCACGATTCCGGTGGCGGAACCGCCAGTTGCGAGTACATGCATCTGTCTTGGACGGTGACGCGGCACCGACGAAATTGATAAAAAATACTACGTACCTGAACGTCTATTTAAAGCAATGGATGACAGGTCATATATGGATTTACGAAGACCGAATCATTTATACGGGTAAGGAGCTCCCTTCCAATATGGAAAATACGGAAGTCATCGATGGGAAGGACAGTTATATCGTCCCGGGCTATATCGAGCCGCATGCCCATCCGTTTCAATTATATAATCCCCAGACCCTTGCTGAATATGCAGCGGAGACGGGTACGACCACGCTGATCAATGATAACCTTATGTGGCTTTTTTTAACTGAAAAGAAGAAAGCGTTTTCTTTATTGGAAGAGTTCATGCATCTTCCTGCAACCATGTACTGGTGGGCGCGCTTCGATCCTCAGACGGTTTTAAGGGAGGAAGACAGAGAGTCTTTCGACGAACAGGTGCTGGATTGGATTGAGCATGATGCGGTCATTCAGGGCGGGGAATTGACGGCCTGGCCGGATGTGCTATATGAAAGAAATGAGCAGATTCTGCACTGGATGCAGGAAACGAAACGATCACGGAAGCCGCTGGAAGCCCATCTTCCAGGTGCATCGGAGCGTACGTTAGTGAAGATGCGTCTCCTCGGGATGGATTCTGAGCATGAATCCATGACGGCGGAGGACGTCATTACCCGGCTGTCGATCGGCTACCATACGGGGCTGCGTTATTCTTCGATACGTCCGGATCTTCCTGACATTTTACAGGGACTTGAGAAAATGGGGCATACCCAGTATGACCACATGATGTTTACGACGGATGGATCCACCCCCGGCTTTTATGAGGAGGGGATCATTAACATGTGCATTCGAATTGCTATAGAAGCGGGCGTTCCTGAAATTGATGCCTATATGATGGCCACGTATCAGGCTGCGAGGCACTTCGGAATCGAAAGCAGGGTCGGCAGTCTTAATGCAGGACGTGCCGCCCACCTTAATTTCCTTAGAGATCCTAAAGATCCGACCCCTCACTCCGTCATCGCCAAAGGGGAGTGGGTGAAGAAAGAGGGAGAGGTTGTCCCGACAGGCATCGAGATTCCGTGGGAAAAGAACGGGATAGAGAAGCTTTCCCTCGACTGGGAGCTCGCGGATAAGGACATGCAGTTCTCCATGCCGATCGGGCTTGAACTGGTCAATGACGTTATTATGAAACCATATGCGATAGATACGGATGCTTCCGTGGAGCGTTTGTCTGATGAGAATAAGGAAGCATTCATCATGTTGATGGACAGAGATGGCGAATGGATGGTCAACACTCTGCTGAAAGGATTCACACAGTCCCTTGGCGGGTTGGTCAGCTCGTTCAGCAATACCGGGGATATCCTCGTAATTGGTAAATCAAGGACCGATATGAAAAAAGCATTCCAACGGATGAATGAAATCGGCGGCGGTATCGTATTTGTTAATGAAGGAGAAGTTCTGTTCGAGCTTTCACTGCCGTTGGGCGGGGTGATGTCTGATCTTCCTTTGCCGCACTTAATGAAGGAGGAGAGACGGATGAAACAATGCTTGAACGAACACGGGTTTTCCTTTTCGGACCCGGTGTACACCTTGCTTTTCCTATCATCCATGCACCTGCCGTATATCCGCATTACACCGCTTGGAATTATGGATGTGAAAAAGAAAGAGGTACTCTTTCCTTCTATAATGCGTTAAAATAGAAGAGGGAATATAGGACAAAGGGAAGTGCTTCCATGAGAAAACTTACCTTCTTACTTGTGCTCACGCTGCTGGCTGCCTGCGGCTGGTTCGGAGTTGATCGAGAGGAAGGGTCCGTGACAGACCAGACGGCGGACGATGAACGAGTGATTATCAATGAAGGAGAGCAGACCGTTTTCCCGTTGACAGGAGAAATCAATCCGGATCAACAGAACGATCCAATTGTAGCTGTCATGATTAACAACCATCAGAATGCAAGACCCCAAGCAGGGCTCAGTAAGGCGGATGTCGTCTATGAAGCGCTGGCGGAAGGGTCGATCACTCGCTTCCTAGCTTTGTTCCACAGTGATATTCCTGATACAATAGGTCCGGTCCGAAGTGCAAGGCCTTACTTTCTTGAACTTGCGGATGGGTGGAATGCTCTCTATATCTATCACGGGGCATCCACTGCCATCCAGAAGCAAGTGACGACGAGCGGTGTGTCCTACTTGAACGGTTCCATCTACGATAACAACGGCTGGCTCTTCCAGCGTACTTCAGATAGGAAAGCGCCCCACAACTCCTATCTAATCACAGATGGGATACTGCAAGCTGCCTCAAATAAAGGATATACCTCCTTCAAGAGACACGAACCGCTGCCGTTTGATTCTGAGCAGGAACTGGACGGGAAGCCGGTAAATCGAATGGCCATTAGATATGCGGAGGCGCAGCAGGTTCTATTTAATTGGAAAGAGCGATCCGGCTTTTTCCAGCGCTCAAGTGATGGAGAAACGACGATAGATGCGGCGGATGGAACTGCCATCGGGGTCGAAAATGTCCTGGTCATCCGTGCCGGCCATAAAGTAATAGATACGAAAGGGCGGCGTGCAGTCGATTTGAAGTCCGGTGGAGACGGCTGGCTTCTGCAAAAAGGAATCCGGAAAGAAATACAATGGAGAAATATCGACGGACGCCTCCTCCCCTTTGCGGACGGCAAAGCACTTGCTTTCCTGCCGGGGAAAACGTGGGTGAACATCATCCCGTCATCGGTGGAGGTCCGTTTTGATTAAGGAGGGAAACGGGAATGCAGATCGATAAACTGAGAGGGAAGACGCTTGATCAGCTGTTTGAAGCGGTGCTGTCCCTGCAGAACCTCGAAGAATGCTATGAATTTTTTGATGATCTTGCAACAATGAATGAAGTCCAGTCCCTGGCACAACGGCTGGAAGTTGCCCGCATGCTGAGAGAAGGGTACACGTATCATAAAATTGAAACACAAACAGGAGCTTCCACAGCGACGATTTCTCGCGTGAAGCGCTGCTTGAACTATGGGAACGATGCCTACACGAAGGCACTCGACCGTGTTCAGGCGAAACATGTAGAATAAAGGAGAAAGGCTGCCGACAACCCGGCAGCTTTTTTTATTCAAAAGGAGCAGGGATCAGTCATGGAAATACGTAATGTCCGGAAGACGGACTTGGATTCGCTGATGACGATTGAAAGAGAAGGGTTTACAGAGGGAGAAGCTGCAACGAAGCAGGCAATGCTGGAACGGATCCACTTAATTGCGGATACCTTTTTGGTAGCAGAAAAAGGAGGAGTCGTTCTAGGCTACATCAACGGCCCTGTCATAGACAACCCGTTCATTACAGATGATTTGTTTGAAAGAATTACAACGAATCCATCGCGCGGAGGGTATCAGGCAATTCTCGGTGTCGCCGTTTCTGAACAAGCAAGAAGGCAGGGGATCGCTGCTTCCCTTTTCCATGAGATAGAGCGGCTGGCGAAGGAAAATGGAAGGGAGGGAGTCACCTTGACGTGCAAAGAAGAGCTGATATCTTTCTATGAGAAGCTTGGTTATGTCCATTGTGGAAGGTCAAATTCCGTCCATGGTGGAGTCGCGTGGTACAATCTGATAAAAAGGATGTAGGGAGGTTCGCTCTCGTTCTTCTAACCTATTCCGGACAGGCATAGACTGTATTAGAGGAGGGGGACGGGGAGATGAGAGAGATGTGGATAAAAGGGATGATGATCGTGATCGGGAGCTTGGTTCTATCCGTCGGTATCAACTTATTTCTCATCCCTGATCATGTGCTGGACGGGGGGATCATTGGTCTTGGTATGATTTTTAACTACATATGGGGACTGCAGGTCGGGCTGACGATAATTTGCTGCAGTATTCCCATCTTTCTGCTTGCCTGGTTCTTTTACCGTCCCTACTTCTATAACAGCCTCCATGGATTGTTGATCTCCTCTTTTTCCATTGATTTGTTCAGCGGTCTCCGCTTTTATCATCTGCCTCTCGACCCGGTGATCAGTTCGATCATCGGCGGGGCTCTTGTCGGGGGAGGAATCGGGTTAATGCTCAGGCATCATACCAGTACCGGAGGGACCGACCTCCTTGCGCAGATGATTGCAGACTGGTTTAAAGTCAATGTCGGCTTTATCATTCTTCTGCTGGACGCCTTGATCATTGGGGCGAGCGGCTACCTGTTTTCCCTGGAAACGCTGCTCCTTTCGGCTATGACGATCATGAGTGTCGGTCTCGTCACGATGTTGTTCACGTCATCCAGACTGCTGCCACACGTAATCAAGTAAATCCACCTTCCCATGAAGGGAAGGCTCACATAGTTTCCTTTCTTTTTACTTAACCATCCAAAAAGGAAGGGATGGTTTCTTTTTTTATGACATAGAGCTTCCCGACAGCCTTTACAGCCGCCTCTTCTTTTAAGGGGCGGCTTTTTGTATGTCCTGATGTCACGGAGTCGACAATTTTCCCTGTGGAAACACTCAACCCACGCTTCAAAATTTGCTATAATGAGTGAATGGATAACTGTTTTGGAGGACGGAAATGTACAAAAAACGCTCGTGCCATCATATGTTCAAGCTTGACCCAAACAAAGATTTGTCGGAGGATGCGTTGAGGAAGGTCTGTACGTCGGGAACGGATGGGATCATCATCGGCGGAACGGATGGAGTGACTTTTGAGAATGTAACGGATCTTCAGGACCGGGTACAGCAGTATGATATAGCTGTGTATTTGGAAGTTTCCGATATTGAAGCGATTGCGCCGGGTTTTCAAAAATACTTGATCCCGATGGTGTTGAACAGCCAGGATAAGAAATGGATGATTGACGTGCAGCACCAGGCAATTGTGGAATATGCGGATGCCATCGCTTGGGAGGATATGATGCCGGAAGGGTATTGTGTTCTCAATCCGGAGGCCAAAGTATTCCAGCGGACTAACTGCACCATGCCGCAGGACAGAGATGTGCTTGCCTACGCAGAGATGGCGGAGCATATGTTCCGACTGCCGTTTTTTTATATGGAGTACAGCGGGATGTACGGCGATCCTGATCTGGTTAGACAAGTATCAGAACGATTGGAAAAGACGTCGCTGATATACGGCGGGGGCATACGTTCGGCGGAACAGGCCGGAGAGATGGCATCCCATGCCGATATCGTCGTCGTCGGTAATGTGATTTATGAAGATATGGAATCTGCTATCGGGACGGTCGAAGCAGTGAAAACAATACATTGAAGGATGGTGGACCCCTATGACACAGGCATTGAACGCATTGATTCAAGGCTTGAACGAAGAACAAAGGAATGCGGTTACTCACACAGAAGGGCCGCTTTTAATCATGGCAGGTGCCGGAAGTGGAAAGACGCGTGTTTTGACACACCGCATTGCTTATTTACTCAGCGGAAAAGACGTAGCGCCTAGAAATATTCTGGCGATTACTTTTACTAATAAAGCAGCACGTGAAATGAAAGAACGTGTGGAATCGCTTGTCGGTCAGGATGGAGAAAAGATACTGATGTCCACGTTCCACTCGATGTGTGTACGGATGTTGAGAAGGGACATCGACAGGATCGGTTATGATCGTAATTTCTCTATCCTTGACTCCAGCGACCAGCTTTCTGTCATCAAACAGGTGCTGAAGGAAATCAACCTTGATCCAAAGAAATGGGACCCGCGGGCGATGCTTGGTGCGATCAGTAACAGCAAGAACGAGCTGATGACGGCTGCTGATTATGCACGACAGGCAGGAAACGTCCATGAAGAGCAGATCGCTGAAATTTATAAAGGCTATGAGAAGAAACTGAAAAAGAACCAGTCGCTCGATTTTGATGACTTGATTATGCAGACGCTTCGTTTGTTTGATGAAGTACCGGAAGTGCTGGAATATTACCAGCGCCGTTTTCAATATATCCACGTCGATGAGTATCAGGATACGAACCATGCGCAGTATCAACTCGTCAAACAGTTGGCGAGCCGTTATGAGAACCTCTGTGTCGTCGGTGACTCGGACCAATCCATTTATGCATGGCGCGGAGCGGATATTCAGAACATCCTGAACTTCGAACAGGATTATCCGACAGCCCGGACCATTCTGCTGGAGCGGAACTACCGTTCGACAGAGACGATCCTGAATGCTGCCAACAATGTAATCGACAACAACAGCGGCCGCAAACCGAAGCATTTGTGGACAGACAACAAAGGTGGAGAAAAGATCCGTTACCATCAAGCTGGAACGGAACGGGAAGAAGGACTGTTCGTCACAGATAAGATCGAGGATCTGATCCGGCAAGGCAGATACCGCTACAAGGATATCGCCATCCTCTACCGGACGAACGCCCAGTCCCGTACCATCGAGGAAACGTTTGTGAAAGCAGGCGTCCCTTACCAAATGGTCGGCGGCACGAAGTTCTATGACAGGAAAGAGATCAAAGACATGCTCGCCTATCTCCGTTTGATTGCGAACCCGAATGATGACCTCAGCTTCCAGCGTGTCGTCAACGAACCGAAGCGCGGCGTCGGGAAAACGAGTATGGATAAGATGCTTGCGTATGCAGCGGATCATGACATTTCGCTTTATGAAGCGGCGGCGGAAGTCGACTTCGTCGGTGTCAGTGCAAAAGCGGCAAAAGCGATCATCGGTTTCCGGAAGATGATCCAGAACTGGACGAGTCAGCAGGAGTTTCTGTCCGCCACCGATATGGTTCAGGAAGTAATCGACAAAACCGGGTACGAGGAGATGCTGCTGAACGAGAAAAGTATTGAAGCACAGAGCCGACTCGAGAACATTGAAGAATTCAAATCCGTTACCAAGAACTTCGAGGAGAGTGCAGAGGACAAGACTCTGATCGCATTCCTGACTGACCTGGCGCTTATTGCGGATATTGATTCTATGAATGAAGACCCTAATAGTGATGACACGGTCACACTGATGACGCTCCACTCTGCCAAAGGCCTGGAGTTCCCTGTCGTCTTCCTGATCGGGATGGAGGAGAATGTCTTCCCTCACAGCCGTGCGCTGATGGATGAAACGGAGATGGAAGAAGAGCGCCGTCTCGCGTATGTCGGTATTACAAGGGCAGAGAAGGAACTTTACCTCTCTCATGCGAAAATGCGGACGCTTTACGGCCGGACGAATATGAACCCGGTCAGCCGCTTTATCGGCGAAATTCCAGATGACCTTCTGGATGGAAAAGAAGAGAAGGAAGAGCTTCCGTTCTTCAACAAGAAGAGGGAGAGTATGCCGTTTGGTTCGAAACCGATGGCTGCGCCTGCACCGAAGAAACGGGCGGCGAAGAAGAAACCAGGGTCGACTGGTGGAGAGAAGATCGGCTGGCAGCCTGGTGATAAAGCAGAGCATAAGAAGTGGGGGACAGGGACAGTTGTGAAGGTTCAGGGAGAAGGAGATTCCATGGAACTGGACATTGCTTTCCCTGCTCCGACAGGCATTAAACGATTGTTAGCCCGGTTTGCTCCGATAACGAAAGCTTAAGGAAGTGAAAAGCATGAACGCAGCGGAAGCGCAGCAGCGCATAGAGGCTTTAAGACAAGAACTGGAAACATACAGCTACGAGTATCATACGTTGGACACACCGAGTGTCCCGGATGCCGTGTATGATCAAAAGATGCGGGAGTTGATGGACTTAGAGGCGGAGTTTCCCGATTTGAAGACTCCGGATTCGCCTTCTCAACGTGTTGGGGGCGAACCTCTCGACGCCTTCCGGAAGGTGCAGCACGACATTCCGATGCTCAGCCTCGGGAACGCATTCGACGATCAGGAATTACGTGATTTCGATCGTCGTGTAAGGAACGGGACAGAAGAAGAAGTCAGCTATGTCTGTGAATTGAAAATAGACGGTCTTGCCGTCAGCCTTAAGTATGAAAACGGGGTGTTCGTCCGCGGGGCAACCCGGGGGGATGGTACGACAGGGGAAGATATAACGAATAACCTTCGTACGATCAAGAACATTCCGCTTCGCTTGAAAGAGCCGGTCACACTGGAGGTTCGCGGAGAAGCCTATATGCCGAAGCAGTCGTTTATCCGTCTGAACGAAGCGAAAGAGGCAAATGGTGAGGAACCGTTTGCCAATCCAAGGAACGCAGCGGCAGGATCACTCCGTCAGCTTGATCCGAAGGTTGCTGCCAAGCGGAACTTGGACGTCTTCCTTTACGGAGTCGGTGTCTGGGAAGAAGACCCGACAAGCTCGCACAGCGAACGACTGGAAAGAATGAAGGACTATGGACTTAAAACGAATCCAGAATGGAAAAAATGTAACAATATCGAGGAAGTAATCGACTATGTTCACAGCTGGGTCGAACGGAGACCTGATTTGGATTATGAAATTGACGGCATCGTCATCAAGGTAGACCGTCTGGATCAGCAGGATACCCTCGGCTTTACAGCAAAAAGCCCGCGTTGGGCCACCGCTTATAAATTCCCGGCAGAAGAGGCGGTTACGAAGCTGAAAGATATCGAATTGAGCGTCGGCCGCACGGGCGCAGTGACACCTACGGCTGTGCTTGAGCCTGTCAAAGTTGCAGGAACGACCGTACAGCGTGCCTCGCTCCATAACGAGGACCTGATCAAGGAAAAAGACATCCGGATCGGGGACACCGTCGTCATCAAGAAAGCCGGCGACATTATTCCAGAAGTGGTGCGTGTATTGACAGAGCAGAGAACAGGGGAAGAAGAGCCTTACCAGATGCCGGATACATGCCCGGAGTGCGGCAGTGAGCTTGTCCGTCTGGATGAAGAAGTGGCACTGCGCTGCATCAACCCGAACTGCCCGGCTCAGCTTCGTGAAGGACTCATCCATTTCGTTTCCCGTAATGCTATGGATATCGACGGCCTTGGGGAAAAGGTGATCGCTCAGCTTTTCCAGGAGTCCCTCATCCACAATATCGCGGATCTATATAAACTGGACAAGGAAGAGCTCCTTCAGTTGGAGCGTATGGGGGAGAAGTCGGTACAGAATCTATTGAACGCTTTGGAAGCATCGAAACAGAACTCTTTGGAGCGGCTGTTATTCGGACTTGGAATCCGTTATGTAGGATCGAAAGCGGCAAGCACCCTCGCCCAGCATTTCGAGCACATCGATGCGTTGATCGCAGCAGATGTCGAAACGCTGGAGCAAGTGCCGGAGATCGGCAGTAAGATGGCTGATTCGATTGCCAGCTACTTCCATGAACCACACGTCATCGAATTGATTGATGATCTGAAAGAATTAGGATTGAACATGGAATACTTAGGCGCGAAGAAAAGCGATCAGCCGGCAGATTCACCATTTGCGGGCAAAACAATCGTCCTGACAGGAAAAATGGAGCACTACAGCAGATCTGAGGCGAAGAAGCTCGTGGAAGAACTCGGCGGCAGTGTCACCGGAAGTGTCAGTAAGAAAACCGATCTGCTGATTGCAGGGGAAGATGCGGGTTCCAAGTACACAAAAGCATCCGATTTGGGGATTGAAATTTGGGATGAAGCACAGTTTCGCAGCGCTTTATCCTGAAGGAAGAACGTCATGGCCCGTGTCCGGGCCTGTCGCTTGTTAAAGATAAGGGAGTGGAAACATGAGGAAGATGCACGCACTATTGTTGAGTTCCGTTCTGTTTATGAGCGCGTGTACACCTGTATTTGATAATCAGGAAGAAGTCATTCAGGAGACGACAGACGAAACGAACAACCAGGCAGCAATTGTCCCGAACTACTCGATGTCCGACGAGGACTACCGGATGATTCTGACAGAAAGCAGCCCGAAAGTTTCATCAGCAAGAGGAATCACGACGAACCAGATGGGGAACCGGCTCGATATTGATGAATTTGAGAGCGGACTGCGCCGTCATTCCAAGGAATATTACGATCCGGAGGATTATTATTTCCAGCCGGGACAGTACCTCACTGATCAGACATTGTTAGATTGGCTCAGCAGGAAGTCCGCTGATAAAGAAGAAGGCTTGAATCCGGAATTGAACGAAGATGAAGCATCGGAAGAGGATTTCCGTGAAAGCCCTCGGTACATTTCCAATATTATTGAGCAGGACTACTTAGTGCAGAAAGACGACAACGTCGTCGAACTGCAGGGTGTCACCATTGGTATCTCTCTCCGTACCGTTTATAAGTTCACAACGGAAGGAAAGAACTTCGAAGAGGATCACTCCACTGAAGAGCTGCTTCAAAAAGGGAAAGAATATGCCGATGAAATCTTGACCCGCATACGTGCCAAAGAAGAGCTCAAGGATGTTCCTGTCGTCTTCGCTATTTACGAAGAAGAGGAAGCGAGTTCGAAAGTTCCCGGTAAGTTCCTTGCGAAGACCTATGTCAAAGGTTCTTCGGGTAGTGTCGGTAGCTGGGATAATATCGACGAAGAACATGTCCTCTTCCCATCAAGTGAGGCAGAGAAGGAGCACTTCGATCAATCCCAGATTTTCTCTGAATTCCGTACGCAGGTATCGAATTACTTCCCTAACTTCGTCGGAATGATCGGAAATGGATTTTACAAAGACGGCGAACTGCATGATATTACCATCGAAATACCGATTCAATTCCAATCCGAATCGGAAGTGGTCGGATTTACGCAGTACGTGTATAGTCTTGTAAATGAGATGTTCCCGGACCACTACTCTGTGCAGGTGAACATTCATAGCCTGGACGAACCGGAAAGCTTGATCGTTAAGAAAGCAGGAGACGAAGAGCCGTTTGTCCATGTCTACAAATAAAGGAGAGCAACCGTCCGGGTGTACCGGGCGGTTTTTTTGTTCCTTCTGTTCCTTTTAAACCCCTACACACTATGCTAAAATATGGATGGAAACGCTTGAAGTGTTAATTTTCAAACAATTATAAAGCGTGCGACCTATTTAATCTCAAGGAGGCGGTTTAAGTATGGTAGTCCCGTACAAGCATGAACCATTCACGGATTTCACGGTGGAAGAAAATCGGAAAGCGCTGCAATCTGCCATCAAGCAGGTAGAAGCGGACCTTGGGAAAGAGTATCCGCTGATTATCGGCGGCGAGCGGATCATGACAGATGACAAGATCAAAGTCGTGAACCCGGCAGATAAGAAAGAAGTCATCGGATATGTTTCTAAGGCGAACCAGGAACTTGCAGAAAAAGCACATAAAGCAGCGGACGAAACGTTCCAGTGGTGGAGAAAGACGAAAGCGCAGTTCCGTGCGGATATCCTGTTCCGTGCCGCGGCAATCGTCCGCCGCCGTAAGCATGAATTTACGGCGCACTTAGTCAAAGAAGGCGGAAAACCGTGGAAAGAAGCGGATGCCGATACGGCCGAAGCGATTGACTTCCTCGAATTTTATGGACGTCAAATGCTGGAAATTGATAAAGGCGTGGAGATCAACTCCCGACCGATCGAGAACAACCGGTTCCATTACATACCACTCGGCGTCGGTGTCGTCATTTCTCCATGGAACTTCCTGTTCGCCATCATGTGCGGGACGACGGTCGCAGCGATGGTTTCGGGGAATACGGTCCTTCTCAAGCCTGCCAGCGCGACGCCGGTCATCGCTTATAAGATGATGGAGGTACTTGAAGAGGCGGGACTTCCGAACGGCGTGATCAACTATGTTCCGGGCAGCGGAAAGGAAGTCGGGGACTACCTTGTCGATCATCCACGGACACGCTTTATCAGCTTCACGGGTTCCAGGGAAGTCGGTACCCGGATATTTGAGCGAGCGGCCAAGGTCCATGACGGTCAGCAGTGGCTGAAGCGTACGATCATTGAAATGGGAGGCAAGGATACGATCGTTGTGGATAAGGAGGCGGATCTTGAGCTTGCCGCTGATGCCATCACTTATTCTGCCTTCGGGTTCTCCGGACAGAAATGTTCCGCATGCTCCCGGGTCGTCGCACATGAAGAAATCTATGATGAACTCTTGGACAGAGTCGTTCAGAAGACGAAGGAAGAAGTGAATTACGGCAACCCGACTGATAACAGCAACTACATGGGTCCGGTCATTGATCAGGGAGCCTACGATAAGATCTTGGAATACATCGGTATCGGGAAAGAGGAAGGAAAGCTGATGACAGGAGGCAAGGGAGACGATTCTAAAGGGTGGTTCGTCGCACCGACCGTCTTTGCCGATCTCGCACCGGATTCCCGGATCATGCAGGAGGAAATCTTCGGTCCTGTCGTCGGTTTCACGAAAGCTTCGTCGTTCGATGAAGCTCTCGATATTGCCAACAATACGGACTATGGCCTTACAGGCGCCGTTATTTCCAATAACCGGGAACATATAGAAAAAGCACGCGAGGATTTCCATGTCGGAAACCTGTACTTCAACCGCGGCTGCACCGCTGCGATTGTCGGATATCATCCGTTCGGCGGATTCAACATGTCCGGAACCGACTCCAAAGCAGGCGGACCGGACTACTTAATCCACCATATGCAGGGTAAAACGACATCGGAAATGCTCTAAATAGACAAACCCCTTTTTCCTGATGCAGGAGGAAAAAGGGGTTTCATTATTTTGCGAAAAAGGAACATACTATTCGTATGTCCTGTTACAGATTGGTGTCGTTTGTGACAGAAACATGAAAAATAATTAAAAAACTTTTGTGAATGTTTATTACTTCAAACACCTATATATGTATATCTATTCGTATTTAGTGAATATTTATTCACAATAGGTAAATTATATCAATTTTTGCAATGTTCAAACAAAAGTTATATGATATAGTTGTACCTGCATTTGGATTTTTCGATGGAATTCAACAGGAGAATCCGACAAACGGTATGGTTGTATAGAGTTGTATATTACAGTTTTGGGAGGTGATCGACGTGTTGGAACTCGCTGCAGCATCATCCGTAACAATTTCCGGGGCAACGTGGTTCTGGTTATTTGTCCCAATGCCATTACTAATCATTCTATCCATCATTACACTATTCACTGAAAGGAGCGAATAACAAAACATGAGTACTGCTACGTTAATAACATTCATCGTCTATTTGATCGGTATGCTGGGAATTGGTTTCGCCGCATATCGTCTAACAAGTGATTTATCCGACTACGTGTTAGGTGGTCGTCGTCTGGGGCCGGGAGTTGCCGCCTTATCCGCCGGAGCCTCCGATATGAGTGGCTGGCTGCTGCTGGGTCTGCCTGGAGCTATTTATGCATCCGGTTTATCGGAAGCGTGGATCGGAGTAGGTCTTGCTATCGGTGCCTATTTGAACTGGCAATTCGTTGCCCGTAAACTTCGTGTCTTCACAGAGGTGGCGGACGATTCCATTACGGTTCCCGACTATTTGGAGAATCGTTTCCAGGATAAATCCCATACATTACGAGTCATTTCCGCAGCTGTTATCCTTTTATTCTTCACCTTCTACACATCTTCCGGTATGGTTGCCGGGGCGAAGCTGTTTGAAGCTTCCTTCAACATTGACTACACAACAGCACTATGGATCGGTGCAGTCGTCACCATCTCTTATACCTTCTTAGGCGGTTTCCTTGCCGTCAGCTGGACGGACTTCGTTCAAGGGATCTTGATGTTCCTTGCATTGATTGCCGTACCGATCGTAGCCGTATCCGAACTGGGCGGCTGGGATAAAGCGACAGATGCTGTCGCTCAAATCGATCCGACACACCTGAACATGGTTCAAGGCGTAGGCGCGATGGCTATTATTTCTTCTCTTGCCTGGGGACTCGGCTACTTCGGTCAGCCGCACATCCTTGTCCGCTTTATGGCCCTTCGTTCACCGAAAGACGTTCCGAAAGCGCGTTTCATCGGAATGGGTTGGATGATCCTTGGTCTTTACGGAGCAATCTTCACGGGTCTGTTCGGACTTGCTTACATTAATACAGCAGATGTTACGGATCTATCCACCTTTAATGCAGAAGTTATGACAGAAGGCGGCATTCAGATGCTTGCCGACTCTGAGAAGATCTTCATCACCTTCTCTCAAATTCTGTTCCATCCGATCATTGCAGGTATCCTGCTTGCAGCGATCTTGTCTGCAATCATGAGTACCATTGACTCTCAGCTGCTTGTATCTTCTTCTGCACTGGCGGAGGACTTCTATAAAGCACTGTTCCGTCCAAACGCGACGGAGAAAGAATTGGTTTGGATCGGTCGTATCGCAGTAGCGGGTATCGCTCTTATTGCGATTCTGCTTGCCGGAAATCCGGACAGCACGGTCCTTGATCTCGTATCTTATGCATGGGCAGGATTCGGCGCCGCCTTCGGTCCGATCATCATCCTGTCTCTGTTCTGGAAAGGCATCACCCGTAACGGGGCGCTCACCGGTATGATCGTCGGTGCTGTCGTAGTCGTTGTCTGGGCTGATGTACTGAACGGCGGTATTTTCGAGCTCTACGAACTCGTACCAGGATTCATCCTGAGTGCTCTTGCAACCATTGTTGTAAGTATGTTCGGGAACCCGCCGGCCAACGCAGAAGAATTCTTCGAAGAAGCGAAGAAGCATTAATAAAACCAAAGGTCCCCGGCAATGTGCCGGGGGTTTTTTTATTCCTGTCTTCCTTATTGGAGAAAAGACATGGATGGGGCCGGTATGTTAAGATAAGAAAGATGTGCAACGAACGTTGATAATTGATTCGAATCTTTGGTATGATCATATATTATGTGAGATCGAAATGGAGGTCGCATTATGTCTAGAATCAGTAAAGAAGAAGTGAAGCACGTCGCGAATCTTGCGCGTCTGGCGATCACGGATGAAGAAGCAACGACATTCTCTAAGCAGCTGGATGATATCATCACCTATGCAGAGCAATTGAATGAATTAGATACAACCGGTGTAGAACCGACGACGCACGTTCTTGACCTGAAGAACGTACTTCGCAAGGACGAGCCGAAGAAATGGATTACACAAGAGGAAGCGCTGAAGAACGCACCGGACCACCAGGATGGTCAGTTCAAAGTGCCATCCATATTGGAATAAGGAGGTACGACGATGTCTTTATTTGAGTTTTCACTACGTGAGCTTCAAGAGAAGCTACATAACAAGGAAATCACAGTCACGGATCTAGTAGAAGAATCCTACAAGCGCATTGATGAAGTGGACGGGGAAGTCCAGGCGTTCATCACGTTGAATAAAGAAGCAGCGAAAGCGCAGGCGGCGGCACTGGACAAAGAGCAGGGGAACAGTGACGCGGCTCTCTTCGGTCTGCCGATCGGTGTGAAAGACAACATCGTGACGAAAGGTCTGCGCACGACGGCGGGAAGTCAGATCCTTTCTAACTTTGAGGACCCATTGTATGATGCGACGGTCGTCAACAAACTGAACGATGCAAAAGCCGTCACCATCGGGAAACTGAACATGGACGAATTCGCGATGGGTTCTTCCAATGAGAACTCCAGCTACGCATCTGCTCGTAACCCTTGGAACACGGATTACGTACCGGGTGGTTCCAGTGGTGGATCTGCAGCCTCTGTAGCGGCAGGAGAAGTTCCCTATTCTCTAGGGTCTGATACCGGCGGATCCATCCGTCAGCCGGCAGCTTACTGTGGTGTCGTCGGTCTTAAGCCGACATACGGCCGTGTTTCCCGTTTCGGATTGATCGCATTTGCGTCTTCCCTTGACCAAATCGGTCCGATCACCAGAAACGTCGAAGACAATGCTTTCCTTCTGGAAACTATTGCAGGCTACGACAAAATGGACTCCACGTCTGCCAATGTAGACGTTCCGAAATATACCGAATCTTTGACAGGCGATGTCAAAGGTTTGAAGATCGCTGTTCCAAAAGAATACCTTTCTGAAGGTGTAGCACCGGAAGTGAAGGAAGCGGTCCAAGCTGCTTTGAAAGAGTATGAAAAGATGGGTGCGACATGGGAGGAAGTTTCCCTGCCACACTCGAAATATGCTTTGTCTACGTACTACCTGCTTTCTTCTTCGGAAGCATCTGCCAACCTGGCCCGCTTTGACGGAGTCCGTTACGGTAAGCGTGCAGAAGACGCAGAAACGATGCTTGACATGTTCATGCGCTCCCGCTCGGAAGGCTTCGGGGACGAAGTGAAGCGCCGGATCATGCTCGGAACGTTCGCGCTCAGCTCCGGTTACTATGATGCGTATTACAAGAAAGCCCAACAAGTCCGTACGTTGATCAAAAACGATTTTGAGAAAGTGTTCGAAGAATATGATGTGATCGTCGGACCGACGACTCCGACTCCTGCCTTTAAAGTAGGGGACAAAGTCGACGACCCGATGACGATGTATGCCAACGATATTCTGACAATCCCTGTCAACCTTGCCGGCGTACCGGGAATCTCCATTCCTTGCGGCTTCTCCAGCGAGGGACTTCCAATCGGTCTGCAGATCATCGGGAAACACTTCGACGAAAGCACCGTTTACCGTGCAGCCCACGCCTTTGAGCAGGCGACAGAATTCCATAAACAACGCCCGTCCCTTGGAGGTGCGCGCTAATGAACTTTGAAACGATTATTGGACTAGAGGTCCACGTAGAATTGAAAACGAACTCTAAAATCTTCAGTCCGTCTCCGAACATGTTCGGGGATGATCCGAATACGAACATCAACCCGATCGACCTCGGGTACCCGGGTGTTCTGCCGGTACTGAACGAAGAAGCTGTCAACTTCGCTATGAAAGCAGCGATGGCACTCAACTGTGAAATCGCAACAGATACGAAGTTTGACCGCAAAAACTATTTCTACCCGGACAACCCGAAAGCCTACCAAATTTCTCAGTTTGATAAGCCGATCGGTGAGAACGGGTATATCGATATTGAAGTAGACGGTAAGAAGAAGCGGATCGGAATCACGCGCCTTCATATGGAGGAAGATGCCGGCAAACTGACGCACAGCGACGATGGATATTCCCTTGTCGACTACAACCGTCAAGGTACACCGCTTGTCGAAATCGTTTCCGAGCCCGACATCCGCTCTCCGAAAGAGGCGTACGCCTACTTGGAAGCACTGAAGAACATCATCCAATATACAGGCGTTTCCGACTGTAAGATGGAAGAAGGTTCCCTTCGCTGTGATGCCAACTTGTCCATCCGCCCGATCGGACAGGAGCAATTTGGTACGAAAACCGAGCTTAAGAACCTGAACTCCTTCTCCTTCGTACAAAAAGGTTTGGAATTCGAAGAGAAGCGCCAGCAGAAGGAACTGATGGCAGGTGGGGAAATCCTTCAGGAAACACGTCGCTATGACGAGCAGACGAAGGAAACGATCCTGATGCGTATCAAAGAAGGATCCGATGACTATCGCTACTTCCCGGAGCCGGACCTCGTTCCCCTTCACATCGACGAAGCATGGAAAGAGCGTATCCGCGCGGAAATCCCTGAACTTCCGGATGCCCGTAAGAAGCGCTACATCGAGCAGCTGGAGCTTCCTGCCTACGATGCGATGGTCCTGACGAACAACAAAGAGCTTTCCGATTTCTTCGAAGAAACGATCGCTCAGGGAGCCGACGTCAAGCAGGCTTCCAACTGGTTGATGGGTGAAGTGTCTGCCTACATGAACAAGCATTATAAAGAGCTTTCTGATCTTGCTTTGACACCGGATTCTCTTGCGAAGATGATCCAGCTGATCGAAGACGGTACGATCTCTTCCAAGATTGCGAAGAAAGTCTTCAACGAACTTGTAGAAAACGGCGGCGAGCCGGAGAAGATCGTTAAAGAGAAAGGGCTTGTCCAAATTTCCGATGAAGGTCAACTGACGGAAATCATCGTGAAGATTCTGGATAACAACCCTCAATCCATTGAAGACTTCAAGAACGGGAAAGACCGTGCCCTCGGCTTCCTTGTCGGTCAAGTGATGAAAGAAACAAAAGGACAGGCGAACCCGCCGATGGTCAACAAGATCATCCTTTCTGAAATGGAGAAGCGCTAAAGCCATATAGAAGGAAGAAAGCACGCACCGGACGGCGAGTGCGTGCTTTCGTATGACTTGGGACATCCAGTCATATACTAGAAAAACAGTTTGCAAAAAGAGGAAAACAAGCTATGATGATAATTGGAGCAATCTGGATGAGGGGGTCAAAACATGAAACGTGCCCGAATAATTTATAACCCGACCTCTGGAAGAGAAGTCATACGCAAGGTTCTCCCGGACATCCTGCAACGATTCGAACAAGCCGGATACGAAACCTCCGCCCATGCGACGACCTGTGCAGGTGACGCGATCAATGCCGCGAAGTACTGCGTCGAACAAAAATTCGATGTAGTCGTGGCAGCGGGTGGAGACGGAACCATCAACGAAGTCATCAATGGACTAGCCGAACAAGAACATAAACCGAAGCTCGGCATCATTCCAGTCGGGACGACCAACGATTTTGCACGTGCACTGCACATACCTAGAAACGTTCATAAAGCGGTCGACATCATTTTGGAGGATTATACCCATCCATTGGATATCGGGCGCGTCAACGATCATTACTTCATGAACATTGCCGGTGGAGGGAAAATCACCGAAATCAGCTATGAAGTACCAAGCAAGCTGAAGACGATGCTCGGTCAGCTCGCCTACTACTTGAAAGGGATCGAAATGCTGCCATCCATCCGTCCGACCCGTGTCGAGATGGAATACGACGGCAAATGGTACGAAGGCGAGATCATGCTCTTCCTCGTCAGCAACACCAATTCCGTCGGCGGGCTCGAGAAGCTTGCGCCGGCCGCCCGTATGGATGACGGTCTTTTCGATCTGATGATCATTGAAAAAATGAACATTGCAGAATTCGTACGGCTCGCAACTCTTGCGATCCAAGGGAATCACCTCAACCATCCGAAGTTTGTCCACCTCACCGCCAGCCGCGTGAAGGTGAAGACGGACGAGAAGATGCAGTTGAATATCGACGGGGAATTTGGCGGATTATTGCCCGGGGAATTTGTCAATTTATACCGTCACTTGGATTTCTTCGTGCCTGAACAGCATTTCAAGACGGAGGAATAATAGGAAGCGCTACTGTATAAAGCAGTGGCGCTTTTTCCATGTTGAATGAAGGTCGGTGTATCTCTGGGAATTTCAGTTGGAAGAGAGAGCATTTCCCGGGACATGAATGGATGCATAAGTCCATCGACGGCGAAAAGGAAGAGCGCTTTTCTCCATCAATGTTCTTATGCTTGTCGCAGCTATCAGGGCGACTCCGCACTTAGTGTTATCCGGCTGCGTCGCCCAGCTGCTCGAGGTCATAAGTCCATTGACGGCGAAAAGGAAGAGCACTTTTCTCCATCAATGTTCTTATGCTTGTCGCAGCTCCCAGGGCGACTCCGCACTTAATGGTCAGATATGATAAACTACGTATAGAATATAGAAAAAAAGGACGGATGAATGATGGCGAAAGTGAAACCGCCGGTTGAGAAGAATGAGACAGTCGAGCTTACGTTTGAGGATTTGACGCATGAGGGGAACGGGGTCGGCAAAGTGGACGGCTATCCTCTGTTTGTTCCCTATGGTCTTCCGGGTGAGACGGCAACGGTCAAGGTCGTCAAAGTGAAAAAGAACTTCGGATTCGGAAAGATTCTTGAAGTGAAAGAAGCAAGTGAAGACAGAGTGGAACCTCCATGTGATGTTTTCTATCAGTGCGGCGGGTGCCAGCTTCAGCACATGAGTTATCAAATGCAGCTGGACATGAAGCAGAAGCAGGTCAAAGATAACATGAAGAAGATCGGACACCTGGAGCACGTACCGGTGCATCCGACAATCGGTATGGAAGATCCGTGGCGCTACCGCAACAAAGTCCAGATTCCAGTCGGCCAGAAGGAAGACGGGCAACTGATGACAGGCTTTTATCAGAAGCGAAGCCATAACATCATCGATATGGACACATGTCTGATTCAGGATGAAGTGAATGACCGGATGGTTGAAACGGTACGCCGTATCGCTTCCAGATACGGAATCGATGCCTACGATGAACAGACGCACCGCGGCGTACTTCGTCACATCATGGTCCGGACGGGGCAGACGACGAAGGACATTATGATCGTGATCGTCACGAAGACGAAGAAACTTCCTCACAAAGAAAAAATCGTAGACGAAATCCGCGATGCGTTCCCGAATGTAAAATCAATCGTCCACAACATCAACAGTGCAAAGACGAATGTCATTTTAGGAAGAGAAACGAACGTACTATGGGGAGAAGAATACATCTACGATACGATCGGAGATATCCGTTTTATGATTTCCCCGAAATCGTTTTACCAGGTCAACCCGACCCAGACGAAGACGTTGTACGACCAGGCACTTTCTTATGCCGACCTGCGTGGTGGAGAAACGGTCATCGATGCCTACTGTGGAATCGGAACTATTTCCTTATTCCTCGCCCAGAAGGCAGAGAAGGTGTATGGAGTGGAAATCGTTCCGGAAGCCGTGGAAGACGCGAAGAAGAACGCCCGTCTGAACAAGATGGACAACGCCGAATTCTTCGTCGGGGAAGCAGAGAAGCTCATGCCGTGGTGGCGTAATCAAGGCCTTCGTCCGGACGTCATCGTCGTCGACCCTCCGCGTAAAGGCTGTGATGAGCAGCTTCTGAAAGCGATGCTCGACATGGAGCCGGAGCGGATCGTGTATGTATCCTGTAATCCGTCTACGCTTGCGCGTGATCTGCGGGTGCTGGAAGACGGTGGTTATGAAACGAAGGAAGTGCAGCCGGTCGATATGTTCCCGCAGACGAGTCACGTGGAGTGCTGTGTGTGGTTAGAAAAGCCTAAAGTTTAAGCAGACGAGGGCCCGAGAATTTATAAAAGATTCTCGGGCTTCCGTCTGCTTTTATTTCTATTCGTTCAATTAATCGATGCAAGAGCTCAGGGCTTAGTACATTTAGATTCATTATTTCTTGGATGTGTGTAAGAATCGCTTTAAATTTGGCTTCATCGTTTTCATGTGTATGTGTCTCGTTTAAGAATTCAAGTTCAGTCATGACTTCACTTATCTCATTCGACGTTATTTCATAAGTAAGTTGGTAATCATCTTCGCTAATGATTCCATCTACATGACTGACAATCAACTTAGCTTTTCTTTCTTTTAATCCTGTTAGTTTTTTCTCAAGCCTATTTATATGAGCTTTTTTCTTTTGATTTGCATGTTTGAATTTATCGTTTATTTTCTTGCTTAAGGACGACCCATCATTGTTACCAGCTAGCTTTTTAATATCTTGAAGTATAGCAGCCTTCAACTGGTCTTCTTTAACATAATGAGAAAGGCATGCTTTAGCTCCAAGCTTATTATATTCACCACATACGTAACCATTTCTGTTCTTCTTATAATGCATGCTTTTGCCACAATCAGCGCAATACGCTGTATTCGTGAACAAATGTTTTTCATGACTTGGTCGTTTCCGCCTTCGAGCTTTCATTAAACCTTGAACTACATCAAAGTCTTCTTTTGAAATAATACTTGGATGGACGTTGGGAACAACAATATAATCATCATGGTTTTTCTGCTCTCTAATTTTGCTTGTAACGCTCTTGGTAGTGGTTCTTCCTTGAACTAAATCACCAGTATAATTCGGATTAGAAAGTATACTCCTTACGCTGGATCCATTCCAACGATTAGTCGCATTTCTCTTATTAGCAACTTGAGAGGGAGATGGTATCTCTTCGTTATACAAGTCTTTGGCAATTCGGTCGAAGCCTTTTCCAGATATATAATCACGGTATATTCTCTTCACTATGGAGGGGGTGCTATCGTTTCTTATTGTTAGTTTTCCTTCATTCAGAGTGTAACCATATGGCGGGACGGATCCTTTGTAAACCCCCTTCTTAGCTCTATTTATTAAGGCTGTTTTAACTCTGTCACTGGTCCTTTGAGATTCTTGTTCATACATCCAAGCGTAGAGACCAAACATATGGTTATTACCTTCAAGGGTGTTTACCGCATTATCTAGGGTAATAATGTGGACCCTGCTTCTCTCAGCTATATCTTTTATCTCATAAGAAAGTCCACCATTACGTGCAAAACGAGATAATTCTTTTGCTAGCATGACGTCAAATTTGTTCTGTTTAGCGTCCGCAATTAGCTTTTGAAGCTGCTCCCTTTTTTCCGTTGTTCCACTTTCTATATCGACATATATTGCTTCTAAATCCCATCCTTTATCGGATAAATATTGAATGAAAAGCTCTTTTTGGTTCTCTAGAGACTGTTTCTGCTCTAGTTTATCAGTAGATACTCTTATATAAACTGCACATCTCATTGGATTTCCTCCTTCGGAGATGTAGCAGTGTTCACCTTACCTAGATCATAATCTTGGGATACGATAGTGTCAATTTTCTCAATAAAGTAAGACTGAAGCATATCTTCGACAGTATGATCACTACTTGCAAAAATTCTTTCTACTTTCATAGCTATTCCTCCTATTTTGGAGGCCCGGACCTTAATATAAAAAGATATCTTTTATCGTAAATATTCTTAAGTAATCTCAGCTGATTTCTAATTCTTATTATAATTAACCAGGCTTAAAAGAGCGATGTTACTCAGTTGAAATCTAATAGAATCTCAGTAGGATAATACATAGTGTGTGTCTCCAATTCTACTTAAAGCATAAAAATGCTTCTATTTAAGAGGTTTCATTAAAAATACCTATTATTTTGATAAATTTATAAAAAAATTTGTGGGGTAGTACCTTATGTGTAAGTCGGTAAACGTCTGCGTTTTACGCCCCACCCCCCTTAAAAGATTGTTAAGTTAACTGAACAAAAGCTGTGAGCTAACTTGATCCAATAAACAGCCTCTCCTAGGGAATTGCATTATCGTGATATTGCACATGTCACTTATGGACTGGTGTATTACACCTCATCCTGGATAGTTCTCTAGCAGAACTCCTTTTTTCTTATAATAGATCATTTAGTTTCAACGGACGTTCATGGGTAATGCACTTATTTAAAAAGTGGGAAAAAGCGTGAGCAACACAAGAAGTTTTTGGTATTATGACGCAGGAAAATATACCCTCTTGTCGAAATTATTCGATAGGAGGGATTACATGCCGGTATGGATGCAAGTTATTAGCTTCATTTTATCCATAGTGGGTACGGTTTTTGGTGGATACGCTCTAGTGCTAAATCATCAGAGAACCAAGATAACTAAGACAAAGGAAAATGAAAGATTAACTAATAAGAGGAAGGCGTCATTTGCCATCAGTAGAGACAAGGAAATACGGGTGAAGCGAGACCGTGATGTGTTTATTTTAAAAAACACTGGCGAAGCAGAGGCGAGGAATTTGACAATTTCATTTTATATTCACTCTGAAAAAGGCAAAAGCATTAACAGCAGTACGCCTGAAAATGAGAAAACTTTAGTGAATGTATTACTTCATAAGATCCCTGACAAAATCAATTCGAATCAGGTGACGAAAACTACAATGATTATGCATGCTGGACAGGCACCTCCATTTGAAGTGGTTTTAAAATGGGAAGACGATCACTCCTCAAAAAATGAGCTGAAGGAAATTCTACAGTAAAATAAGATCTAGATGAGGCACTCCATTGTGAGTTGCTTTTTTATATGTAAGGGAATTTGATTGAAGGAGGTGGTTCACCTTGAAGGATGAAACCTTAACTGAAAGACAATTGAATAATTCAAAAGTGAGGAGAGTTCCATGGATGAAATAAGGACGTTAGTGAAGGCGCTTACGAAGGCAGAAGCTGCAACCATTGTGCAGAAGTTCAACATAAAAGTGCATGGGTTTCAGAAGAACTTCAGTCGAGCACCAGAAGAGATGTTGAAGAATTTTATTATTAAAGAGTTGAAGGCTGGTGCCAAGCCGAAAGCAAACAACAAACGGAAAGGTAAAAAGTACACAACGGTTCAGGAAGTATTTAAGTTCATCAGTGCATCGTTCATTAATGATCATCCAGAGGTCGAAGAGATGTCAGTGGAAGATTTAGCACTAAAGTTAGAAATGGACTATAAATTTTCAAAAGGAGCGATCCTATCCGTCATATATACCCAGTTTCCTGATACCTATCAAGAGCATAAAGAGGTTCTGGAAAGAAACGTAGAGGAAGGTAAATCGTTGTTGGACGGCATAGTAAAGCAAATGTCTTCCGAAGAAAAAATGGAGATGTTGAGAGAAGAGTTCTCCCAAGAAGAGTATATATATGAGCGATTGAAAACTTACGTTGAGAAATCAAAAGAAATAATAGGCGATAAACGGTACGAAGAATTCAAACAGAGCGTTAATCGAGAAGGTGAGGCTAGCTTTGCAAATGAAGTGTCATCGACTCCTAAAAGCCAAAGGCAATATCCTGTACTGGCTTTTTTAATGGAAAATAATCGCTACAAGGATGAGAGATATAAAGATTTTCTGATGTATGTAGAGCGATGGTTTGAAAGCAAAAAAGATGAGGATAATGGCTTTGCTTTATCTGTTATGGAAGAAGAGGCGGAAAGCTTCCGAAAACAGTCTGATGAAATGCAAAAAGAGTTAGATCAACTTTGTTCTGTTGATGAGAAGAATGACGATTTGACTTTTTTCTTGCAAGAGAAGGAAAAAGAAAACCAAGAATTACGAGATCGACTCATTGATCTATCTGATTGTCAAAGCATCAACAAGCCGTTCATTGATTACTTCCAAAGGTTATTAAGGAGTAGAGGTGCAGTTATTGTCACAAACGACCGAGAGCTGTTTACAGGAACGGAATTGATTGGTTATGTCGAGAGTTTAGAGACGTTCCACCAACATAAGAGGATGAAGGATGTGGCGAGGTACAAGAACAAATTGGTTCTTATATCTAGAGCTGCTTTTTCTACAAGTGCGAAATGGTTGGTGACTAAAAGGTATCTAGAGAATAACGGAATACATTATTACGAGTTATCTGGATATGACTTAAGCGAATATTTAAACCAAATTGTGGATTACCTCCACAGAGAGAGGGTGCGAACTTAATGACATTTGTAGAACAAAATGTTCAAGAGATATCCCAAGCGGACAGACAAAAAATTGAGGAGTGTTATATTTTAGGGAAGATAGCGGAGGACAATAGTCCATTTCCTCGTCTAGGGGCAGAGTTTGACCGAGCGGTTACGTATTCCAAAGATGGAGATGACAGGATTGTGTTCTTCATTAAAGCTCTCTCGAGAGAACCAGAACTACTGAAGCGTTTGTTGGGTAAGAACAAAGACGAATTTTATATTTCTTTTGACAATCGCAATAAGAGATACTTACAAAAGGTCGGATACTTTGAACAAGATAACCCAGTGGAATTTTTGAGAGAACATTTCAAAGGAAGGCTAATCTTGTTCAAGCCAGAATTGACATACGATAAGAAAAGAGATATGTATCACTACAACTTAGAGGTGCTGTTGGTTGAAAAAGCAGCTAGTGAAGAAGAAATGCAAGAAGATTTTGTTCCTGTTCCTGAAATGAGCAATTCCACTCCAGCTACTCGATTTGAGAGAAAGTTATTGGATGAAAAACCAATAGAGTTGAGTTGTTATAACCATGCCTTTGACGTACCAGAATTCATCATTTGTGATAGTTACATTTATCAAATTCCAGATGATACAGTGTTGGAAAAGTACAAAGTGAATTCCAATATGTATATCTGTCGTAAACCAGAATCTATTAAGAGGATTGACATTCCAGAAGATTATGATCGGAATATGCGTATGGTGCATAAAGAGATTGCATTCATTTCTAACAACAACCGTTTAAGCTGGATTGATCAATTTGAAGAAGAAGGTACGTCCATTGCAGAATTGGAGAGACAGAAAAAGCTAGAAGAAAAAAAGGCATCCGAAGGCAAGGTGAGGGAAGAGAAATCTTCTCAAGAGCAAGAGCAAGTATCCAAAGAAGATGTTGCTGATAAAATTGGTGAAGGGGACTTCATTCTTCGTCTTGATTACCTGGCGAGAAAAAAGAAATTGAGATATTCGCTTGAGGATCTATACAATTTTCATACCTCGTTAAAGACATCAAATTTTACAATACTGGGTGGCATGAGCGGAACAGGTAAAACACAATTAGCTATGCTATATGCAGAGGCAATGAAAATGGATGAAGGTGACAACCTTCTGTTTGTACCTGTTAAGCCCTCGTACACAGAGCCGAGTGATTTGTTAGGGTTCTTGAATCCTCAAACAGGAGTATACACAGAGAGTGATGTAGGACTTGTTTCTTTCTTGGATCGTGCAAGTAAAAATGAAGACAAGATGCACATGGTTGTGTTTGATGAAATGAACTTAGGTCAGGTCGAACACTATTTCAGTGATTTTCTATCGATATTAGAGTTAGAGACGGGACAAAAGCGCCTTCGGTTGTTCAATAAAGGGGCGATGTGTGTTCAGGAACATCTGAGGGAAGGTATCCTGATTGGAAATAATGTTTTGTTCGTCGGAACAGCGAATTTCGACGAAACAACACGAGATTTCTCTAATCGGATGTTGGATCGAAGTAACGTCATTCTTCTAGAGAAGACATCGTTTGCGGATGCTTACAAACACGAAATCAATGAAAATATTGAGAGTCCGACTGATTATGCGGATCAAGAGAAGAATGAAATCAAAAACCCTGATGCTGAAATTACCGCAGACAACTATAAAGAGTGGGTTGTGAATAACGGGAAACGATTAGCTTCGTTGGAAGAGCGGGAGTTATCTATCCTCGATAAGTTACATGAAGAGATTAGTAATTTTGATTCTCAGACAGGAGTATCGTTCCGTATTGCGGAGCAAATTGGTCACTATCTGGATAATATTCCTTGTGATGAGAGTGGCGTTCCGTTCTTGAACAGGAATACTGCTTTCGACTTCCAAGTCAAACAACGTATTCTCTCTAAAATCAGAGGTCATAGAGATCAAATCGAAAAGTTAGTTGGACGATACGATGAAGAGAAGGGATACTCAGGTGGACGTATTAGTTCTGTACTTGACACGGAAGATCGAAATAATTGTGAAAAATCTATTGCGTACCTTGAACAAAAGGCGAAAGAGTTGATGCGAAATGGCTACACATTATAAAGGGAAAGTCTTACCTTTTCGGTGTTATTTTGAAGACCGATTCGGACGTCCTTATGAAGTAGAGCAACTCTGGAAAAGTGAAGAAGATATAGATGTTTCAAGGCTTACAGTTTTGAAAGAGAACTCTCGTATTGGACTTCAGTTTTATGTTGATGAAAAAGAGGTTCATGAATCGGGGGCGGTTTGTAAGATACAAACGAATGTATATGACTCCTCTGATGAACAAGTTGTATTCGATCATCCGTTGCAAGTGGGAAGAGGAAGAAAGAAGTGGCTTTATCAAGCTAACGATAACGAAGAGTTTCCATGGCGTATGGGGGTTTATTTTATTGAGGTGCTTTTTGGCGGGGAAAGGTATGTTGGGGGGATTAACGTCCTCCCTCACCACCTTGATGAGTCTCAAGTGAGGCATTTGCATGAGTATTTAAATGAGCAGGTGCAAGATATTATCTATGACTTCGTATATAGCAATAAAACCTTGTCAAATGATGATGAGGCGGACTTGCCGAAGTATTGGTACTATGACTACGCTCGTAAGATTGCGGAGATTTACGACGAATATATGTACTGTATGACAGCGATAGAGAGAAACCCTCACGATTATATCCGGACATCCTATAAACCTTCTGTACGGGCGGGAAAAATAGATCACAAGAGCATTCGGTGGGCGAATTCGAATAAGGGGTTAGCTAAGAATGCAGGTGTCCAACAAAGTAATTTTCAATTGAACAAGAAGAAAATAAGGGATTTTGATTCTAAAGAGAATCGCTGGTTGAAGAACATTCTGCTTATGTGGCGGAAGGACTTGTTAGAGGTGTCTTCCTACATCGAAAAAGATTTGGATAGTTATCAGCGGAAGTTGAAAGAGCAGCAAGATAAGCATAATAAGGTGAAGCAAGAAAAAGGAATGCTTTTAGTAAAAAGAGACACTGGTGAAAATACAAAAAAAAATATCAAAAGCCAAATGTATATGTTAGATAAAGATATCAAAAAAACTAGAACAAAGGTTTCGATTTTGAATGAGCAACTTAGGGTTTTAGAAAAAATGGAGAGTAAGCTCATTTTCTTTATCGATAACTCTTTCCTTAGGGATGTTGAACGAGGTTTTAGAAAGCCATTCTTGAAAAAGAATCAATACTTTCGAGTGGATGCTATATTCGAAGAATTGAGGAAGATTCGAGAAAATAAAGGGGAAGACAATCAGCTGACTCCGATTCTTAAACCTACATGGCAAATATACGAGTATTTCTGTCTTTTTAAAGTGGTTAAGACATTCACGGATAAAGGGTTTGAAATCGTGCAAGGCATTGACGATGATGTGTTGAACCTTTATTTCGAAGATCGGATACAAGAAGGGACTAAATTTGTCTTGGAGAATGAGGAGAAAATAGTGCATGTGTGGTATGACCATTACCATCCTCATACCGAAGGAGAGGCTATTGAGAGAGGAGAGTACTTCTACACAAACCTTGCTAAGAAGAAGCCTGATCTTAAGATAGATGTATTTAAGAAGACGGAAGATGGGAAGTTGTTTGATACTTCGTTAGTTATGGATGCGAAGTTCAGTCAACTAAGGAACATATATAATTCACAATATATGAATAAAACAACGGAACAATTGACTGAATACTATAGTTTCTTCTCCGTGTTGGAAGAAGCGGGATTCCGAGCTTGTGTGGATCGAGTGGTATGTTTATATGCAGGGGCTGGAACACAAGAAGTCCAAAAAAGATTGGGAGTTGTCACTTACTTGAGATTTCACCCTGAAATAGATGAGGATGGTCCTCGAATCGTAGGTGAGGAAGAATTGAAAGGGTTACTCTCTCACATATAATAGAAAGCACTTCCAAAGTTTGGAGGTGATTTTTTTGGTGTGCCAGGCATGAGCATAGACTTTAGGGTTCAAGTCCTGCACTGTGAATGTCGTTGTAACCGTTAGCAAAAGGCAAGGGTGCTAGGGCGACCTAGAATCTAGGTGGATGTCTGACCCCCAATTCAGTAATCGAAACAGATAGAATGTTTTAAAAAAATGGGTGTTGATTACGGCCACTGAAATGTACCACTAATGCCACCTTTTGCAACAAAAGGCAATCGTAGCAGTCCTTGATACTGAGTAGACAGATATGATAGGTGCCTGGCTGGCAGCTCCCGAGTGACCGTAGGGAACGTCCTAAGGGGGATGGTGGCAAAGGATGCCACATCATATCTGCCGGAGGCTCAGTGTCAAGGATGCCTTTAGAACAACCGAGTGAAGTGATTGTCACGCCTTTAATAGTTACTTAAAGTTTTTTATGGAAAACGGGGAGTCAACAGCTGGTGAATTGTTTGTCAAAGAGTGGTCCAAAAGATGGCAGGGATTGTAAGATCCAGTGGCTGTAATCAGGTGTTGAAAGTGAAACAAAAGTATTTGTGGTACAAGTCAGAAGGTGGAGCTGTTGCAAGTAATACTACAAACGAAGATGAATATTTTGAAATTACTGCATAACAAGCAAGTACATTAAGAGATCTATATAATAATTAGTTGATAATACTAAAGAAAACCAGATAACAGTTGTTTTTTATTTCAATATTGGTGCAAAGAAATAAATATTTTGAATTCGATTCTTCAACTATAAGGGGCAACTCTTTAGCAGGATAATTGCCCCTTACTTAACGTTTTGGACAGGTTTGCTGAAGATTTGAATTCGTGATAACATTCAGATTTTCGGAACAATATCCATACTCATTCGTATATGAATTAAAGTGATTATTAGGAGTTATCTTAGACCTAGTGATATTTGGTGTCTGTTGGAGATATAGGGGTTTGTTCTCAATGAGTTTCCTGGGAGAATGTCAACGAAAAGCTTAGATTGATTTATTTCATTTATCATATTTTAAAGACAGAAGAGGAGGTGTAAAGTGAAAAGTAATTTTGATTTTAAATTTGATCCAAATCATATCTTAGATCAATTAAAATCTATTTGTAGTAATTATCCTAATCTAATTAGTTCTTTAGAAGACTTTCAAGATAGATTAGATAGAGGCCTTAAAGATGATGAACAGAAATATAAACAGCTTATGTTGGTAGCCGGTTTTCCACCTATTAGTACCATATCGATGAATGAAGTAATTGATATAGTAGAACTTACTGATAAATATGGGGCTGAAGAGGTGCTTGGAAAATTAAAAAAATATTGGTGGAAAGATATAACGAAAGTAAATTAAATACGTTGCTTACTCATTGGTCAAACATTTCGTGGATGAAGAGAAGGATCCCGATAATTAGTCAAGTCTTCAAAGCGCATATTCAGGGAGATTATTTTTTATCCGTAGCTACAATTCTGCCTCAAATTGAAGGTATTTTTGCTGATGCAACAGATCATGTAGGAAATATGAATATAAGGAAGAAGATTACAACAATTTTGAACACGGAAGATAAGGCATTTTCTTTTGATAAGGAGATTCAAAGTTTCTACCTAAACATTATTTTACATGGTTTTGAACATAACACCACGCCACTCCCAGTTTTTAGTAGGCATGCAATACTTCATGGTGCTGATATAAAATACGGGAACGTAGAAAATTCAGTTAAAAGTATTATGTTGCTTGAATTTATTGTGAAGAAATTAGAGGATTACCAAAAAGAAAAGACACAGGTGTAAATCCATTAAAGAAAAGTAGCTTAATATTTAATTTGAGTCTTTTTATGGAAAAATAATGAAATTTAAGATTTGTAATTAATTGGAGGGTGAGGTTTTATGAAATTCAAAATGGATGGATTTGATGATTTTGAAAAGATAATCCAGCAGATGGAGAAAGGTGCTAATGAGCTAGAAAATACAAAAAGTGTTTCATTTGACGAGTTGTTTCATGATGGTTTTATGAAAAAGTACACAAGTTATTCTACGATCAGTGAGTTCTTTAATCAGAGTCCTTTTGGAATTGAAGAGGATAAAGATTTCGATAACATTGACGAGAATGAACTTGATAAATATGTAAGCGAAAATTCATCTTTTTGTTCTTGGAATCAGATGTTAGAAGAGGCTGGCGCAGAGTATTCTTGGAAGAAGCTAGGCTTTTAATTTTTGATAAGGAGTTGAGAATAGGTGATTTGTAAGTATTGTAAAGAAGAGATGATGGGGCAGGATAATGACCCTTTCCCTGGAGGTTATTCAAAGCTATATGTGTGTTTGAATAATGTTTGTAGAGCGATATTTGAAGAATGGACAGATAATAAGCATAGGCGCACTCCAGATAAAGATAGATGGTTTAATCCTAAGACTAAAGAGTTTGAAGATATTTAATTACAATGGGATTTCATTAGATATATCTTGAAATCTAGTCTTCCTGTATTGGGGGCAATTCTTTAACAGAAGAATTGCCTCTTCTTAATGTTTTGGGAAGGATTGTGGAAGACTCAGTTTCGAGGTAATATATATAAATTGAAACGCATTACTTAGATCACATGTAAATATAGTAATCAAAATAAAGGTTAGGAGGAAGCTGTTTGAAAGATTATTGGGGTGAATTGTCTCAAAAAGTCAAAATGATCAGTAGTTCATTAGATGAATTTGCAGCTATTTATGAACCAGATAAAACAAGATTATGTTTCAACCAGATTTTTGCTTTTTGATTCCATAAAACCTAAAAGTAAGGTTCATTTTTCTGACAAGAATGTCCATCAAGTAGATACGCTTGATTATGCAATTCATTCTTTAAGCGATTTTAAAATAAAAATGGTATTTAAATCGGCGCATTCACTGTTTGATAAGATCGCATACTTAATTAATGAATACTACCAGACCGAGATTAAAGAGAAGGATGTTAATTTTAATACAATTTGGAAATCTGAACACGGAAACAAAAAAGAAGGTACAAGTATAAAAACCCTATTATACAAAAGACAATATATAACTTACCATTAAGAGGATTATATTGGATCGCTAAAGATTTCTTTCCTGTTTTCAATTCAATTATTGAGCCCAAGAGTAAAGTGATACGTGATATCAGAAATCATTTGGAGCATAAATATGTGAAAACTGTTATTTATAAAATCAGCCCTGATAAAGTGAGTGGTGATAAACTAGCATATTACTTAACCACAGAAGAGTTACTAAAACATACATTAACTCTTTTAAAATTAAGCAGGGATGCAATAATCTATCTTATTATGGAAATTCATGTGGAAGAGAATTTTAGAGAAAAGACAAGAAAGAAGGATATCATACCATTTCCCATGAAGCTATATGGAATAGATGAAGAGTGGAAACTATAACTTCTTATATAATCGGGGCGCTTGCTTGATATAGACAATAATTAATTATCAGGGAGCAAATAAAATACAACTATTATGGAAGAATGATTTTAGGTGGATTGAGTTGATGTAGCTTACGCCTTTATTTTTGATGAAATCAAAGAGAAGGTTTTAATGGTAAAGAATAAGGGGAGTGGTTTGTCTCTTCCTGGTGGTGCTGTTGAAAGAGGTGAAACATTTGACCAAGAAGCAATGAAGGAAAGCAAGGAAGAAAGTAATCCTTATTCTTCAACATAACCTCGAAATCTAGGAAGGTTTACAACAAAAAAAGACCGCTAACCTTTTATAAGAGAGCGATCTTTTTACTTGAAGTAAGTTGAAATGATTTTGAATGGAAAAATCATGTGTAACGTAAGTTAATATAAAGTGGGTTAATGCTACAATCATACAAAGAAATCTATATTAATAAAAGCATAACCCAGTATTAAATCTAATTTGCAGTATATACCTTGGGTATTATTGTCCGGTTTCTAAAAGGTAGAGTATCTCTCTAGCGAGCTTGGATGCTACATGAAAGAGTATTGATAAACACTTGTTGAACCGCCGCTATAATCCATTAAGCTTTCTTGAGAAAGTAAGTCTCGTTGTTTTATATTGATGCTGTCCAAGAATGATACCGCTTCGTCGCCATATATAAATTCAAGAGAGTCCAAATGTTTTTTTATGAATACACTTGTAGCTCTGGGAACACTTACATCATTACTTGCTCTATCCATTGAATCCTCAATAATTGAGGTTAATTCAAATGCAGTGAAAAATTTATAGTCCATCCATTCATCCCAATACCTCTCGTTTTCATTTTCATGTGGGATAACTCCAGCAGGAATATCGGATAAGAAATAAATCATACCAGGATCGTTTTCAATAGGCATTTTTATTACAGCAATGTACTTAAATTTATTCAATACAGATGACTTTAGATATTGGATGAATTTTTCTAGTCTTTTTTTTACATTATAAAATTCACTTTCATGGAATTCTAAACACATTATTGGCTCTGTAATATAAGGATCCCTATAAAAGTTAGTTTGGATGAGGCGTCCATATTCCAATGGCTTGCTCTTCTCAAAGGTGAATTTACCAGAATTTAGTTTTCTTTCGTGATCATACACCCAAACAAGATTTCCACCGTGTACTACTTTAGTAAACACTTAAACCACCCTCTCCATATAACCAGTTACAGAAAACTGTTTTTGAAATTTTTATCCTTCTGCCAACCCTTATTGAATGAAAAGCCCCTGAATTTACTAAGTCATAGGCTTGCTTCCTGCTTATTCCCAGTATCATTTGAATATCTTCAACATTTAGTACCTCAGGAAATTGGTCGAGTAGCATTTTTTGCATGTATTTTCACTCCATCGAAGTTATTTATATAGTATGTTGCCAGGTTAACTGCACCGTATATAGGTGATTGGTAAGATTCTTCACTAAGTTTTAATGTGTTGGAATTTATGAGCTGGTCCAACTTCTCTTGATCCTCAGTAAGGTCAATATATATAGGTTTCTCTAAATGCTGGGATCGAAAGTATTTTTTCCTTTTGTTTAGCCTAGGATCAGATATTCCTTTTTTCATGTAACTAGATATCTTCTCATTATCAGTTGGGGAAGCAACAACCTGTTGAAGGTTAACCCACCCATTCCCCCATAATTCTTCAACCTTAAGTCTATTTACAGTATTAAGGTTACATACAAGGTGATAATGTATGGCTCCATTTCTTTGGTCTTGAAACTCTGTAACACCTATATATTTAAATACCGGCAGCTCCATTGTCTTCAAATAGTAAGAAAGACGTTTTTTGAAATCACAAAATGCCTTATAGCACTGAGAGTAATCTGTTATATCATGAGTGGTGTCTTGGTTGAAAGTGAGAGTTAGAAATGAATAGCCGAACGAAAAGTTACACTCTAATAATCTCCTTATGTTTTTGCGGGCACGGTTCACGCTTACTCTATGGTTTAACTCATTGCAACTATCCTCGGTAGCATTAAAGTTCTTCTTGCGTCCTCCTCTTTGTGTTCTAGGTATAAGAGGGGGGATACTTTGCCGTTTTACTTCAATAAATTGCTTGCTTATTATTACATTGGTGTACATCTCTAAGCTCCCTATATATTCGTCAAATTAATCACTATTTATCAAGTTAGAGAACTGGCCAGTTCTTGAAATTATCTATTGTTAATTTAAGTGATCACTTATGTTTAAATTCTATATCTTATTAGCTTTTTTGACGAACTCGGTCAGCATGGTACTGTTCATGTAAAGGGAGATTAGAAGAGTTTCTATAGGGAGGGGGAAATAATCCCTTACAATTCTTATTTATAACAAGTAATAGCTCTGTTTTTATACAATTTCGCTAATTATTCATATAGATTGGCAAACATTAAGCCCCATTTATAAGAGACATTCTAAGTTAAGAAGAATGTAGGCGTAGAGTGCAAAGAAAAAGTGAGAGGCGTAAAGCCATCTCACTCATTTAAATAAAGTATTAGTTTTAAATAACTTTTCACATAGGAATTTTATGTTTATTTTTGTATAATATTGCGTGCTGCATTATTTGCAGCTTTAAAAAAAGGGTTGTAAGTACGTAATCCCTTATCCAATTGCATATGATGAAAGGAAATATCATGAAAATCTCTGTTTAATTTATTGAATAGTTGATTGATATATTGCACATTATTTGACAGATATAGAGGGTGGTGTCCTAAAACATCAATTCCATTTGATTCTAAAGTAGAATATATGTTTACTATTTTAGGTTTTATTATTTTACAAAGCAGAATATCTTCTAATTTTATTAAAGAGAAAATCATAGATTGAACCATTACTTGTTGAATTTTCCCTTTCTGAGTAGGGAAATAAAACTTTCTAGATTTAGTAATTACTTGACTCTGTCCAACATATGAAACACCTAAACCAAAGACTCCCGTATTTCCATCTAATTCTGAAGAACTGTTAAACACATGCAGCTCAACCTCGTTTAATCTCATTTCTTCCGCTCTTTCCTTAGCTTCAGAGGGGGGAGTTTTATTTTTGTTTAGCAAGTATTGTTTATGAATGCCTTTTCTTTCATGCTGCTTCATATAGACCAGCCCATTTCATGTTTGGTGTATAAAGAACCGATTTAATATACTGTAAACGCTAGAATAAAGTTGACAGTTTTCGCTTGATAAGATTTTACACTTTTGCTCTATCAGCCTATTACTTTAGTAAAATAGTTGGTGACATTATTTTACTGGAGGTTAGGATTTTGGAGGAGAAATTAGTGTTGTATTTAAATATCAAAGACCTACATAAACGGAAGTTTAAAATAGCACAAATTGCTAAGGAGCTTAAGATCTCAAGACCAACTGTCTATAAATATTTAGAGATGACTTTTGAAGAAGCCAAAGCTTATACGGAACAACCGATTGGCAAGAAAAAGAAATTAGACAGCTACAAAGATTGGATACTCGCCTGGTTAGAAGAGTATCCCCACTTGAGTGCTGCACAGATACACGATTGGCTTTTAGAGAGATACCCCGACCTAGCGGTCGGTGGAAGTACAGTGAGGTCATATGTTAGAGAAGTCAGGGAAGTCTACCAAATTGAGAAGAAACAATTGGTTCGCCAATATGAGGCAATACCTGAACAACCAATGGGGAAACAACTCCAGGTAGACTGGGGTGAAACAAAACAGAAGACAACTGACCGTAAAGAGATTAAGTTGTATTTCATTGCGTTTGTACTCGCCCACTCCAGACAAAAGTATATGGAATGGCAGTCAAGACCATTTACCACGAGAGATGCGATTCGCTGCCATGAAAATGCCTTTCAATTCTACGGAGGGTGTACAGAAGAAATTGTATACGATCAGGATCATTTAATTACGGTTAGTGAAAATGCAGGACAGCTGCTTTTAACAGCTGAGTTTCAAAGTTATGTGAATGAACGTAAGTTTACGGTTCATTTGTGTAGGAGAGCTGATCCGGAATCTAAAGGAATGATTGAGAATGTAGTGAAGTACATTAAAGGCAATTTCGCAGACAGTCGAGTGTTCCGTGATATAGAGGATTGGAATCAGCGGGCCCTACAATGGCTAAAGCGTACCGGAAATTATCAAGTTCATCAGACAACAAAAAAAAGACCAGCCGAAGTGTTTCTCGTCGAAAAGCAACACTTAAAGCCGGTCTCTTCCCTACTTTCATTTGAAAGTACCAATAATCAAAGTATATCAAGAAGTGTAAGCAAGGACAATACAATCCGGTATAAGTCTAATCGATATTCCGTCCCTCTCGGGACTTATCAAACAAACGTTGATAATCATGTTTTGATTGAAGTGACAGGCCAAGAACCGGCGACGCTCGTAATTCGAAAGGAAGCAGAAAGTGAAATCATCGCCGAACACTGTGTCAGTTTAGAAAAAGGAAAGCTCATTCAAAACCGCAATCATACCCGTGATCGCTCCAAAGGGGTTGAAGAATTCAAACAACGGTTGGTCTCCTTTTTTGAAAATCAAACACAGGCAGCTACTTACTTTGACGAGATTAGCCAAAGATACCCAAGGTATCGTCGAGACCAGTTTGCGATCATTCACCAGGTCATCCAACAGTACCCAACGGTAATCGGAAAAGTATTAGCCAAATGTATGAGAGAAAAGCTGTTTAGTGCGAATGACTTTCGTGATATCGCCCAGCACATTCATAAATTACCTCATGACCCGCTAAAAGAGATAAAACCCTTTAATACCTATTCAACAAGACGTTGTCATATTAAAGCCTCTACTCGATCTTTAAATGCTTATACCAGCATTTTAGGAGGTCGATCATCATGAACAAGACAGTACAAGAATTACAAGATCAGTTTCGTCAGTTACGGCTCTCAGAAACGGCGGAGGAGCTTCCACAGCTTCTTCGCGAAGCTGAAAAATCCTCATGGACCTACTTAGAATTTCTAGAATCGATTACGCAATATGAACTAGCAAAGCGTGAAGCAAAAAGCCTTGAAAAAAGAATGAAATGGGCACGTTTTCCTTTCGTTAAGTCGTTAGATGAGTTTGAACTGAGTGGTCAAAACGTTCTGACTGCCCGCCAACTAACTCAACTCAGAGAGTTAAGCTGGCTGGAACAGCAGTATAACTTAATTATTCTCGGGCCACCCGGCATAGGGAAAACGTATATTGCCATTGGACTGGGGATCGAAGCTGTTTCCAGGGGATTCAATGTTTACTTCGTTACAATGGGGGATCTTGTGCAGCTCTTAAAGACGGAAGAGTATCTGAACAAATCAAAGGTACAACTGAAACGAATGAGAAACGCTGACCTTGTGATTATTGATGACCTGATGTATATGGCGATGGATCAACGAGAGGCAAATCTGTTTTTTCATTTAATTAACCATTTATACGAACGAAGTTCGATCATTTTGACCTCAAATAAAAGTCCAGAGGAATGGGGGCATTTGATTGGCGACCAGGGGATTACGACAGCGATTTTAGATCGTTTACTCCATCGTGTGGAAGTTATACATGGCGGAGAGAATGAGGAAAGTCATCGTATGAAAAATAGAAAAAGCATATTTTCAGCAGAAGTGTAAAGGGAAAACGAGCATAAAGTGTAAAATTCGACTTGACGTCTACATATACCTCGGGTATAAAGCATTCATACATTAATCATCTTCCGTAAAGAACTTATATGATGGATTACTAGGATCTATTTTAATCACACCCTTTTCATCTAGCTCAATTACTTCTTTTTTAGGTAGCTTGCCCACATCTATTTTACTGGCTATGTCTGCAAGTGTGACATTGGCTAGTTCTTTGTCACGATTAGCAATGAATGAATTTTGTTCTTCTTTTGTAATTCCTCGATGTCTCAAACTAAAACGTGCTCTTACCTTTAGTTCTTCAACGTGTTTAAAACAATCAAAAATTGTTTCTTGTTCCAAATCATTTATATTGAGTCTTTCTGTTACATTTAAGGTATTCATCTCATTTATTCTTGTTATTAAGAAGTACCACTCTAATAGTTCTGTATTAGTTAGGCTATACTCTGTATTATTTGTCTTATCATTTATCTCATTGAATCTAGTAATTAAACTTATAATTGAACTCTTTTCCATATAATTCAAATAAAGATTTTCATTTTCCATTTTAGTCCTCCTAAAAAAATATTTTGCTTATAATACCAATTATAGATTATTTTTGTATTACATTGAAATAAAAAAACAAAGAATAAATATTCCTATTCGGAAAAATAAACACTATTAAAAAGCGTTTTATTTGTATTTATATTAACTAAAATGAATAAAAATCCCCAAATGATTATTTGGGGATGTAATGCATTACATTTTAAGCTTTGTTATCTTGTCTTTTTAATATGTTATGTTTGGTATAATAAAATGAACTTTGTTGGTTTTTGAGTGTTTTGTCACAGGAAGGGAATTTTAAAATGGATAAGAAATTGCAAGTTTTTGTCTCTTCAACTTACTTGGACCTGAAAGATGAGAGGCAAAAAGCTGTTGAAGGTATCTTGAGAGCAGGTCACATCCCTGCAGGTATGGAGTTATTTACTGCTGCTAGTAAAAGTCAATGGCAAGTGATTGAAGAGTGGATTAAAGAGTCTGATCTCCTAATGCTTATATTAGGAGGTAAATATGGATCTTTAGAACCTGAGACGGGTAAAAGCTATACGCAATTAGAATATGAATTTGCAATAAAGCATGAAATACCTGTGTTTTCTATAGTTTTAAATGATCAATACCTAATAAACAAGAAGGCTGCAAGTATAAATCTAGAAGTATATGAGAGAGAGGCTAAGCAATCTAACATTGAAAAGTATGATCGTTTTAAAAAGACTGTTCTAGATAACATAGTTAGTTTTGTTGGAGGTATAGAAGAAATTCCTACAGAAATTTCTTATTCCCTACAAGAATTTGTAAGGAAAGATGATTCTGAGTACAAATTTCGGGGGTGGGTAAGAAGTGCAGAGGTAAGAGAAGCAAAACGAAATGGTGAAAAAAACGAAAGATTATTTCGAATGGATGAAGCCATGTTAGGCGAAGTAATTGATAGGCTTGAAGATGATGATTTAATAGATATTATCGAATTTATAAATACTTATTGTGCATATACTTATGAAAAACGAGAAATAATCGATGATTTTGTCCACTCATACACAAAGCTATCCAAGAGTTTTTTTAACCAAGAATTACAAAAAGCATTTAATAGCTTACTGAAATCTCTTGAGGACTACACAACGCATCTAATATTTAACTTCTTCCCTAAAAATAATAGATTTCATTTACACCCTCACTTGAACAGTGATTATAGGTGGGTAGATGAAGAGGGAAGGAAATTGTACGATAAACACTTAAAAGAGTTATCTAAGGTTTCAAAAGAGACAATCTATAAGATTAGAAATTTTGTACACGATTCGAGAATTACACTTTATAAGTAACATGACTAAACCACTCTTGCTCAGGGAGAGGCTTACATAGAGAAGAAAATTAAAGATTTATTTAAATACCAAAGTAAAAGTAACCTAGACAAGCTTTCTACTAAAATGGATGACAGGATAAGTCCGACACAACTTAAAGTTAGAGAATATAACACGAATACAAAATGGAAAGGAAGTACATATTAAAACTTATCGTCGTGGTAAGCGTGATAAATAAGGTGAACACAACTACATTTTATTTGCTGACTATGATCAGCACACGAGTCACGTGGAGTGTGTGACGTGGCTGGAGAAGAAGGTGTCTAACTAAAATAAACCTTTCCCAGTAAAAAATATGCTTTTTCTAACAAGACCTGAACTTCGATGTTTGGGTCTTTTTTTTGCGTAGTCCCTGCATTACTCGTTATGGAATGTAGTTCTTACTTCGATCTATCACTTAAAATAAAAGTGGGAAGAGGGTATGCTTAAAGGCATACCCTCTTCCCGTTTAAACGTCCTTACAAATTCTTCTTACTTACCAACTCCGACACAACAAAAGCGAGATCATCGTTTCCATAGATAGACAGCGCTTCAAGCAGCATCCCTGAATCAATGAAGTCCGACTCTTCTTTCGTTACCGTAAGCTCCAAAGCTTCCACTAATTCTTTATTTTTATCCTGGTACGGATAGGCCTCTGTATAGATGGCGGCAGGGTCCAATTCATGATTGATACACCACTGGGCAAAAAGCAGAATCATCATCTTTTCGCCTTTTTGATAATTATGAATTACGGCTTCTTCACGGCTGCGGTCCACACGACATGCCTCCTTTATTCGGGGAGACTCGTTTTTTTCCTCACCCGGTACGGCTATTATACCTAATAATCAGAGATTCATAAATCGCCTGGTCGAGTCCTCCCTTTTCCTTTAATAACGCTCCTTGTCTTCATTCTCCTCAGCCTCTTTCATCTGCTCATAGCGCTGGCGCTGTCTGTATCCATACGTAGCGGAAAGGACGACTTCTTCATTCTCCAATGCCGAACCGAGTGCTCCGATGATGGTGGACACGCTTGTGGCGGTCCAGGCAATATAGAAAAACTGCATGTAGCCCACTTCGGCGGACAGCTGGGATTCCAGCATGCTTTTCGGAATAAGAAGAAAGACGGTGACGAGGAAAATCAGGAATAAGAGTGCGTAATAGAGCATCACGGAGACGGCGAGCGTCAAGAAGGTCACCGTGTTGTAGAGCCGGCGCAGATGGCTGTTTTCTTTATCTTTTTTCCGTTCCCACAAATGATGGGCAAGGATGATCCAGATGATCATCGCAAGAATTGATAAGACAGATAAGAGGAGCATGCGCCACGTACTGTAGTGGTCGCTAAGCTTCCATAAGGTCGGAAAGACGAGAGCATAGGCACCTGTGGTGAAGGCGAGCACAATAACCTTCATGAATGCCGGGAACATCGACCACGGACGGTTCGCCCGGACCATTCCCGTGATCAGCCGGAGCAGGCCTACCACGCGGGAGCGGATCGTAAAGCGGACGTCGACGTCGCTGTCCATTTCGACCGGTGCCTCCCGCAGAATCGGAGAAAACAGTTCCAGACCTCTTCGCCGCATCAGCTTTGTCGAACTCTTGTTTTTTAATTCGGGATATTTGTCTTCGTCCTTGGATTGGATTCGCTCCTCGGCTTTTTCCCTGTCTTTATCTGAGCTTCCGTAATACATTTCGTTGATCAGCTGTAGAATCGCTTCCCTTACGCGTTTGACCATCGGCGCAGCTCCTAACCCGGGAAGACTGATCAGGGCGGTGCACCCCCGGGCGAGCGTTTCTGCAATCAAGGTTTTCTTATCATGGAAGAGGGGCAGGTCGGTCAGCGCAATGGCGAACGTCCATCCCTGTTCCTGCTTTTCGTCAAGTGTCGCCTCCAGTACTTCCCGGGGATCTTCTGTCGCCCCGGTGAGGGAAAGGACCTTGTATTCCACCTGCCAATCGGCTGTTTCATCTACATAGTATGCAAGCATGTCGGGCAGTTCGTTCTCAAGAATCGCTCCAAGCTTATCGGGGTAGCCTGGTGCAGCGACCAACCCTACTTTTTTAATGGAAGCAGTCAAAAGGATCACCAGCTTTGTCATTTTATTCGGTGTAGGATATTTATCCTGATTCTATTGGAATAAAACGACTTTCTTCTATTTTTCTCTCTTTAACCCCTGCCTGATCAATGAAAACCGAGAATGGACTGCTCCGTCGCTTTCGTCAGGCACTTGCGGAACAGGAGTATCCCGACGAGAAGGGCAGCGATGCTTGGGAGGGTCAGATACAGATAATCCGTCCATCCAAAGGCGGAAAGCTGCGTACCGTGCACCATCACCTCGCGCAGCAGATTCAATCCCCAAACCGATGGAATCAGCTTGAAAAACGGGCTTGCCTCGGCAGGAAGGAACATCAGTCCAAGCAGGACGAACTGGATGATCTGCAGGAAAGTTCCGATTTTCTTGAACAGCAGCACGCCGCCGGCGAGGGCATAGCCGAGGCCCCAGAAGCTCAGTGAAACAAAGAAGGTGAGGAGAAGGATGGATCCGATATTGTGGAAATCAAGAAACGTCTGGGTGACGAGCATCATAAGCATTAAGAGTACAAAGATCTGAATGAAGTCGATCAACAGCATGGCGAATGACTTGAACGTAATGACCGTGAGGAAGGAGTATTTAGATAAGTAGAGTTGTTCAATCGTGCCGATCCGTGTTTCATCCTCAATGGAATCGGTGATATTCTGATAAATCGATATCGCCAGTATCCAGATGATGAAGCTCAGGATCAAACTTTCCTTCGTATCATTTCCGAGGTTGAAGCCGACGATGCCGGAGTATCCATAGAAGATGAGCAGGAACACGAGGAAGATTGTGATTCCACCACCAATGGTATCGGTGATGTACCGTTTAGCTAGAATGGCTTCTTTCTTTATGTAAGCTTTCCATAACATCATGAACCTGTCCCCCTTATTGGATGGCTTCCAAGAATAAGTCCTCAAGCGCCGTCTGACCATAATGGAATGCTATGATTTCCCCTTTGTCTCCGGCGAGCTCAAGAATGCCCATGAACTCTTCCATGTTGTGAAATGTGATGTGAAGTCCATCGTTATCCTTCACAAAAGCAAGGCATTGCTGCTCAAGCGCACCTTCCATGCCTCCCATGTCTTTTACGGTGACCGTCCCCGTTTTCGCATCCATCATTGTCTTGAGTTCTTCGGCGTGTTTTTCAGCAACAAGCTTTCCCTCTTGAAGGATCATAACTCTGTTACAGACCTTCTCGACGAATCTCATATCATGAGAAGTGATTAACAAGGACTTATTCATTTGATGGGGGATGGAAGGAAGCAGTTTCTCTAAATCTCTCAGAGTGGACACATCGAGTCCGAGCGTCGGTTCATCAAGGAGAATGATCTGCGTATCTTCGACGAGGGCGATCAAGATGGAAAGTTTCTGCTGCATCCCTCTTGAAAGGTTTTGGACGAGTTCGTTACGCTTCGATGTCAGGGCAAACTCGTCCATCAGCATAGTAATCTGATCCTGTTTCGTTTTATAATTGGTTCCTTTCAAGGTCAAAAGGAATTCGATGTTTTCTTTGACCGTCAATTTCCAATAGAGGTTCCTGTTTCCTTCCATGATGCAGGATATAATTGGGTTTTTCTTTCTGTTGGGTTTTCCATTTATGTAAATATCGCCGCTCGTCGGGTAGGTGAGTGTAGCGATCATTTTCAATATCGTCGTTTTACCGGCACCGTTCGGTCCAAGCAGGCCGACGATATCCTGACGATCGATATGGAAATTCAGCGGCTCGATGGCCGTGGTTTCTTTATATTTCTTTGTGACGTTCTCAAAGCGGATGATTTCTTCCAAAAGCGGGACTCCTCTCTTTTTACTATTAATGGAATTATATCAAAAAAGAAGGGGATGGTTCTTTCGTATAGGAGAAATGATTGAAAAAACCCCCGAAAGCGCGATGCTTTCAGGGGGATGTCCTATTAATTATAGGCGAGGTTTTTCTTCTTCTTCAAATCGAAACGGTCGGCGTTCATGACTTTGACCCAGGCGTTCACGAAGTCCTGGACAAATTTTTCTTTGCTGTCATCCTGCGCGTAGACTTCTGCGATAGACCGTAGAACAGAGTTGGATCCGAAGACGAGATCGACGCGGGTCGCTGTCCGAACGAGTTCACCGGTCATGCGGTCGCGTCCTTCGTATTCATTGTATCCGGCAGGCTTCCATTCGATGCCCATGTCAAGCAGGTTGACGAAGAAGTCGTTCGTCAGTGTGCCGACGTTGTCGGTGAATACGCCGTGCTCTGTACCGCCGTGGTTCGCGCCGAGGACACGCATGCCGCCGACGAGAACCGTCATTTCCGGTGCGGAAAGTCCGAGGAGCTGGGCTTTGTCGACAAGCAGCTCTTCCGGACTCAGCGTATAGCGCTTCTTCTCATAGTTACGGAACCCGTCTGCCATCGGCTCCAGCACATCGAAGCTTTCGACATCTGTCTGTTCCTGGGAAGCATCGCCGCGCCCCGGGGCGAACGGAACGGTGATTTCGAAGCCGGCTTCTTTGGCTGCTTTTTCTACCGCCGCACTTCCTCCGAGGACGATCAAATCAGCAAGGCTGACGTTCTTATCCAAGTCTTTTTGGATATCTTCGTAAACGGAGAGGACGTGATCCAGCTGTTCGGGCTCGTTCACTTCCCAGTTCTTCTGTGGCTCAAGCCGGATGCGTGCTCCGTTGGCGCCCCCGCGGTTGTCCGATCCACGGAAGGTGCTTGCGGAAGCCCAGGCCGTCGTAATGAGCTCGCTCGTCGTCAGTCCGGATCGAAGAATTTTCTCTTTCAACTCCGCTGTTTCTGCACTGGATAGTTCATAGTCGGCTTCCGGTACCGGATCCTGCCAGATCAAGTCTTCATCAGGTACCTCTGGGCCGAGGTATCTGGCTTTCGGTCCCATGTCACGGTGGAGAAGTTTGAACCATGCGCGTGCAAAGACGTCAGCGAAATATTCCGGATCTTCATGGAATCGGCGGGAAATCTTCAAGTACTCAGGGTCTTCCCGGAGTGCCATATCAGCCGTCGTCATCATCGTATTCACCTTAATGGAAGCATCCTCCGCGTCCGGGGCGAGGTGTTCCTCTTTGGGATTGACCGGCTTCCATTGGTAGGCACCGGCTGCACTCTTCGTCAGTTCCCAATCATATCCGAGCAGCAAGTCATAATAGCCGTTGTCCCACTGCGTAGGATTTGCTGTCCAGGCACCATCGACACCGCTCGTAATTGTATCGCGGCCTTTTCCGCTGCCATGAGTGCTCTTCCATCCTAAGCCTTGATCTTCGATGTCTGCGGCTTCAGGGGAAGCGCCGACGTGTGCTTCGGCATCACCGGCACCGTGGGCTTTACCGAAGGTGTGTCCGCCTGCTGTCAAAGCGACAGTTTCTTCGTCATTCATTCCCATTCGTGCGAACGTTTCGCGGATGTCAAGGGCGCTTGCCAAAGGATCCGGCTTGCCGTTCGGTCCTTCCGGGTTTACATAGATCAGTCCCATTTGTACAGCTGCGAGCGGGTTCTCCAGTTCACGATCACCGGAATAGCGGTTGTCACCCAGCCACTCTGTTTCCGTACCCCAGTAGATGTCTTCTTCCGGATGGTAGATGTCTTCACGACCGCCGCCGAACCCGAACGTTTTCAATCCCATGGATTCAAGAGCTACATTACCGGTCAAGACGAGCAGGTCTGCCCAGGAAATTTTGTTGCCGTACTTCTGTTTGATCGGCCAGAGCAGGCGGCGGGCTTTATCGAGGTTGGCGTTATCAGGCCAGCTGTTCAACGGTGCGAAGCGCTGGTTCCCGGTTGCTCCACCACCACGGCCGTCTCCGGTACGGTATGTTCCTGCCGCATGCCAGGACATACGGATGAAGAGGGGGCCGTAGTGACCGTAATCGGCCGGCCACCAATCCTGGCTGTCGGTCATCAGGTTATGAAGGTCCTGTTTGAGTGCATCGTAATCCAATTTTTGGAATTCTTCTGTATAATCGAAGTCTTCTCCCATCGGTGTCGTCTTCGTGTCGTGCTGACGAAGGATGTGCAGGTTCAACTGGTTCGGCCACCAGTCTTTATTCGTCGTACCGACTTTCGTCGTTGTAACGGCGTTTTCTTCCTGCGTTTTGCCATGAGATACCGGACACTTGCCAGCTTTGCTGTCGTGCATTTCGTTCTTATCCATGTTCAAATCTCCTCCTCTATATAATAGAAACATAATTAAAACTAATCTCAGATTATAATTATAATAAAAAGAGAATAGAAATAAAAGAAAGAACCTCTGACATTCAGAAAAAAATTGAGAGTATAACAGGATTGGTAGACAAGGGAAGGGTTTATCAAGGCGGTTGAAAGGTTTGTGTAGTAAATGCAGTGTGTGTTGTTACTATCATTCTAACAAACTATCAGAAAAGAAAGTATCTTTTACATTTTTTAATGAAGCTGCTCGTTACTTTGGTTGGGTATGGAATGGTTCTCAACTGAGATATGGTCGGTATTTACTCTTTCGCCTTCCGAAACAAATGGTTTGACCATTTACCTGAGGAGGCGTATCTTTAATGGCGCACACCAAAGACCACGCTCTGTTGGTCATTCACACAAAACGAGGCGGCTGGAACCGGCTGCCTTTGAATAGAATGATGAGAGGAGAATACATCATGGAAAACTATCAATCACTGCTTGAAAAACAGAAAGCCTTTTTCCGGACAGGACAGACGAAGTCCGTTGAATTCCGTAAACAGGCGTTGAATAAATTGAAGAACCTCGTCACAGCGAACGAGCAGAACATTCTTGATGCGCTGAAAGCGGATCTTAATAAACCGGAAGTAGAGGGGAAACGGGCGGAAATCGGTCTCGTTGTATCGGAAATCGACTTCATGCTCGAGCACCTGTCGGATTGGACGAAGCCGGAGGAAGTTCCTACGCCTGCAACGCATGAGGGTGCGTCCAGCTTCATTATGGCTGATCCATATGGAGCGGCCCTTGTCATTGCGCCTTGGAATTATCCGTTCCAGCTTGCATTGAACCCACTGGCGGGAGCGATCGCTGCAGGGAATACAGCCGTATTGAAGCCATCCGAGCTGACACCGAACACGTCGCATCTGCTTGCAGCCTTGATCAACGACCATTTTGACGAGGACTATCTTCGTGTCGTGGAAGGGGAAGTAGAGACAAGTACGGCGCTTCTGAAAGAGAACTTTGATTATATTTTCTTCACTGGCAGTACCGGTGTCGGCCGCATCGTTGCAGAGGCGGCAGCCAAGCATTTGACTCCTGTGACACTGGAGCTCGGCGGCAAGAGCCCTGTGATCGTGCACGAGGATGCCGATCTTGATGAAACGGCCGCACGGATTGCACGCGGCAAATATGCTAATGCCGGACAGACATGTGTCGCACCGGATTACGTGCTTGCACACAGCCGTGTGAAGGATGAACTCATTGCTAAAATCAAACAAGTGATCACGAACAACTACGGGACGGAAGTATCTGCGGACACTTTCCCTCACGTGGTCAGTGAACGACACTTCGATCGTCTGCAAGGGTTCCTGGATAACGGGACGTTAGCGGCAGGAGGCGGGTCTGACCGTTCCCAGCTTTTCATTGAGCCGACGATTCTTGATAATGTCTCCTGGGATGATGCGGTCATGCAGGATGAAACCTTCGGACCGATCCTTCCGGTGCTGACCTATGACGAGCTTCCGGAAGCGGTGGAGAAAATTATGGATCGTCCCAAACCGCTCGCTCTCTACCTGTTCTCTGATGATGAAGGGGTTCAGGATGACGTCTTCGGCAATCTGTCCTTCGGGGGCGGAGCGATCAATGATACCATCAACCATATGACGTCTCACTATCTTCCGTTCGGCGGTGTCGGTGACAGCGGCATGGGCGCGTACCACGGAAAAGCGAGCTTTGATACGTTCACTCATTATAAGAGTGTGTTGAAACGCTCGAACAAATAAAGAAGGAACGGGAGGACCAATTCATTGGTCCTCCTTTTTTTTCGTGACAAAAAGCCATGGCGGTAGAATGATCCGCCATGGCTTTTGTCTACATTTTTATAACGATGCTTTCAGGATGGAAAGGATGTCCTCTTTGTTCAGCTTGCGGAAGTTGCTGAATCCGCCGTGCTGCATTTCTTTCGCTGCAATCTCTGCTATTTCTTCCAGACGGTCTTCGCCGATTTCATAGTCGGCGAGGCGCGATGGGGCACCGAGACTGGACCAGAAGGCGCTCAGCTTATCGACTCCTTCCAGTGCAATTTCTTTATCGGTTTTACCTGTCGTATCGATATCGAACATCGCAAGCATCACTCGCATCATCCGTTCGGCATCATGGTCGACAACGTGGCGCATCCAGTTCGGGAACAGGATGGCGAGTCCACCGGCGTGAGGAATGTCATAGACAGCGGATACCGCATGCTCGATGGTGTGGGAAGCCCAGTCTCCGAAATAGCCCATTTGCAGGGTTCCGTTCAAAGCGATGGTACCGGAGTAAAGAATCGTCTCCCGGTGCTCATAGCTTTCCAAGTCTTCCAACAGCTTCGGAGCTGTCTCGATGACGGTCTGCAGGACAGAGAAGCACATACGGTCCTGCAGCTTCGTGTTGGAGACGTTGTGGAAGTATTGCTCGAACACGTGACTCATCATGTCGACCATTCCGTAGATCGTTTGGTCGCGCGGGACGGACATCGTGTGGACGGGATCTAGAATAGAGAAGGCAGGGTGGGTGACCCCGGGGCTTCCCCATACGTATTTTTCATTTGTCTCCCAATTCGTAATGACAGAATCCGGGTTCATTTCGGAACCGGTCGCAGCCAAGGTAAGCACCGTTCCGAACGGAAGGGCTTCCTCAGCTGTCACTTTCTTATTGATGATGTCCCAAACATCTCCGTCATACGCTGCGCCGGCAACAATTGCTTTGGTACAGTCGATGACGCTTCCTCCGCCGACGGCAAGCAGGAAGTCGATGTTCTCCTGATGGCAGATTTCGATTCCTTTTCTTACCGTGGAAAGACGAGGGTTTGGTTCGACTCCGCTCAATTCGGAAATGGTGACGTCGAGTTCTCTCAATTGTTTCACGACTTGATCGTACAAGCCGTTCCGCTTGATACTACCGCCACCATAGACGAGGAGAATGTTCTTGCCGTACTTAGGTATTTCCTGTTTCAATGCATCGAGCTGATTTTTTCCGAAAATCAGCTTCGTAGGATTGTGATAGGTGAAATGGTTCATGTTATTTGTACCTCCTGTATAGTTGACATAATCTATAGGAAAGATTCCAGTATAAATCTTGTAAGATTATCTAACAAGGGACGATGGAATCAGAGATGTGGTAAGGTACACTTAGGAAGATAGGGATAAAAGGGGGAAGCAGCATGAGGGATGTAAGTTTTGTTCCTTTAGGAGAAGGACGGGAGCTTGTGATCAGCTCGGATAATGCAGCGTTTATCGGTGAGAAGGAAGCGGATGAGGTAAAAGCTCCTTATGAAGTGGTGGCCGAGGCGCTGTTCCGTGTCGCTTATATGGAAAACAGGGCGGTCGGTGCTGATCCTGTATCGGTGATTTTGTACGATTTCTCCGGTGGAGAAGGGTGGCGGAGGATTTCCGGCGCCATTGAAGAGCTGGGGAAGAAAACGGGGTATTATCTTCCGGTTACAGGGAGTACGGAATCGAACTTTCCATTGCCTCAGTCCGCCTTTGCTATTGCCATTCTTGGACAGGTGAATTCCGAAAGTAAGAAAGTGAGGAAGACACCGAAAACCGCCAAATTTGCCGTTATCGGTGAGCCATTGGTCGGAGAAGAGGTACGGACGAAGCGTGAATCCATTGCTCCGCTTCATTTGTTCGATCAACTGCTTCAGTTGGACGGGGTCTATGAAGTGCTTCCTGTAGGGTCCAAGGGAATTGCCGGCGAGACGAGGGGATTGTTGGAGGACAATAATCTTTTGTCGGATGTCTCCTTCCACTGTGATTTGGATATCGAGAAGTCAGGCGGTCCTGCTACGTGCTTTGTCGTTACATATAAAGAGAAGGAAGAAGCGAGGATTCGCGCATGCTGCAAAGGTTTGTTCCATCCTCTATATGTTTCTTGAAAAAAGCACGCCTGCCGCAGAAACGGCAGGCGTGCTTTTTTTTATTGGTCTCCGAATGCTTCCGGAAGCATTTTAAAACCTTCGATTTCCGCATCTTCTTCAATTTCGATCATGATGCACCGTTTTCCTTTATAGTTGACCTGCCGGACGTATTCCAAGTCCTGCGGGCTGATGGATATGTTGGCGACTTTTGTGTTGATCTTAATCGATTTTGACTTGTAGCGTGGCACGATGCTGCTTGCTTTCAGCTCATAAGCCCCATCGTCGGTAATTCGTTCAAAGGCGCTTTTCACCTTCTCGGAATCGACCTGCTCCCCGCTCTGGGATAGGACACGCTCAACGTCTCTGTAATCCAGTTTCGGCGCCTCATCTTCTTCGTTCTCTTCGACGACGCGGTTGATCTCGCCGTAGACGCTTGCAAGAGTGGAAGGGTTAAGCTGGTTTCCGACAACATCTTTAATTACTTCTTCGAATACGGCTTTATCCTCCTTCGCCGTCATAATCTCTTCTCCGTTCAACACGTCCTCGATGAAGGTGTAGTCCGGTTCGTTTGCTTTACCGGCTGCGTAAAGGATGTGATTAACGTCGGCAGCACCGTCTGTAATGCATGGGAACAAGAAGCCGGTCATCGGATTCTTCAAATCGATGACGGGGTCCACTTCGATTTTATATTTAAATTCCTTCTCTATGTAGTCGAATTGGATCGCTTTCTTCGGTTCCTCCGTCCGGTTGACGCTGCAGAGGAGGAAGGGATTCGAATATACGGTATCGCGTTCGCTTTCCTCCGCCTCTTCATTCCTTGCCTTCATCGGCTTTCGGTATTCCGCTCGAATGAAGGTGATGACGGTGTCTTTTTCATTCGGTCGGTCGCGAATCATCTTCTCTGTCATGGCCAGCATCTGTTCTTTCCAATCTTCTACGTCCGTACTCAGCAGTCCTTTATGGAGAAGGAGCTGGGTGTGATCTTCCGCTTCACGCTGAAACTTCAATTCGAACAGCTTCTCATCAAGCTGCCCTGTCAGCAGTTTCTTGAAATTGTTCATGAACAGCTCCTGCTGATCCTGGTCGAGCAGATCAAAGGGCTGACTTTGATAATGATAAATGTCCGTCGATTCCTTCATAATATACACATTGAAAATATCGGATATTTTCAATAGGTCATTTTCTACTTTCAACTGCCTGCGAATACCGGCAATATCTTTTTTATCCATCCTACGTCCACTCCTAATCAGGCTAATATATCGTTTCTTTATTTTATCATGGGAGTCTGGAATAGGAAGGGAGGATGAGGATTTTTTGTCCCTTTAACTAAAGGAGCTGGATGGAATGCAGTATAGAAGCTATAATGGAGGATGGCTTTTTTGTTACGGAGGAAAGGAATAGATGGAAGAGGGGACTTCGGCCTTCTTCCATCTATTTTTTCTTGCTGAGTATATAGAAGAAAGGAACACGATCATGGACTTCTTTACACGAATGGAAGAACAGACGGGCGTCCGCTTAAATGATGTCCAGAAACAGGCGGTGACCCACACAAACGGACCGCTTCTTCTGCTTGCGTCCCCAGGGGCAGGGAAAACGACGACCCTTAATATGAAAATCGGTTATTTACTACTGGAGGAGCGGGTGAGACCGGAACAAATTCTTGCTGTCACCTTCAGTAAAGCATCTGCGAGGGACATGGAGGAGCGTTTCGATCGATTCTTTTCCGGGATGACGGATCAGAAAGTCCATTTCTCAACCATTCACAGCTTTGCGTATCAGGTGGTTCGGGAAGTTCTCAGGAAGCGGGGCGAGGACTTTCAATTGATCGAAGGGAGCGTCAGTGAGGAAGAATGGAAGAAGGGCTTCGATGGCCCGGACGTTCCTCTTCATAAGAAATTCATTCTGAAGCGCCTCTTTGAAGAGCGGAACGGGGCTGCGATTACAGAGGAGGAAATGGATGAACTTATGACGTATATCAGCTTCGTTAAGAACCGGATGGTGGAAGGGAAGGAACTGGAAAGTGTCGACTGTACCGTAAAGCATGCGTCCGATATTTACTTAGCGTATGAACGTTTTAAGAAGACAGGTGCAGAGAAACGGCTGCTCGACTTTGATGATATGCTGACTTACGGCTATCAACTGCTGTTGGAAGAGAACGACATCTTGAAGAAATACCAGCAGAGGTTTTCTTACCTTTTAACAGACGAGAGTCAGGACAATTCGGTCGTGCAGCATGAAATCATCGAACTCCTGGCAAAACCGCAGAACAATCTGTGTGTCGTAGCAGATGATGACCAGTCCATCTTCATGTGGCGCGGGTCTGACGTGACGAAGCTGCTGCAATTTGAGAAGGCGTATCCGGAAGGAACGGTCATGACGATGGCACAGAATTATCGTTCCTCCAAGGAAATTGTCCAAGCTTCCAATCAATTCATCAAGCGCAACAAGAACCGTTTCCAGAAAGAAATGTTCACAGAGAATCCTTCCGGGAAACCAGTAGAAATTAAAGCGTTGAAAAACTATGAGGAGCAGTTGAATTATGTGACGGAAGAAATCAGGAAAAGCGGCTCTGCCGAAGAGGTCGCGGTCTTGTACCGGAATAACGCTTCCGCCGTCCCACTGGCGGATAAGCTGGACCGCGCGGGAGTTTCCTTTTATATGAAGGACATCGACGCCAAGTTCTTCAGACACTGGGTCGTCGAAGATATTCTTAATTTCCTGCGATTTTCTTACAACGATGGACGCGTCGATGTGTTGGATCGGATTCATACGAAATTTAACGGATATATATCGAAGAAGCAGGTTGCTTTCTTAAAGAGGGCAGGGGGCGGTTCTGTCTTTGATACGCTTCTTGACACCGATATTCCATCTTATCAGGAGAAGAATTTAAAGCTTGCGAAGAAACATTTCCATGCCATCAATGAAATGGAACCGGACAAAGCAATCCGGACAATCCGCGAAAAGCTCGGCTACGATCATGCCCTGCAAAAAATGGTCGAGAAGTTCGGGTTCCAGGCGGAGCAGTTGTTCGGGATCCTTGATACGCTGGAGGAAATTGCTCAGGGCCTCGGGTCGTTAAAGGGCTTCGCAGATCGCTTGAAAGAATTGGAGCATCTGATTCAAACGTCCAAGTTCAATAAAGAGACAAGCCCGCTTACGCTCACTACTTTTCACAGCGCGAAGGGACTGGAGTTCGACAAGGTGTTTATGATTGATTTGATCAACGGGGTCGTGCCTTCCAAAGATGACATGGAGCGGTACCGAAGTCAGGATCAGGGGCCGATGGAAGAAGCGGTCCGACTCTTCTATGTAGGGATGACGAGAGCGCGGAAGGACTTGCAGCTGCTGACATACAGCTACAAAGGAAACGAGCGCGTGACGGAATCGCTCTTCGTCATGAACGTCCGCAGAATCATCCAGCCAGGGGGTTCGACTGTTAAAAAGAGACCGAAGCATGCGGACGTTGACTTATCCGATGAGCGGCTGCTTACGCTTGATGAGGTCGAGATCGGCAGACGGATTGTTCATAAGAAATTCGGGACAGGGATCATCAAGGCTTATGGAGGAGATCAGATCGGAATTGAGTTTCATGGCGCTGGTTATAAAGAGCTGATGCTTGCCTTCTGTCTGGAGAACGGGCTCCTGCAGAAAGAATAGGATTCCTTGTACTCACCTTAACCGTTCGACAGCAAAGGAAAGAAGCAGAGAGGAGTATCTCTGCTTCTTTCCTTTTTATTAAGCTTCCCTTACAGGGCCGGCAGTGAGGAGATCGTCCGGTGTCTTCCTGTCTCCATCCGGTACGAACGGGATGGAGGGAATGTCGAACGGTTGATATTCCACCGTCCCCCCTCCGTCTGAACGGTACGTTTTCGATAAGATAGAACCAAGGACCTTACCCCCGCCGGTTATCCGGAAGTCCGCATGAGGAGCATAGAGGAGGGACGCGTAAGCTCTCGCTCCCCCGGAAATGATGAAGCTTCCGCCTCCGGTAAAAATATGTCCCTGAAATCCGCCGCCTCCGGTCAACTCTATATCCGCTGTTTCCGCATAGAGAGAGCCGAAGATTTTCTGGCTTCCTGCCAGTTTAATACGTCGAGCTTCGTCGGAATCAGCGACATAAACACCGAGCTGCTCAATGGAACCATTTTCGTTGATGGTGCTGCCGGAACCCATCGTAAGCGCATCTTTCACATATAAAGTCAGTTTCCCTGTGCCGGTTATGTTTATATGTCCGTTCTTTACGTTCAGGTGGTCGACGACGATAGCTTTGTCCGTGTCCCCGACATCGATGGTCAACGTGTAGTTGCTGTTAAGGATGATTTCCTTGAAGTGGATATCGTTTGTTAGATGGAGCGTGTATCCATCAGAAATATAGTTGTCGATTTTCAGCTTCCCGTCCTTGATGACGTCATAGCCGTTCCATTCGGTCTTTTGAAGACGTTCGTCATCAGGAACCGGATAGTCCGGATAGACCGGGAAGGGGGGCAGCTCGAACGGAACGTGCGTATTATTCGGAATCGGTGGTGGAATATTCATATAGGCAGGAGCATTGACTGCTTGATCTTCTGCGCCTGATGGAACGTAAATGTCTCCGGTTACGCTCGCTCCACCATTAAAGGACACGGTGTTTGCCGCTTCTGAATTCGTTCCGATATTCCCTTCAACAAGAGCTCCGCCGGATAAGGTAATCGTTTCTTCTGTGAAGACGGCCATCGCGTTCGGTACGGTCATGCCGCCTTTTTCCTGCCATTGGATGTGAACCGACTGGGTGACTGTCCTCGTCCGCGCCCCAATCCTCCCTGTCGATGTGATTTGGTAACTTCCAGGGTTATTTTCCTGGTCCCTGGTTATCGTGACTTCCGCTTCCGGCTGTTTCCCAAAAGCAGGTGTGAACGATTGAATGTCGACGGTCCCCAGCATCTTCTTTTCTAATACTTCGTAGAAAGAACGTTCGTCATCAGCGTCAGCGTACGATAAATCGACGGCTTCCTCCATATCTTGCAGCCGCTGGACCGCTCCTGCTTCCGCGATGTAATAAACAGACTGCTGGTCCCGCTCCGTCGAGCTGATCTTGGTGTTGCCTGCAACAAGGCCGAGCAGACTCAAACCAAGGATCGAAAGGATCATCAGAACCATCAGGACAAACACGAAGATCATTCCTTGTTCATTGGTAAATCGTTTTCCATTCATAATGGTTACTCCCTTATATACAGAGCGGTTGTCAAAGAGGTCGTTTTCCCTTGTCCGTTGGATGTGCTCTCGATCGTGATACGGATCTGGTCTCCGTTTTTCTCCAGTTTGAAAGAGTCGATGTTCTGTGCCAGGAGGGAATCATCCTGTAACATTTCGGAACCGTTCAGTTCAAAAGTGGACGAATCCGTCTTCAAGCGCTCGTCCGTTATGCTTACCTCGTTGGTTTTACGAACCGCCTTGGTAATGGCATTCATCGCATAGCGTACATCTGCTTCATGATCGATCTGTTTTGTCTGCACCTCATATTGATGTTGGCTTGTGAAGAAGATGTTACTGATCAAGAGGAGGAGGATGCCTGCCAGACTCAAGGCTGCAAGCAGTTCTACAAGCGTGACACCGTCTTCTTTCCGAAAAAAGGACTTCATGCCTCTGTCTCCCATCGGTAGATCGTCTCCATCTGCGCTTCCAAATCCTGCTTGTCGGAATTCTGGAACACCTTCACGATTATGGTGGACAGCCCGCCATCCGGTTTCGTCAAAGTCAGCTCTATGTAATAACCGTCAGCGGCTTCTTCCATTTGAAGTGTCTTTTCTGTTTCCGCCATGCGCTTCATAGGGGCGAGCGCCGTTTCTACCTGTTGGAAAGGAATAGATGTACTTAAGTGATAAACATCTTCCATCTTCTTCTGTGCTATATAAGTCGCATCTAGCATGTTTGATGATACGGAAGAGGACCGTTGAGATTGGGTGAACAAAGGGAAAGCAACAATTAATACGATGAATAGGATGGTCATAGAGACGACGATTTCAAGAAGGGTGACACCACGTTCTGATTGGAGTGCTTTCCACTTCATTTACCCGGCCTCCTTTTTGATTAGACTTTTAAGAGTATAGTACCATATTTTTGTTTGGGTGAGTGGTTTTAATCTGTTTCATTGGATCTTTAGATTCAGGTATATAGTCTTTGTTCTGCATGTATAATATCGAGAACAGCAGCGGAGATTAACAGGAGGAGGTGATGAGCGGTGTCGGAGGAACACAAATCTGTAACAAGCTCCGGAACGGACATCGAGAAAGTCAAACGTCTTAATGCGGAATCCGGGCGGTCCTACAATGAAGTGAAACAGCTGCTTGCAGAGCGGATGCAGTCGGAAAAAGAGTGAAATCCCTGTCGTTGTGACGGGGTTTTTTTATGGGAGGATTCACAACGTACCTTTTGTGGTACTTATCTTTCAGAGGTGATGAGATGAAGACGAGGTGGATTTTCGGAAATCAGCTGTGTCATCAGCTGCCTTTATTGAACGAAGCGGACAAGCAAAACGACGTCATTCTGATGGTTGAAGCGAAATCGCGTTCCCTTTGGCAGTCCTACCACAAACAGAAGCTCGTCCTGATCTTCTCCGGCATGCGCCACTTCGCAGAAGAGTTGGAGGAAAAAGGCTTCACCGTCGATTACCGCAAAGCGGAATCTTTTACGGAAGCTTGGGAAAGCCACCAGGAGCGCTACCACCCGGATGAAGTACACGTAACAACCGTAACCGATCACAGGATGAAGCGGGCGCTGAAGAAATGGGAAAACAATCTAAACGGCGAGGTAGCGGTTCATTACCATTCCGAGAAGCCGCTGTTCCTGCTCTCAGAAGAGGAAGCAGTCGACCGGCTGAAAGGGGAAGGGCCGTGGAAGCAGGACGCTTTCTATAGAAGGTTAAGAAAAGAAAGAGACATATTGATGGAAGATGGGAATCCTGTCGGCGGCAGGTGGTCGTTTGACCAGGATAATCGGAAGCCTGCAGATGAAGATACGGATTTTGTAAAACCAAGGACCTTTCGTCCGGATGACATCACGAAACAGGTGATAAAGGAAGTGGAACGGGATTTTGGTGATAACCCCGGGAATCTCGATGCATTTCCATGGCCGGTGACGCGTAAGGAGGCGTTGAAGAAGCTGAATCAATTCATCGATGAGCGGCTCCCGACATTCGGAACGTATCAGGATGCCATGCTGGTGGATGATCCGTTCATGTCCCATTCACTGCTTTCTTCTTCTATTAATATAGGGTTTCTGAATCCTGAGGAAGTAATTGAAAAGGCAGAAGCTGCCTATGCTGCAGGGGAAGCACCGCTGAACGCCGTGGAGGGCTTCATCCGACAGATACTAGGATGGCGGGAATATATGCGTGCTGTGTACGTAAAGAAAATGCCCGGCTACGCTTCTGTAAACGAACTCGGTCACGAGGCTGAACTACCGGCATTTTTTTATACAGGAAAGCCGAAAATGAAATGCATGGAACAAGCGATCCGTCCTGTGATCGATGTAGGTTACGGCCATCATATCCAACGGTTGATGATCATCGGGAATTTCTCCAATTTGTTCGGTATCTCTCCGCAGGCGGTATCGGATTGGTTCAATGAAATGTATGTCGATGCCTATGACTGGGTTGTCCTTCCGAATGTGCTCGGCATGGCTCTTTATGCTGATGGAGGATTGCTGTCGACGAAGCCGTATGTCTCTTCAGGGTCTTACATTAAGAAAATGAGTAATTACTGTAAGCATTGCGAGTTTAACGTCAAGCATCAAACAGAAGATGATGCCTGTCCGTTCAACGCGATGTATTGGGACTTCCTGGACAGGCATGCCGATAAGCTGCAGGATAATCCAAGAATGAAATTGATCTACAGTCAATGGCAGAAGCGGGAGGAAGAGAAGAAAAAAGAAATCAAGAAGAAAGCAGCGTCCCTTAAGCAGCAGCTGACGAAAGGGACACTTGAGGCATAACCAAACGGCACACCGATGGAAGGTGTGCCGTTTGGTTTCTTCTATATTATTGGTGAATGGTTGTCTTTTGCTGCTCGCGTATGTTTTGAGCAGCTTGCTGCATGTGATGAAGGGAAGCAAGTGTTTCCTTGATCCCGCGTGTCTTTAATCCGCAGTCGGGATTGATCCAGAACTGGCGTGGATCGAGCACTTTCAGAGCACGACGGATGCTTTGTTCCATTTCTTCCACACTTGGAATCCGCGGGCTGTGAATGTCGTAAACGCCGAGTCCGATACCTTTATCGTATGCGAACGTTTCGAAAGCTTCAATCAGTTCCCCATGGCTGCGGGCAGTTTCAATGGAAATGACGTCCGCATCCAGTTTGTCAATCGTGGCAATGATTCTGCCGAATTCCGAATAACACATGTGCGTATGGATTTGCGTTTCATCTGCCGCTGCAGCGGTCGCAAGTAAAAAGGCGCGGACAGATTGATCAAGGTACGTCGCTTGTTTATTGGATTTCAGCGGCAGCCCTTCACGTAGTGCCGGCTCGTCTACTTGAATCATTCCAATGCCTGCGTCTTCTAAAGCACGGATTTCCTTTTGGAGAGCAAGAGCAATTTGTTCCGTAACCTCTGCAAAAGGGATATCCTCCCGCACGAATGACCAATTCAGGATGGTAATCGGCCCAGTCAGCATCCCTTTGACCGGTTTGTTGGTCAATGACTGTGCATAAGCGCTCTCTTTCACCGTCATAGGAGCTGGTAGAGATACATCTCCGAATATAATGGGAGGCTTCACACAGCGGGAGCCGTAGGACTGCACCCAGGCGTATTCCGTAAAAGCGAAACCGTTCAGCTTCTCACCGAAATATTCTACCATGTCATTCCGCTCGAATTCGCCGTGAACAAGGACGTCGAGGCCGACCTCTTCCTGGTTGGCGATCCATTCGGCCGTCCTTTCCTTTACGAATGCATCGTATGTTTCTTCGCTCCATGCACCTTTTCGGAAGTTGGCGCGGGCCTTTCTGATTTCTGTCGTCTGGGGCAGGCTGCCGATCGTCGTTGTCGGGAGCAGAGGCAGAGCGAACTTTTCCTCCTGTACCTTCTTTCGATTGGAAAATTCGGAGGCACGGGACGGATGTTTGTCTTTCCAACGTTTTACTTCCTGCTGTACGTTCTCGTTCGAGCGGCCTTCGGAATTCGCAAAGGACCTCCAGTTTCGGGAATGTTTCTCCACCTCCGGCAGGATGATTGCTTTTCCTTGATTGACGCCCTTCGTCAGAAGAACCGTTTCTTCCAGTTTCTGATCAGCGAAGGCAAGGACCTGTTTCAGGTCAGATGCCAGCTTCGTTTCCGATTCGGTCGTCACCGGCACGTGAAGCAGGCTGGTGGAAGGCTGGAGAATCAAGCGGTCTTCCGGCACGATCTTTCTGACAGCATCCGTGATCTGCCATGTGTGTTTCCAATCGTTTCGCCAGATGTTTCGGCCGTTAATCACTCCCGCCGCCAATACTTTATCGTTCGGAAAGCCGTGTTCAGCGAGCTGGGACAGGGTTTGGCCGTTATCATCCACGAAATCAAGGCCGATGCCATCTACAGGAAGTTGAATGACGGAATCATAAGCTTCCACTGCTTCAAAGTATGTTTGAAGCAAAAGCTTGATGCCGCTCACTTCTTTAGAAATGGTGTCATAAACCGATTGAACGAAGCGGAGGTCTTCTTCCGATAAGTCAGTAACAAGAATCGGCTCATCGATTTGAACCCAAGCTGCTCCTTCTGCGGCCAATTCTTGAAGCACTTGTATGTAGAGCGGTACCAGTGCCTGCAGCACTTGTTCGAACGGCTGCTTATCAAAACCCTTGGCAAGCTTCAAGTAGGTCACAGGCCCTAGCAGCACCGGTTTTCCATCAATGCCGAGCTGCTCCTTCGCCTCTTTATAATAGCGGAGCGGCCTGTTCTCCAGAAGCACCGGTTTTGTATCCTTTTCAATTTCCGGGACGATATAGTGATAGTTGGTATTAAACCATTTTGTCATGGAGGAGGCTACCGCTGATTCTGTGCCACGGGCGATGTTGAAATACGTTTCCAGTGAAGTGGGTTCCGTATCCTGAAAACGCTCGGGAATGATCCCGAACATGATGGATGTATCCAGAACGTGGTCGTAATAGCTGAAGTCACCGACCGGAATCAAATCGAGCCCTGCTTCTTTTTGTTTCTTCCAATCCTTGTGTCGGAGGGCAGTCAGTTCTTCCACAAGCTCCTGCTCTGTCGTATCTTTCTTCCAATAGCGCTCCAGAGCTTTCTTCCATTCCCGTTTCTCCCCGATACGCGGGTACCCAATTGCTGAACTTCGTGCTTGTTTCATTTCCCATTCCTCCTGCAGTTGTTTTTCAATCCAATAAAAAAATCTCTCTTACCTACAAAGAGAGACGACGGAGTGACATGGGAAGGATACGTCGAAAAAAGGGTAGACGAATCCCGTTGTCAACACCTGCCTATTCCTCGTAGGACCTAGTGCGGGTTCCAGAGGCAGGTCTCCTGACTTATGATCACGGCGGGCTGCGCCTTCCCATCGACTATGATAGTGGCTGCTGCAGCTCCGCTCCCAATTACAGTGGCGGGACCGTGCCGGATTTTCACCGGTCTTCCCTTTTAAGCCGGGGGACACCCCGGCACCTGTGGAACAGATTATTCAGTTGAATAATAAAAAAAGAACCTCTTGTATGAGAGGTTCTGATTGTACGGACCTCTCTTATCTTTCAGAGCATCTGCTCTGCTGGAATTAGCACCACAATCATATCGATCGGTTGCCGGGTTTCGTAGGGCCAGTCCCTCCACCACTCTGAATAAGAGATTGCTATTGGATTGATTACAAGCATACTAGCATGAGAAAAATAGGGTGTCAATCCGCTCTTCTACAATTTTTTCTAGAAAAAGGATAGAGAGGGGCGAGTATCAACGGGTGAAAAAAATCTATCAAAAAGGTAGAATGTAGGGTATTACTACTCGGGAGCTGGTTATTTTGTTGCGTGTCGTCTGGTTCAAGCGGGACCTTCGTCTCCATGATCATGCACCATTATATAATGCGGTACAGTCGGGAGACATGGTGCTTCCGCTTTACGTTGCAGAACCTTCCATCTGGCAGGGGCAGGAGCTGTCTGCCCGCCATTATCAGTTTGTGAAAGAGAGCCTCCATGATCTGCAGAAGGAGTTAAAGCAGAGAGGCGGTCGGTTATTCGTCGCTGTCGGGGAGATGGAAACAGTGCTGGAAGAGATATACGAGACATATGGCCCGTTTTCTCTTCATGCGCATGAAGAAAATGGAACACCGGTCACGTTTTCAAGGGATCAGAGAGTAAGGTCGTGGATGAAGCAAAAGGGGTTAACCATGAAAGAAGATCAACCATTCGGAGTCTTCCGTGGCTTGAACTCAAGGGACGGATTTTCTGAGCGCTGGGAACAGTTCATGAAGCATCCGGTCTTTCCTGTACCGGAAAAAATCCCGTGCGTCCCGGAAAAGGAATCCGTGTTGACGTTGAATCTGGACCAATTGGACTCGCTGTATGTCGGCGGTTCGACGCTTGATAAAGGACAGAAGGGAGGAGTGGAAGAAGCACATCGGACGTTGGACAGCTTTTTAAGGGTACGCTTCCATTCCTATTCTTATCACATATCGAAACCACTGAAATCAGCACGATCTGGAAGTCGTCTGTCTCCATATCTTGCCTGGGGAAACATATCCCTCCGCTTCGTTGTCCAGCAGACTTGGATGAAGATCAGGGCATGCAGCGATGCGGGAGAAAGAAAGCAGCTGGAGAATTTCTTGTCCCGTCTTTACTGGCACTGCCATTTCATCCAGCGTTTGGAGGATGAGCCCGAAATCGCGGAAGAGTCGATGAATCCTGCTTTTGATCAAGTGTACGAGGAATGGAATGAAGAAGCATTCCGCCGCTGGTATCAAGGAAGTACCGGATTCCCGATGATCGATGCCGCCATGCGTGCCCTTCATGAGACTGGCTGGATCAATTTTCGTTCCAGGGCGATGGTCGTTTCCTTTGCCTGTCATACATTAAGACTGGATTGGCGAAAACCAGCCCGTGCACTGGCGGGGTTGTTCCTCGATTATGAACCGGGAATCCATTACAGCCAAATGCAGATGCAGGCTGGTACAACAGGTTTCCATACCATCCGAGTCTATAATCCTGTCAAACAGGGACTCGACCACGACCCGGGCGGGGCTTTTATCCGGACTTATATTCCGGAGCTTCGCGGCATTCCTGCGTCTTTCATTCACGAGCCATGGAAGCTTCCTTCGTTTGCCTCCTTGGAATATCCGGCTCCCATGATCGATATCCAAGCAGCAACGAAGAAAGCACGGGATACCTTATGGGCTGTGAAGGAGTCGCAAACAGCTGAAGACGAGGCTGGTAAACAGCTTAGGAAACATGGATCTCGAAAGGGTGTAAGGAACAGAGAGACGGTGGATTCGGAGCAGCTTTCCTTTGATTTATTCTAAGTGGCCTTTTAAGAAAGCGGCCGCTTTTTTGTTCAAAAATTTTCCTAAGGAAGCTTTTCAACGGTGGGAATTACTGCTACAATTAACGAAGTTAATTAAGAATGATTATCATTATAGATGTTGGAAGTTGGAGGTAGTCAAAGTGAAAGCAACGAAGTTTTGGTTAGTTACTATTTTTTGTATCGCCGGTTTTGTTCTTGCTGGATGCGGCGCTGAATCCGCAAATCAGGAAGATCAAGGAGATTCGAAGGAAGGCACAAGAACGATTGAACATCAGCTGGGAAAGACGGAGATAGAAGGAACTCCAGAGCGTGTAGTTGCTCTCGAATTTTCCTTTGTCGACAGCTTATGGGAGCTTGGTATGACACCGGTTGGAATCGCTCATGAGAACGATGACGATGTGGAAGGTTTGCTTGGTGAGAAAATCGACTATACGTCTGTCGGAACTAGACAGCAGCCAAGTTTGGAAGTGATCGCTTCGCTGCAGCCGGACTTGATTATCGCCGATGAGAATCGTCACTCCGCGATATACGATCAGCTGCAGGAAATTGCACCGACGATTGTGTTAAAGAGCAGGAACTCTACATATGAAGAGAATCTGGAATCGTTCTCAACAATCGGTAAAGCTGTAGGCAAAGAGAAGGAAGCAGAGGAACGTCTCGAGGAGCATAAGAAGACGATTGAGAGCTATAAATCAGAAGTCGATCCGGACGAAGACAGGGAAATTATGCTCGGCGTCTTCCGTTCTGATTCTTTGAGTGCGCACGGGGCGGAATCCTTTGACGGCCAGCTCTTGAGTCAGGTCGGTATTCCGAACGCCATCAAAGATGCCAAGGAACCGACAGTGAAAATCACCCTGGAACAGATGGTGGAATGGGACCCGGATGTCATCTTCCTGGTGGAAGCAGATGAAGCGCTTCTGGAAGAGTGGAAGCAGAACCCGCTATGGAACAACATTACGGCCGTGAAGAACGGAGAAATCTACGAAGTCGATCGTGCTTTATGGACGCGCTATCGAGGCTTAAAGTCAGCGGAACGTATTGTAGATGAAGCGACGGAAATCCTGTATGACAAATAGGCAGCGGGAGGAAAGCCAGATGTTGTGTCTGGCTTTTTTCTTTGTATAGATTGGAGGAATGGAAGATGGAAGGTATCCATGACCGCCCGTCCGGAAAGAGAGTCAGCCTGACGGTAGGGCTATTGCTTGTCCTTTTGATTGGAGGAGTAGCGCTCAGTTTATTCACTGGACTTACGAAAATTGATGCCGGAACGATAATAAAGCAATGGTGGCAGGGGGAGGAAACGAAAGAGCTGCTCGTTTTCCAGACGCTCAGGTTTCCGAGAGCGGTACTCAGCGTCGTGCTCGGAGCGAACCTGGCTGTAGCAGGTGTCATTATGCAGGCGATTACGAGAAATCCGCTGGCATCTCCACAAGTGTTCGGTGTAAACGCCGGAGCATCGCTTGTCGTTGTGGCCTCCATCGTTTTCCTTCCGTCGATCGGAAGCACAAACCTCGTTTATTTTGCTTTCGCAGGTGCCTTGTTCGGGGGTTTCGTCGTCTTTTCCTTTTCTTCTTCCCGGGGGATGACCAATGTCAAGATTGCTCTTGTAGGTATGGCTGTTCACCTGCTGTTCTCTTCCATGACAAAAGGATTGATTATTTTCAATGAAGAGATATCCGATGTACTCTCCTGGCTGTCCGGTTCCATCAGCGGAGCATCCTGGGGAGACGTCCGCGTGATCCTGCCATGGTCGATCATCGGTCTTGTCGCAGCGTTTCTTCTGTCACGCTCCCTGTCGATCTTTCAACTTGGAGAAGAAGTGGCAATCGGGCTGGGACAAGGAATGAAACGGATTAGAATCACAGCGAGTATCGCCGTCATCCTGCTCGCAGGATCTGCGGTAGCGGTGGCAGGCGCAATCGGATTCATCGGACTGATGGTTCCCCACATTACCAGGAAGCTGGTTGGCGAGGACCATCGGATTTTAATACCGGTTTCCGCGCTTGCCGGAGCGGTGCTGCTTTTGTATGCGGATGTCGTCTCACGGTACGTCGCGTATCCTTATGAATCACCCGTAGGGATTGTAACAGCGCTGATCGGAACTCCGTTCTTCCTGTATCTCGCAAGAAACAACGCCGGGAAAGGAGAGGAACAATGAATAGGAAACAACAAAGAAGTCGGGATTATAAGTCGAAGGCGATACTTGTCTTTCTTACCATCCTTCTAGCAGGGATTGCCTTCTTATCTCTTGGATTCGGAACGGTATATGTTACACCCGGAGAAACGTTGGCCATTTGGACAGAAGAGAATCAACAGCTCTCCTTTTTGATTAATAATCTTCGCATGCCTCGGACGGTTATCGCTGTTTTGGGAGGTGCAGGACTTGCTGTTTCCGGAGCAATTCTCCAAGGAGTGATCCGCAACCCGCTCATCTCGCCGGACGTCGTCGGATTGACAAATGGTGCCGGTTTATTCGCTGTCATTGTTCTTATACTGCTCCCACAGGCACCGATCGGTCTCCTGCCGGCAGCCGCTTTTTTCGGAGCTGCGCTCGTTGCCGTCCTGCTTGTAGCGTTAGCGAGGAAATCGGGGATGAACCCAGCAACGCTTGCATTGATTGGAATAGGTCTGGGTGCGGGATTCCAGGCATTGACAGAGTATATTCTGACAAAATACCCGATGGAAGCGAATGAATCCCTTGTGTGGCTGGCCGGGAGTTTATGGGGGAAAGGGTGGGATGATGTATATGGTCTCCTTCCCTGGATGACCGTCCTGCTGCCAACCTGTCTCCTTCTTTATCGCAGGCTCGATATTCTCAGCCTGAACGAAGAAGCGTCTATCGGTTTGGGTATGAACGTCCGATCTACGCGTTTATTATTGTTAACACTTGCAGTGGCATTGGCAGGGGCGGCCGTTGCAACGATCGGCGCCATCGGTTTTATCGGTCTGGTCGCTCCCCATATGGCACGAGGGATCTTCGGATCAAGACACCAATATCTTCTTCCCGGATCCATGATACTAGGCTCGCTCCTTTTGGTTGTCGCAGATACGGCAGGCAGGACCATACGTCCGCCGATTGAAATTCCTGCTGGTATTTTGACGGCAATTATCGGTGTCCCATATTTCTTATATCTCATTCGCAGAGAGTTGAAGGAAAGTTGATACAAGCAGTCGGAAGAGGAGTGAAAACCTCTTTACCGACTGTTTTTTTACAATCATGTAACAGGTGTTTTGACGCAATGTAACGAGCTTATCCTCCTCTTGTTACATAACATCCACAAACTGACAGCGATGTGTGAACGATTCCCTATAAATTTTTTACAATTATAGATCGCAGGTAATTTTTTCACTTTGTCATAAAACCGTTTGCAATTGAAAAGTAAAGGGTTTCATCCTTGGTTTGTCAACGGACATAATCCATACGAACTGTCTTGATTATGGGTTTGCGCAACTATATTACAATCCGTAATATGAGGACGTAAAAAAACTTTTTCGAGAATTGTTGAGGAGGGGATGTTCGAATGCATTCACAAGGAAAGACATATTCGAAAGTCGGTGTGATCTTGACCATGCTTCTCGGTCTGTTCGTGGGGTTACAGACAGAGGTCTCTGCCAAAGAGCAGGATGATACAGCAAACTGGACAAGAGAAATGGCGCAAAACTATAAGAATACGCCTGAAAATACACCGGAAAATATTGATAACTTCAAGGACGTAGCACCAGATTATTGGATTTGGGATACATGGCCTTTGAGGAACCGCGATGGTTCACTGGCTGAAATCGACGGCTACAAAATCATTTTTGCTTTGACGGCTTCGAAAGATTATACATGGAACGGACGTCACGATGTTGCGAAGATCCGTTACTTCTACTCTAAAGACGGCAAGGATTGGAAACTTGGCGGCCTTGCTTATGATCCTGACAAAGCATACGGCTCCCGCCAATGGGCTGGATCTGCAATGATGGAGAAAGACGGCAAGGTCAACTTGTTCTACACAGCAACTGGAAGAAAGTCAGATGAGGAAACTACATATGAGCAGAGGTTGGCTCGTACGACGTTGACTTTCGACACAGATGAGAACGGGGTGGAAGCGAACCCTTCCGGAAAGCATGAAATTCTTCTGGAAGCAGATGGAAAGTATTATGAAACACAGGAACAGAAGACAGGAGATATCATCTACTCTTTCCGTGATCCATGGTTCTTCAAAGATCCGAAATCCGGCAAAGAATATCTGTTGTTCGAAGGAAATTCCGGAGGTACGGAAAAAGCATGTGAAGCTGGAGATATCGGAAGTACATCCTTCCAGAAGAATCATGATGTTCCGGAAGGTGCGGAAGATTATAATGGGAACGTGGGAATCGCCGTTGCTGATGACGGAGATTTAAGTGATTTTGAACTGCTGCCTCCACTGTTGGAAGCAGATTGTGTAAACCAACAGTTGGAAAGACCACACTTAGTTTATAAAGACGGCAATTATTATTTGTTTACCATCAGTCACAAATTCACCTTCGCTCCTGGACTGGAAGGGCCGGACGGACTTTACGGTTTTGTTAATGACTCCCTGCGTGGGGATTACAAACCGCTTAATGACAACGGTTTGGTTGTAGCGAATCCGGAAGATGACCCATTCCAAGCATACTCCTGGGCCGTTCTTCCGAATGAGAACGTCATTTCATTCGTGAATGAATACAAGGATGAGAACGGAGAAGATCAAGTAGGAGGATCCTTTGCTCCTACATTGCAATTGGATCTGGATGGTGACGAAACAAAGATCGTTGGCGAATTGGAAGACGGGCAGATCCAGTACCCGGATAACAAAGAGGAAGACGAGAACGAAGAGAAAGAGCAGACACCGGAATGGTCTGCTGAAGACGCAGATAAATTCAAGCGTACCAAGGATAACACGGTCGACGAAATCGATTTGAAAGAAATAAAGAAAATCGCTCCGGACCTTCATATTTGGGACACATGGCCGCTGAGAGAACGTGACGGATCCATTGCGAAAATAGATGGAAAGGAAATTATTTTCTCACTGACTGCACCGGCGGATGTCCTTCCTGGCAAGCGCCATGACATTGCTGAAATCCGTTACTTCTATCGTGAAGATGGAGGAGACTGGGAGCTTGGCGGTAAAGTCTTTGAAGACGGTGAAGCACTGGGTTCCCGTCAATGGGCCGGCTCTGCTATGGTAGATGACGGAGAGCTTCACATGTTCTATACAGCGACAGGACGCAAAGGCGAAGAGAAATTGTCGTATGAGCAAAGACTGGCGACGGCTTCCGCAGATATCAAGTCCAGATATGGAAAGATTTCTTTCGATAACTGGTCCGACCATGAAGTCATTCTCGAGCCGGATGGCGAAACGTACCAGACGATGGAACAGTCCGAAGAGGGAGACATCGCTTATACTTTCCGTGATCCATGGTTCTTCCAGGATCCTAAGACAGAGGAAGAGTATATTCTCTTTGAAGCGAACTCCGGTGGAACTCCTGCAGAGCGCGCTGAGAAAGACGGAAAAGAGCAGTCCGAATCGACTCTTTATAACGGAAGCATCGGAATTGCTAAAGCACAAAACGACGAATTAACGGAATTCAAGGCACAGGATCCACTTCTGGAGGCAGAAGAGGTCAACCAGGAGCTGGAACGTCCGCACATCGTTGTTAAAGGTGGAAAATATTACTTGTTCACAAGCACTCATACGAATAAGTTCGCTCCGGGAATCAGCGGAGAAGATGGCCTGTACGGCTTTTATGCCAAAGACCTGCAAGGGGATTACGAACCGCTTAATGAAAGTGGACTCGTGTTGACCAACCCGGCAGATGAACCTTACCAGACATACTCCTGGACCGTAATGCCGGACGGGAAAGTCATCAGCTTCGCAAACTTCGCGGACTTGGACGGCTTGACCATCGATGAAATCGGCAGCCAGTCCGAAGCTTACCAGTTCGATCACTTCGGCGGGACTTTGGCACCGACCGTAGAGCTGCAGTTGAGTGGTAAGAAGACGAAAATCAAAGACATCCTTGATCCTGGAGTCATCTCGGATGAAAAAGGAAATGGGAAGCACAAAGTAAAAGGTCCAAAGCATAACGGATAACAGTCTGAAAGCATAAATAGAGCCTCTTCACTAAGGTGGAGAGGCTTTATTTAAAGTTACGTCTGACAATAAGGCAGGAGGTTTAACATGTCGAAACAAATGCGATTCACCTTACTTGGAGGAATCGTCCTTCTATTGATAGCCCTTCTCATCTATCTCATCGCCAACATCTCCTCTGAGGGGAACAAGGATCTATCGGAAAATCAGGAAAATCTAGAAAATCCAGTTGGAAATCAGGAGATACCTGCTGAATATGATCAATCATTCCGCCCTCAATTCCATTATACTCCGGCAGAGAACTGGATGAATGACCCGAATGGAATGGTTTATTATGAAGGGGAATACCACCTTTTCTATCAGTACAATCCGGAAGGGGACCAGTTCGGTAATATGAGCTGGGGCCATGCGACAAGTAAAGACCTTGTCCATTGGAAAGAAGAAGAAGTGGCGATGACGCCTGATGAGAATGGAATGATTTTCTCGGGCAGTATTATCGCTGATGAAAACAATAAGAGTGGACTTTTCCCGGATGGAGAAGGCGGTTTAATCGCTTTTTACACCAGTGCAGGAGACGTGCAGGATCAACGTATCGCCTACAGTACGGATAAAGGCAGAACATGGACGAAGTACGAGGGGAATCCAGTCGTCCCGAACCCTGATATAGAGGATTTCCGTGATCCGAAGGTCGTTTGGCACGAAGAATCAGAGCAGTATATCATGCTGCTTGCCGCCGGCAAGAAAGTGATGTTCTATGGATCTAAAAACCTGGTGGACTGGGAGTACCTGAGCGAGTTCGGGAATGTCGGCGCCCAGGACGGTGTCTGGGAAACCCCGGAACTGTTCGAGCTGCCCGTCGACGGTAACGAAGAGGACACCCGCTGGGTCCTTCAGGTGGATATGAATCCCGGCAGCATCGCCGGTGGATCAGGAGGGCAGTACTTCCTCGGTAACTTTAACGGGAAAGAGTTCATTCGTCAGGAGAAGACGGACGACATTAACTGGGTTGACTTCGGCAAGGACTTTTACGCTGCCCAAGCCTTTAACGGCATGGACGACCGCACCGTTTGGATGGCCTGGATGAGCAACTGGGAGTATGCGGCAGATATTCCGACCGACCCGTGGCGCGGAGCGATGTCCATTCCTCGAGAAGTGACGCTTACGAAAGATAAGAATGATGAGGTGCAGCTTGTCCAACAGCCGGCTCCGGAATTGGAGCAGCTGCGCGGGGATCTTTTATACGAAACGACGGATGAGACATTGGGTGGAGCGAAACCTCTGTCTGATATAGAATCCCAGACGTATGAAATCGTAGCGGAATTTGAAGTCGGGTCTGCTGGAGAGTTTGGATTCCGGGTCCGCAACTCGGATGATTTGAAAGAAGGCACTATCGTCGGTTACGATGCGAAAAATGATCTTGTATTCACAGACCGTGCGGATTCAGGGAAAACAGACTTTCATGAGAACTTCCCCGGGGTGTACCGTGCTCCTTCTTCTGCAGAGGATGGAACAGTGAAGCTTCATTTGTTTGTCGATCGTTCCTCTGTGGAACTATTCGCAAATGGCGGACGGCAGGTTATGACGAACCGGATCTTCCCGTTCATGGAAAGCAACGGATTGGAAATGTACAGTAAAGATGGAGAGGTCACCATTAAATCCATGCAGATTTATGAAATGAATACGATTCACTGAAACAAAAGAGCCTGCTCCCTGGAGCAGGCTTTTCTAATGAAAAAGTGGGAGTCTGCTGCATAAAACTTTGTGCTTCGGGTAATGAAAAGAAGAGTGGTATTTGTGAAGGAGGACGATCATGCAGAAAATGAACAGGGGAATCGTTACAGCCCTTTCAGCTATTGGAATTGCTCAAGGGTTGAAGATATTGACACATAAGCGCCTGACAGGGAAGTGGGATTGGAAACAGGTCGCTACGACAGGGGGGATGCCGAGTTCCCACTCTGCCGGAGTGGCGGCACTTGCTTCTTATATCGCATCCAACCGCGGTTCGAGACATACGGAGACGGCGCTCGCGACAATCTTCGGTGTCATCGTCATGTATGATGCTCAAGGAATCAGGCGTCATACCGGAGAGATTGCCCAGCTTGTCAATGACCTCGAGGATAACGTCGCCCAGCTTTCCGGGGATTTCCCAAGTCTTGAATTCGTCGAACGGGATAAAGAATTGAAGGAACTCCTCGGTCATCAGCCGGTCGAGGTGCTTGGAGGAGCTGTCCTCGGCATTCTGCTTGGTGTCGCTTCCGCTAAAATTGAGGGATAACAGCACGTATATCGTGCTGTTATTTTTTATGCCTGATTCAGTATGACTCCATTACTGGAACCCACGAGTACTTCTTTTCCTTTTTGATTACGATAAACGGACGACATCGCCACTCTTGTCTTTTGGTCAAGCACTTCGACATCTGTCACCATGACTTCGCACGTAATGAGATCTCCTGTGAAAACGGGCCGCAGAAATTCGCTGTCCATATTCCTCGCTATGTAGTTCAGGTCGCCGCCGATTTCTGTTCCGATGCTGGCAGTCAGTAAACCGTGGACCATCAGCTGTCCTTGTTCGTTCTCTTCCAGATGATGCCTTCCCTGGTCTTTAGATAATTCACCAAAAGCCAGCACTTCCTCCTTCGTAAAGCTTCTTTCTTTCCTGAATGTGTCTCCAATCTTCATAAGACCGCCTCCTTTTCTCTATAGTCTACCATAAAATGAATCACCGTTCAGTTTAAAGAGTGTATTTGACGGAATATTCTTTACTTTATTATTAGATACTTCTACACTGATAGGTAGAAAAGTAAATTTTCCCAAATGGAGGATGCTGTTATGCAGACGCTAAATCAGGTGAAAGTCGTGGAGTATGAAGATCGTTATGCCGCAGGGATTGCGAAGATGTGGAATGAGAGTAGAGACGAATGGGGAGGAGATTCGGCTGTAACGACGGAAGAAGATGTGATGGAGAAAGAGGGGAAATCTTCGAACCTCAACCTTTTTCTTGCCGTGATTGAGGAAGAAGTCGTCGGTTACTGCGGACTATCCGAGTACAGAGAAGACAAAGGAGCGCTCTATATCCCACTCTTGAATGTCCATCCCGATTATCATGGGAAGAAGATCGGTAAGATGCTGCTGAAGAAAGCTATCGACCAAACCGTTGCCTACGGCTGGCCTCGACTGGACTTATTTACATGGCCCGGAAATACGAAAGCTGTCCCGTTGTACAAGAAGTGCGGTTTCTTTTGGGAGGACAGGGATGATACGACTCACTTGATGAACTTCCTCCCGTCCATCCTCCAGTTGGAGATGCTGAAGCCCTTTTTCGAGAAGAACGATTGGTACGAAACGAGCAGTCGTCTCATTGAGGTAAGACCTGATGGCATCGAAGAGGGAAAACATACGTGCTATGAATATAAGTGGGAAGCAGACGGCTCGTATGTACGGGTCCAATTTGAGCGGACGGGGCGAAAAATCAGACTGGTGGAAACAGAGCGTTTACTGGTGGAAATGACTGCCTCTGATTTTCGAGTTCTGGAGGGAGGAGACAGTTCGATTACATACCGGATTCGGAATTATGATCCGGAGCCTCTCACCGTTCATTTGCGTGGAGCCGGGGATACCTCTGTCCGGCAAGGATGGCAGAAGGATGTACAGGTGAGTGATGAGTGGAAAGAAACGGTCCCGCTCGACGTCGAGGCGGCCGGTGTTGCTCCCAACCCGTGGCAGGCGCACCCTGTCGCCGGAATGGATATAGAATTAAATGGGTGTATGACACCGCTTCGGATGGGGTTCTTTCCGGTGAAAGCAGGCCGGGTGCGTGTCCGGACGCTTAAGGACCATTGGCTGCCGGGGGAAGAAGAGACCGTTTATCTCGATTTAGAGAGTGAATGGAAAGAGCCTTCCCACTGGACAATCCACCTTCCGAACCAGCCGTTGATCGACTGGGAGGAGAAGGTAATCCGCACGTTTGTGGAAGCGAACGGCCGCTGTTCTGTTCCTGTACCTGTCCGACTTGTAAGAAATGGCTGTCTTGAAGGAAACATCCATGTGACGATGGAAGCTCCTGATGGGGAAAGTCTGGAGTTCACTTCCTTTCTCCACGCTTCTTTTCCCGGAAAAGGGGCAAAATTCGGCGGGGAATCGGACACACATATGTATGCCTACAACGGCCCTTTTTTCCTTGAAGTGGAAAAGAGGAATCATATTGTAGAAATCGGAAAGACAGGCGCTGTTAATGAGCCGGTCGTCCTGATGACGCCAAAGCTGGGACTCCCTTACACAGAAGAATTCTCGAAAAAAATGATTCATGATGTCGAGTTCATTGAGCTTCCGGAATGCATCGTCCTGAAAACAACGATGATATCCGACAGTATGACAGGGCTGCGGATGAATGTGTACATGCATTTACATGGGGATGGATTGGTGAAAGTCTATCACGAATTAATTAATGAAGGACTGGAAGCCAAGGAGGCTGTCTCTCTACTCCAGCCTGTGTATCCAAAGTTCGAAGGGTTGGTGATGCCGGTAGCTGATGGTGCCCTAACCGCTGATGATTCTCTCGTGCCTTTCGTCGATGACCTTCCGATAAAAGATCTTTCTGAGAACTGGTTGTTCACTTCTCCTCGGACAGGAGAAACGACAGGCTATGCCTGGTCCGATGATTGGAAGGGAAGAAAGGATGATTGGAAATTCAGTTTGGAGTCTTATACGGACGTGCTGCATCCCGGTGAGGCGTGCCGGATCGGACCCCTTCAAATAGGCATTCAGACAGATCGGGATTGGCTTGAATGGCGCCGGTATTCGGAAGGAAGCACTGGAAAGATCCTGCCGATTGTCCCTTTATTTGATATGAAGGCAGACTCGACAGCAATGGTAGGAGGAGACGTCGTTTATACATTGCAGTCCCGGATGAACTCTTATTTGGATGGAACGTTCCGAGTGGAGCGACGGCAGGAGATAGCAAGCAGACCCATAGACAAAGCGGATCAGAGGCACGAGGCTGACCTCTCCTTTCAAACACGTCAGGCGGGCATTTATGAGGTGAAAGGATTCTATCAGGCGTCAGGCAGGGAGACGGAATTTCATAAAGTGGAACTGGTCAAGGGAGCGAAGCAAGTCGAAGTGTCGGAAAAGGACGGCGTGTGGACTGTACAGAATGGTGTCCTGGCTTATAAGGCATCTTCTGCTTATTTCCCAGGCATTTTCTCCTTGGTTGTGGATGGACGGGAGTTCCTTCACCACCAATATCCTCAAGCCGAGCCGAAGTCCTGGTGGAATCCATGGGGAGGGGGACTGCGCTACAGCCTGCGCGGTGTCAATCCTTTCTCAATATTAAAGGAAGAGACAAGGGTCACGCAGGTGAAGAGGGCAGACCAGGAGGGATCCATTTGGGAAGGGATCTGTTTAAGCACTACGTTCCAGGTGCATAAGGAGCGAAAGGGCACCACCCTTCATCAATATATGCTGACACTGCCGGAAGTCCCGGTGGTAGCCGCCTACGCCGATATAGAACAAGACTCTGGTCGGACATTTACGGAAGATGAGCTGACAATGGAATCCTTTTGGAAACCATCGGACAACCTGGACTCCTGTTATGCTGTCATAGATACGAATGGTCCGCCGCAGACCTTTTATGCAGGCGTCGAGGAATTCGATCTCTCTGTATCCGATATTGCACGGATCGGTTCGAAAGATACTGGAAATTCGATGACGATGGTTATACCGGAAGATGCGTCAGGGGCGGATATTTATATGAATAAAGAGGTGCTTCTATTAGCAGCGAAAAGGAGCTGGAGGGCGGCGGATAAGGGCAGGGTGACCACCGATCCTTCTGTGCTTATGTTTGGGGAGATAGCAGCGAAAGATCGTTCCTCGTTTCCGAAAATAGCGTTCAGGGACAATGCCGATGCAGATTATTGATGCGCATATCCACTTTTCAGCGATCCGGAGCTTTGAACAAACGGCAAAAGAGCTTTCCCATGTCGATTATTCCGGTCTCGGCCTACAGAAAGAGATGGCAGAAGCCGATGCTCTCTATGCGATAGGTATGGGGGTGACGGAATCAGAATCCGGTGGGTTTCCCGATCACAGGACAAAGACGCCGATGTCATTGGATTTGGAACCAGTGCTTCCTCCGAATGTTTTGGAGTGTCCAGGGATAAATCCTTATCATCTCGATGCGTCCGCTCTTGACCAGTTGGAACAACGTTTGAAAGAACCACGCGTGGTTGGCATAAAAATCTATTTGGGCTATTATCCTTTCTATGCATACGACGCTGTCTATCAACCTGTGTATGACCTGGCCGCGGCTTATGATGTTCCGGTAGTTTTTCATACAGGAGATACGTATTCAGAGAGAGGATTATTAAAATACTCACACCCGCTGACTCTTGATGAAACGGCCGTGCAGAGAAGAGATGTCCAGTTCATGATGGCTCACCTTGGTGATCCGTGGGTACTGACCGGGGCAGAACTGGTTTATAAGAATCCGAATTTGTATGCGGATTTGTCGGGCTGGGTGGTAGGCACGAAAGCGGTACTTGCAGGGAAACAGGTAGATAATTATTTCGACCACGTCCGTCACGCCCTTACGTACTGTGGTCATTATGAGAAACTGTTGTTCGGATCGGATTGGCCGCTCGCTCCGATGAAGCCGTACGCAGAATTCATCGGTTCCTTTCTTCCTTCTGCTCATGTAGAAAACGTCTTTTATAATAATGCCATGCGTTTATTTCCTAAATTAAACGGGCAGTTTTGATTCCGTTGGAAATATAGGAAGCACCTCCATATGCTTGGAGGTGCTTTTTATTGTTTTCTTCTGTAACCGGCATGGGTATATAATATTATTCGGAAGATGCCGATATAGGAATAAAGACATGGTGGTGAAAAGGATGAAGTGGAACTATTTATGGATCATGTTTGCTTTTTACTTAGTGCTCGGCTGTATCATCGGAGGGCTGTTTGTGCAGTTTATGCCCAAAGTCATTCCGATTCCACAGGATTTGCAATGGTTCTTCACATTCTCATCCATCACAGCAGGCCTTCTGCTCGGTTTAATCAATTTCTTTGTATTCTACTTCTTCATTCACTGGTTTTTGAATTACCATAAACGACTTTTCCGATCTATCAAGGAAGGGGATCTGTCCGTACGGTCCCATATGCGTTCCTCCGGGTCACTGGCGTTATTCACAAACGGGGTGAATGATACGTTGGATACGCTTCAAACGACGCAGCGTTTCGTCACGACCGACGATTTAACAGGACTTCTGAATCGTTCAGCGCTCCAAAGAGATGTATTGGAGCTTAAGAAAGGAGAACGGATGCACCTGTTCTTTCTTGATTTGGATGACTTCAAACAAATCAACGATCGTCATGGTCATTTGGCGGGGGATGCTGCCCTTAAACATTTTGTAGCTGTTCTTCACGAAACTATGGATGAAGCAGGTACACTTTACCGGTACGGCGGAGATGAATTCATTCTCATTTATGAAGGGAATGCCGATACGAATGACGTTCGCAGCAAGGTCCACCTTGCTTTGGAAGAACCGCTCCTTTTTCATGAACAAGAACTGCGTATAAACGTCAGTATAGGATTGTGCAGCTTCACTGCAGGCGAGCAGGATCTCTTGTCCGTTATTAATGAAGCAGACAATTTGATGTATGAAGTAAAGCAAGGAAAAAGTGTACAAAAGATCCTGACTTTATAACAGGCGTCGGGGGGCTGGTTCTGAAAAAGGACCGGAAAGGATAGATATAAGAAGAGTATGTCTCGAAACTAATCCGTCAACTTCAATTCTCAGGCTTTTGCTGAGCTGATAGTAAAGGTGTGGAGATAGATGCTATTTATGTTTGATCAAGGTCGTTTTGTAGAGGAGACACTTCCCACGGTGAATGTCAGGAATAAAGGACTGAATTATGGTTTAGGATGCATTGACGGTATCCGGGCTTTTTGGAATGAGGAGCATCGGCAGTTGTATGTTTTTCGGTTGGCAGATCATATCGATCGTTTTTACAAATCCGGGAAACTGCTCTTCCTTCCCATTCCATATGCCGTACCAGAAATGATCGCGATTGTCAGGAAGCTGCTTGTGCTTAATCACGTAAAACAGGATGTTTATATTCGTCCGCTCTGTTTCCACGGGGCGGATATGTTACGTCCGGATATAGCTGGTGTCAACAACCGAGTGGCTGTGTTCACAAGCTATTTGGAATATGAGCCGAAGCCGGTTTTAAGAGCTTGTGTTTCTTCCTGGAACAGGATTGGAAGTAATATGATCCCCCCTCAGGCGAAGCCGACGGCCGGATACTTGAATTCAGCCCTTGCTGTCAGTCAAGCGTTGGCAGATGGATATGATGAGGCGATTTTTTTGACGAAAGACGGAAACGTGAGTGAAGGGGCGACAGAGAATATATTTGTGGTTCAAGGGGACTGTGTATGGACGCCTCCTGTTGCGGATGACATCTTACCGGGAATTACACGTGCTACGGTTATGGAGATTTTATGGAAGGAGATGGGGATCAAGGTAAAAGAGCAGAGTTTGGCGAGAGCCGAGCTGTACCGGGCTGATGAAGTTTTCTTTACAGGTACAGCCATCGGTATTAAGCCGGTGGTTGAAGTGGATCGACGAAGGGTGGGGACAGGGGAACCCGGTTCCATCACATTGGCCGTCCAGCGTATGTATGAAGCGGTGGTTCGCAATGACATGCCCGGATACGATCATTATTGTACACCGATTTATCTATAAGAACCCCGGCTTTTTGGAAAAAGTCAGGGGGATTTGGTGTACAATAAAGGTTGTACATAGAAGAAAACCTTGGGGGACTGTTCATGAGAAAAGTAATTATTGATACAGACACAGCCGGAGACGACACGATTGCTATTCTTACGGCTCTTCACAATTTTCAAGTGGAAGGGGTCACCATTACAGGAGGAAATGTAGACTTCGATCAGGAAGTGGAAAATGCGTTGTATACGATCGAGGTGTCCGGAGGCGGACGCTATGTTCCTGTTTATAAGGGATGCGAGAGGCCGCTTTTAATGAACGGGGAGGCTGGTCACCGCACCGTAGAGGATGTACATGGCGAAGATGGAATGGGCGGGGCGCACTTTCCGAAAGCGGAGCAGCGGCCGGAGGAAGGACATGCCGTCGATTTCATTATTGAGCGGGTGAAGCGTTCCCCCGGCGAGATTGAACTGCTTGCGATTGCGCCGTTAACGAATATTGCGTTGGCGATCAAGAAGGATCCGAGCATTATTAAAGCGATCCCGCACTTGTACATAATGGGAGGAACAAATAATTCTCTTGGGAATATTACAGCAGCAGCAGAATATAATTTTTGGGTGGACCCTGAAGCTGCGCGCATTGTTCTTCACTCAGGCATACCCATTACAATGGTCGGCTGGGATATGTGCTTGGAGTATTCTATCATGGATGATTCCGATCATGAGGAGATAGCGGCGCTTGGTACGAAGGGGGCGGACTTCTTCGTGCAGATAAACGAAGTCGTCAAGAAATTCAATAAAGAAGTGCACCGATTAACAGGAACGACTCATCCGGATACGTTGCTTATGGCGGTTGCAGCCGACGAAGAATTGATGACGAAGTCGCATAAATATTATGTGGATATAGAAACAAAAGGAGAGCTCACGAGGGGATACAGCCTTGTCGATATTAACAATCGTTCCGGAAAGGCACCGAACGTGCGTGTCTGTGAGCAGGTAGACAGGAAAAGGTTTAAAAAGCAGCTGTTGGATGTGTTGAGAGCCATCGATTAAAATGACCGTTTGTTACGGTCTTTTTTTATTGACTTTGCCTTCAAATACGATTAAATTTATATAGACCGTTCGTCATAATTATTGAGGGAGGAGTAAGAATGAGCAAGCATGCAGATACGAAAGAAATCATTCTGAATACATCATCCAACCTTTTCCATATACAAGGATATAACGGTACAGGTTTGAGTCAGATCATAAAAGAAAGTGGGGCTCCAAGAGGTTCTTTGTACTACCATTTCCCTGGTGGGAAGGAAGAAATCGCATTGGAAGCCATTGCCCGGATGCGGACTGCGGTCGCGGAAGACTTGGAGAAGAGCCTCAGGCCTGGAATGGATGTCGGCGAAGCTTTGAAGCAGCACATACTGGACATCGCCGACATGTTCGAAAGAGGGGAACCTGGAGAGGGCGTTCCCATCGGCCTGATTGCCTCAGAGACTTCTATTTGCAATGAGAACCTAAGGCTCGCATGCAAGCAGACCTATCAACATTGGAATCGTTTCTATGTGCAGGCTTTGGAAGCGTCGGGTTACAGTAAAGAGCGTGCGGAAGACTTGGGAATAAGCATCCACGCAATGATTGAGGGTGCGTTTATTTTGGCGAAGACGATGGTTAACGGAGAACCGCTCCGAGCAATCGCCAGACAAATGCCGTATTTGTTGAGTAAAGAAAAAGAGGAGAGATAAGCAATGCAGATGGATGCAGCAGCATCGGAAGAAATGAATACATCAAAACAGGCCATAAAGCCGATGCCGATCATTATTTCACTAGTGGTCGCAGGCTTTGTGGGGCTGTTCAGTGAAACGGCGCTTAACATGGCGCTCAATAGTTTAATTACCACATTCGGGATCCAGGAAACGACCGTCCATTGGTTAACGACTGGATACCTGTTGACACTAGGAATTCTTGTTCCTATATCAGGTTTGATCCTGCAATGGTTTACGACGAGACAGCTTTTCACAGCATCTCTTATCCTGTCGATTATAGGAACATTAATTGCGGCACTGGCCCCGGTATTCGGAGTTCTTATGATCGCACGGGTTGTTCAGGCAGCTGGAACGGCGTTGCTGCTTCCGCTTATGTTCAACACGATCCTTGTCATCATTCCACCGAAGAATCGCGGAAAAGTTATGGGAGTCATCGGGTTGGTGATCATGTTTGCGCCTGCTGTCGGTCCGACGTTATCCGGACTGATTCTTAACAATTTCACGTGGCATTGGATTTTCTGGTTCTCCCTTCCGCTATTAATCGCAGCGCTCTTGTTCGGTTTTGTTTATATGCAGAACGTGACAGAACCAACGAAGCCAAAAATTGACGCTCTGTCCATCGTTTATTCTACATTCGGATTCGGCGGAATCGTCTATGGCTTCAGCAGCACGAGCGAAGGATGGGGACATTTGGTCGTTGTCCTGCCGCTCATCGTCGGAGCGATCGGGCTTGCATTCTTCATTCATCGTCAACTGAAACTGGAACAACCGATCCTTGATTTGCGTGCGTTCCGTTATCCGATGTTCACCGTCGGTTTGATTATTATTGTCATTACAATGATGGTCATTCTATCATCTATGATTCTTCTTCCGTTGTATTTGCAGACTTCCCTTGCATTGACGACGTTTGCGGCAGGGCTGCTTCTGCTTCCTGGGGGAATTATCAATGGTTTGATTTCTCCGATCATGGGTGGATTATTCGACCGGTTCGGTCCTAAGTTCCTTGTCATTCCAGGGTTCGTCATCATTCTCGCAGCAATGCTTGGGTTTACGACTGTCGATATGGAAACGACATCCGCTTGGATTATCGGCCTCCATATCGTCATGATGATTGGTGTCTCCATGGTTATGATGCCGGCTCAGACCAATGGTTTGAACCAGCTGCCGGCTGATTTATACCCGGATGGAACAGCTATCATGAATACGCTCCAGCAGGTTTCCGGTGCGATTGGAACAGCGGTTGCTATTTCTATTCTATCATCCGGAACCGCCCGTTTTATGAATACGGTCGACAATCCGGCTGATCCGATGAACCAGGTCCTTGGTTTCACCTCAGGGGTTCAAGGTGCTTTCTGGTTCGGTACGATTATTGCAGGGGTAGGTTTGATTCTTTCCTTCTTCATTAAACGTGTCAAAGTATAATGAAAAAAATCCATACGCCGCCCGGGCGTATGGATTTTTTCGTTTATTTACGGTGTCGGTTGTTTAGTGAGGGAGGCTTGGTTTACAAAATGATCGAATAGTCGCTGCATCCGCTCGTGTTTTTTTGTCATCATTTCCGGGTGCCATTGTACACCGATGACAAAAGCGGTGGTGTCTTCCATTTCAATTGCTTCGATAACGCCATCCGCCGCATAAGCGGTTGCTTTAAATCCCGGCGCCACCGTTTTGATCGCTTGATGATGGAAGGAGTTCGTCAACGTCGTTGTACCGAAGTGTTCACGCATAAAGCTCTCCGGCTCTGTTTGTATTGTATGCGTCGCTTGTGCGGGCGTATGGACCTGGTCGTGTTTGAGAATATTTCCCTTCATATAGGAGGTATCCTGATACATACTTCCTCCATACACAGCGTTTAAAAGCTGCACGCCTCTGCAGATGGCAAATACAGGTTTACCCTGCCGGATCATTTCTACTGCCAGCACTCCCTCTGAATGGTCCCGCTCAGGGAAGGGAGATCCCTGCTTCGGTAACGGCTCTTCCTGATAAAGAAGAGACTGGACATCGTGTCCCCCGGAAAGGATAAGGCCGTCCATTGCCTGCGCCTGTGCTTTAACCGCTTCGTCATCTTCCAGCACGGGAAGGATGAATGGAATACCTTCTGCGCGGAGGACAGACTGGACGTAATCGTTGTTAACATAGGCGCGGTCATAGCCTGGAAACCGCCCGCCCTGGTCGATTATAATACTTCCTGATATGCCTATGAGTGGTCTCATTTGTAATTTTTTCTCCTTTGTCTTCCTATTTATATAAAATTTTCTTTGACATAAAGATTTTTCTGTACTAAAATCCTAGTATTCTGGTATGGATTCCATACTATCGAATTATACGGAAGATGTTAGTAGGAATTCAAGAGAAAAAACGGAGAAAAGGGGAAAAGAAATTGAAATTATCACGTTTTTTACCGGTTCTCTCCCTTCTCCTTGTCCTTGTTATCGCCGGATGCGGTAACGGAGAAGGAGACGGGAATGGAACAGCAGACAGCAGTAAAAAAGCGGAGGCGCCTTCTAAGGAAGAAGGTTTGACCATTGCCGTAGACGGCAACTTCACGAGCATGGATCCGCATGATACGAACGACAACCAGTCCTATTCGGCGCAGTCCGCTGTGTACGAAGGGTTGCTCGGGTTCGATGAAGATTTGAACATCGTGCCGGTATTAGCAGAAAGCTATGAAGCAAATGAGAACTCTACGGAGTTTACCTTCCAACTGAAAGAAGGCATCACTTTCCATGACGGTACGCCTTTCAATGCGGAAGCGGTCAAAGCGAATATCGACCGGCTTGCCGACCCTGACAGTCAGTTGCGGAGAAGCTCTCTATTCGAGCTTGTCGACAGCACAGAAGTTCTCGGAGAATACGAAGTGAAAGTTACATTGAAAGAGCCGTTTGGCGCCATGCCGAACAACTTCGCCCATCCGGCTGCAGCAATGATCAGTCCGGAATCGATTTCAGAAAGCGAAGAGGAGATTGCCCGCAATCCTGTAGGAACAGGCCCGTTCCAATTCAAAGAATGGAAGAGCGGGGATCACCTGACTGTAGAGAAGTTTGATGATTACCGGGATCCGGAAGTTCCCAAAGTGGACCAGCTTGTATTCAAACCGGTTCCTGAAAGCGGCTCTCGTTCCGCAATGCTTCAGACAGGCGAAGCGGATTTCGTCTTCCCTGTTTCTACAAGCCAGGTGGATACATTAGAGAATCAAGCAGGTGTAACGGTGGAGAACAAGCCGTCTCTTGTCGTTAAGTATTTCTCTATGAATACCATGAAGAAACCGTTTGACGATCCAAAAGTTCGTCAAGCCATCAACTATGCAATCGACAAAGAAGCGTATGTCAATGTCATCTATGACGGCTATGCGACTGTTGCCGAGTCTTCCATTGCACCTGATACACAACACTACTCTGGTCAGGAAGTCTATGAATATGATCCGGAGAAAGCGAAAGAGCTGCTTGCAGAAGCCGGTTATCCGGACGGATTTGAAACGACGATCTGGGGCGGTACAAGTTCTGACAAGACGAAGATGATGCAGTTCTATAAACAGCAGTTGAGCCAAGTCGGTATTAAGCTGAACGTCGTCCCTATGGAAGGCGGTACACTTGGAGACAACATCTGGGGTGTCGAGAAGCCGGAAGATACGGAACTCGAGCTTTACAACGGAGGATGGTCTCCTTCAACAGCCGATGCAGATTGGGGACTTCGTCCGTTATTCAGCTCAGAATCTTTCCCGCCGGAGTCTTATAACACTTCCTATTATAAGAACGATCAGGTAGACGAGCTGTTGCAGAAGGCATTAAATACAGCCGATGATGATAAGCGTGCAGAGTATTATGCAGAGGCGCAGGAAATGATCTGGAACGATGCACCTTGGGTATTCCTTGCGGTTCCTGACCTGCTCTATGCTCATCAGGATTACGTGAAGGGGATTACTATGTTATCTTCCGGAGTCCTGGACTTGAAAAACGCTGAAATCGTATCAGAATAACTTCCAGAGGTTGAGCGCGGACAGCGCTCAGCCTCTTTACTGATTAAGAGAAGGAAACGAAAAATGAAGGAGGGAGAATATGCTTAAATACAGTATCAAGCGGATTCTCAGTATGATTCCGCTGCTTTTCATCATTTCCGTCATTGCATTTCTGTTCGTGCATTTGATACCGGGGGATCCCGCCAGATTGATAGCCGGAGCGGACGCCACTTTGGAAGAAATCGAGAATATCCGTGTGAAATATGGTCTTGATGCGCCCCTTTATCAACAATATTTGAACTATATGGCAAATCTGTTCCAAGGAGATTTAGGCACCTCGATCGTCAGCGGTGAACCTGTTCTGGATATGCTGAAGGAGCGTTTTGGTCCAACACTTACTCTTACGCTTGCCAGCATGTTCTGGGCGCTCTTATTCGGCCTTCTTATTGGAGTAGTTTCAGCAGTCAAACGTAATCGCTGGCAGGATCATCTCACCATGTTCCTTGCCGTTTCCGGTGTATCCATCCCTTCCTTTTGGCTGGGACTTATGTTGATCCAAGTCTTCTCTGTCCAGCTCGGATGGTTTCCGACAGGCGGCATCGGAGGGTTGGAATCTTACATTCTTCCATCGATTACACTCGGAGCAGGGGTGGCGGCCATTATCGCCAGGTTTACGCGGTCCTCGCTGATGGATGTTTTAAAAGAAGACTATATCCGTACCGGCCGTTCCAAAGGACTGTCAGAGTTCAAAGTCATTAATGGGCATGCACTTAGAAACGCCTTAATTCCCGTAGTGACCATGTCTGGACTCCAATTCGGATTCCTGCTCAGTGGATCCATTATAACCGAGACGATCTTCAGCTGGCCGGGGCTTGGAAGACTTCTGATCAACTCTATTACTGCTAGAGATTACCCGGTCATTCAATCGGAAATTCTATTATTCTCTCTTGAATTTCTATTGATCAACCTGCTTGTAGATCTCTTGTACGGTTTCTTGAATCCGAAAATTCGTTATGAGGAGGGGTCGTAATGGTGGAATCAGCAGAACAACAGCAGACGGAGCAAAGAGTGACGCCCTTCCGGCAGTTTTGGAAATCATTTAAGAAACAGAAGGTTTCCTTTTTTGCGGGAATCTTCCTTTTATTCCTGTTTCTTATTGCGATCTTAGGACCGTATATTGCTCCATATGAACCCAATGAACCGGATTATAATCAACTGTTGTCTTCTCCGTCCATGGATCACCTTGCTGGAACGGACGATTTCGGTCGAGACATTTTCAGCCGGATTCTTCATGGAGCGAGAATATCATTAGCCGTCGGACTGTCTTCTGTTTTAATTGGTGCAGTTGTCGGTACCGCTCTCGGTATCATCAGCGGCTATTTCGGTAAGTGGATCGATAATGCCATTATGCGCATTATGGATGTCCTGCTCGCTTTTCCGGGGATGCTGCTTGCCATTGGAATTATCGCTATTCTCGGACCGGGGCTGTTTAATGTCGTCATGGCTGTAGCCATTTTCAGTGTGCCGGTCTTTGCGAGGATCATCCGGAGCACCACGCTCTCTATTAAATCGACGCTTTACGTAGAGGCGACGCAGTCTATCGGTGCATCCAGCTGGAGGATCATTTGGAAGCATATTTTCCCGGGGACTGTCTCGACGCTGATTGTATATTTCACGATGCGGATCGGTTCAGCAATCTTGATCGCTGCGGGGCTGAGTTTTCTCGGTCTTGGGGCTGATCCTTCCACACCGGAGTGGGGAGCCATGCTTAGTGACGGGCGTAACTATCTGAATGATGCTCCGCATGTCACGTTCTTTCCGGGGCTTGCAATTTTCTTGACCGTTCTTGCTTTCAATCTTTTAGGAGATGGATTACGGGATGCGCTCGACCCGAAAATCCGTGATTAAGGAGGAAGACGAAATGACAGAGCCAATTTTAACTATTAATCAGCTGCACACAAGCTTCCGGGTGGACGGAAAGATGATTCCAGCTGTAGAAGGAATCGATCTTACGCTGTATCCGGGGGAAATCGTCGGCCTTGTCGGGGAGTCCGGGAGCGGTAAGAGTGTGACCTCCTTATCCATTATGCAGCTGCTGGAAGATACACCGGGGGAGATTGTCGGCGGTGAAGTACTCTTTGACGGGAAGGATGTAGCGAAAGCATCCACCAGGGAGAAACGTAAATTGCGTGGAAACCGTATGTCGATGATTTTTCAAGAGCCGATGACTTCCTTGAATCCTGTTGTGAAAATAGGCAAGCAATTAGTGGAAGCGATTCTGGAACACCAGTCTCTCACGAAGCAGGAGGCGAAGCGTCATGCTGTTTCTATGCTGGGACAGGTCGGTATTCCGAGAGCAGCGGAAATCATGAAGGAGTTTCCCCATCAACTCTCAGGAGGAATGCGTCAGCGCGTAATGATTGCCATGGCTATGTCGTGTGACCCGGATTTGCTGATTGCGGATGAACCGACGACGGCGCTCGATGTAACGATTCAAGCTCAAATTCTCGATGTGATGAGGAACATGAGAAAAGAGCACGATACGTCTATCTTGTTCATTACGCATGATCTTGGTGTCATTGCGGAAATGTGTGACAGAGTTGCCGTCATGTATGCAGGAAGAATCGTAGAACAGGGAAACGTCATCGACATTTTTGAAAATCCTAAGCATCCGTACACACAAGGATTACTCGGGTCGATTCCGAAGCTTGGGGAAAGAAAAGATCGGCTGGATTCTATCCAGGGTCAGGTTCCTACTGTAGAGGACCGGCCTGAGGGATGTAAATTCGCTAACCGCTGTCCGTTCGCCTTTGAACGGTGCTGGAAAGAAGAGCCGCCTCTGTTCAACGGAGAGAATCGCTGCTGGCTTCATGAGGAGGAGGTGTCATCATGAATCAATCCTTACTGCAGGTAGAAGGACTGAAAAAGCATTTCGTAAGCCAGAAAGGTTTCAGGAAGCAATCCCGTCAAGTGGTAAAAGCGGTGGACGGAGTCTCTTTCGATATTAAAAAAGGGGAGACATTCGGTCTTGTCGGCGAATCCGGCTGTGGCAAATCGACGACCGGACGAATGATTATGCAGATGCTCACCCCGACGGAGGGCACGGTCACCTTTGATGGACAGCGGATGGACCAGCTTTCGGGTGGCGAACTGAAACAGGCGCGCAAAGACTTTCAAATGATATTTCAAGACCCCTATGCCTCGTTGAACCCAAGAATGACGGTAAGGGAAATTATTGGTGAGCCATTGATCGTTCACCAGCTCGCTAAGGGACCGGCCATCGATGCGAGAGTAAACGAATTGTTGGACACGGTCGGCTTGTCCAGGAAATTCGCCGATCGTTATCCGCACGAGTTCAGTGGGGGACAGCGACAGCGGATTGGAATCGCACGGGCTCTGGCCGTCAATCCGAAGCTCATTATTGCGGATGAACCGGTTTCTGCACTCGATGTGTCCATTCAATCGCAAGTGTTGAACCTGATGAAGGATTTACAGCAGGAACTGGATTTGACTTATTTGTTCATCGCTCATGATTTAAGCGTTGTGGATTTCATTTCCGATCGGATCGGCGTCATGTATTTAGGGAAACTGGTGGAGGTAGGAGAGCGGGATGCGGTCATCCAAAACCCGCAGCACCCCTACACGAAGGCGCTGCTGTCTGCCGTACCGGTACCGGATCCGAAAGCGAAACGGGAACGGATCGTTCTGGAGGGAGACCTCCCGAGTCCATCCAATCCACCTTCCGGATGTCCTTTCCATACGAGGTGTCCATTTGCCTTTGATCGCTGTAAGGCAGAGGTTCCGGAGCTTCAGACGTCTGGAACTGGTCAAACGGCTGCTTGTCACTTGTTGGATCAATGATACAAAAACAAAAAGATCGCCTGGAGAATATCCAGGCGGTCTTTTTTGTGTGTTTTATCTGTTTAGAAATCATGGTTTACTTCAGAATCTGTTTGAACGTTTCGTTCCATAGATCCGCTTGATAGAGTGCCTGCTTGTCTGTGGTGATCTCGCCGGGCTTGTTTGCTTCTCCGATTAGATAGGAAGCAAAGGGGAGACCGACAAAATCAAAGATATGTTGGAACTGTTGGATCATTGGAAGACCTTTCGTGCGAGGAGAATCCCCTCCGACAGCGACGACGTATGCCTGTTTCTCAGCCATTTTTGTCCGGAAATCACGGAAAGCCGGATCTCTCATCGTCTGCGACCAACGATCAATGAAGAGCTTCATGGCAGCGGTCATACTGTACCAATAAATGGGGGTGGCGAAGAGTAGAATGTCTGCTTCCATGACACGTCTCATCAGTCCATCATAATCATCTTGTACAGATGGAAATCCCTCTGCAGCGTGACGTCCGTCTATGACCGGCAGAATATGGTGGGCGTCTACTTCCATCCGGTCCACCTTCATACCGGCAATGATGCGTTCTGTTAAATACCTGGTATTTCCTTCCCTGCGTCCTCCACCGTATATAACGGCAAGTTTCATGATACTTCCCTCCTTGTATATTCCGTTTCCAGTGTATAATGAATGTGTTGAACATAAAAACGGATTATTATGATTGAAACGATCGGAATTTATGATTAAGGAGAATGATGATGGATTTCAAGCAGTTGCGGACATTTATAACAGCGGCTGAGATGCTGAATTTTACAAAGACGGCGAAGCAGCTTAATTTTGCTCAATCAAGTGTAACGGCACAGATAAAAGCATTGGAAGAGGAGCTGGGTCAGCCTTTGTTTGAGCGTTTGGGAAGAAGACTATTCCTGACAGACGCAGGGCATCGGTTCAAGGAATACGCGGATCAGCTTGTCCGAATATATGCAGAAGCAAAGGCTGTTGTGGGTGATGAGCATAAATTACAGAGGACGCTCGTCATAGGTGCACAGGAAAGTCAGTGCACCTATCGCCTGCCTCCCGTGCTGTCTGCCTTCAGAAAACACTTCCCTGAAGTGAAGGTAATATTCAAGCCGGCCCACTCCGAAGCGCGAGTGAGGGAAGAAATAAGGAACGGGACGCTGGATGTGGCTGTTCTGTTAGATCAAGAAAAATCAGCAGATCACTTAGTGACCGAAGCCCTTCGGGAGGAAAAGCTGATGGTGGTGGCTGCTGCAGATCATCCTTTGTCTGTGAAAAAGAAGGTAGGAGTGGATGAATTAGCAGACGAAACATTTCTGTTGACCGAGTCAGGCTGCTCTTACCGGGAGCTGTTGGAACACTCGTTTCACCAAGACGGATATTCTTTGTCCAACCTGTTGGAGTTTGGGAGCATAGAAGCCATCAAGCAGTGTGCCGTTGCGGGCTTGGGGCTGGCTGCACTTCCAGAAATGGTAGTAGAGAAAGAGATCAGGGAGGGACGGTTGGTCGAACTTCCCTGGACAAAGGACATGCCTCCCCTATACACGCAGATAGCATGGCATAAAGAGAAGTGGATGTCAGTTCCGTTAAGCGGTTTTATTGATTTAACGAGAAAAATCTATTGTACTTCCTGAGCACATTCAACGGCAGAGACGGATGCATTATTTTGGATATATTTTCTTGTGGGTGATATGGTGGTTTAAAATGGAAGGGAGTAGATGGTAATGAGTAATGGCTTTCCTGAAATAACACTGAATGATGGAATGAAAGTGCCGGCACTTGGTTTCGGTACATATGAACTGAACGGCAATAAGGGAGCGGAAGCAATCGGGAGCGCCATTCATGCAGGCTATCGGATGCTCGACAGTGCGTACAATTATGAAAATGAAGGAACTGTAGGAGAAGCTGTCCGACGCTCTTCTGTATCGCGGGATCAGCTTTTGATTTCTTCCAAGCTTCCAGGCAGATACCACGAGTATGACAAAGCACTCACGACAATCCAGGAATCCCTCTACCGCGCGGGGTTGGATTATTATGACTTTTATTTGATTCACTGGCCGAACCCGAAGCAGGACATGTATGTAGAAGCTTGGCAGGCGTTGATTGATGCAAAGAGATGGGGGCTTGTCCGCTCCATCGGTGTTTGTAACTTCCTGCCCGAACATTTGGAACGTCTGAAGAAGGAAACGGGAGTGCTTCCTAGTATCAATCAGGTGGAACTTCATCCTTTCTTTAATCAGGAAGAACAAAGGGCATTCCATGAAGAGCATACGATTGCGACTCAATCCTGGAGTCCGCTTGCAAGAGCCGGAAAAGTGATGGAGGAAGAAACGTTACAGGAAATCGCCTCCCATTATAACAAATCGGTGACGCAGGTCGTCCTCCGCTGGCATTACCAGTTAGGGGCCATAGCGATTCCACGTTCAACTTCACCGACCCGTCAACGGGAAAACTGTGCAATCTTCGACTTTTCTCTGACGGATACGGAAATGAATAAGATTTCCTCCTTGTCCGTTCCGGATGGTCGAATGAACGACCAGGATCCTGCTGTCTATGAAGAGTTTTAAGGAAACAGGCGCACCTCCAAGGGTGCGCTTTTTTTATTGGGGTATGTTAGGATGGGCATACGAATGATAAGTAACGTAGGACACACTTATAAAGGAGATAACATGACACATTCCGATAAAGCAGGTTGGAATCTTTTTAACAGCTACTCAAAACTTCCCGGGGTGTTCTATGCCCGGCAGGCCCCGACACCGGTGGCGGACCCGAAGTTGGTCCTATACAATGAACCGCTGGGAGGAATTCTTGGACTGCATGATATACATGCAGAGCAGCTGTCAGGTAATGAGATACCTGAGGGTGCTCAACCTATAGCCCAAGCTTATGCCGGTCATCAATTCGGTCATTTTACCATGCTCGGTGACGGACGGGCCGTCCTTTTAGGGGAGCAGATGACTCCGGGTGGAGAGCGATGCGATATTCAATTGAAGGGGGCCGGTCCGACTCCTTATTCCCGGAGAGGAGACGGACGGGCGTCGCTTGGACCAATGCTCAGGGAATATGTGATCAGTGAAGCGATGCATGGACTGGGAGTGCCTACGAACCGCAGCCTGGCTGTTGTTACGACTGGTGAAACGGTGCAGAGGGAGACAGAATGGCCCGGAGCTGTACTTACAAGAGTAGCAGCCAGCCATCTGCGCGTGGGTACATTCCAGTATGCAGCAAAACAAGGAGATGCCGAACATCTTCGAGTGCTTGTACAGTATGCGACGGAGCGCCATTTTCCAGAGTTGGAAGCAGGAGATTACCTCGGTTTCTATAGAGAGGTGGTCCGGAGACAGGCGCAGCTGATTGCCCAGTGGCAGCTCGTCGGTTTCGTGCACGGCGTCATGAATACGGATAATATGACAATCAGTGGAGAGACAATGGATTATGGTCCATGTGCGTTTCTCGATATTTATAATCCGGATACCGTTTTCAGTTCGATTGATACAAGCGGCCGGTATGCCTATAAGAATCAACCGGCTATCGCGATGTGGAACCTGGCCCGTTTCGCAGAGACATTGATTCCTCTCCTTGACGAAAAGCAGGAAGCAGCAGTCGAAGAGCTCCAGGAGATCCTCAGTGGTTTTGGCTCGCTGTTTAAGGAGCATTGGCTCAATGGAATGCGCTCCAAGCTTGGACTGACTGAGAATCAGCAGCAGGATGAGCCTTTAATTGAGGACCTGCTTGATATTATGGAGAAGAATAAAGCCGATTACACGGAAACGTTCCGCTTATTAACACAGGATAGGATGGAGGAGTCCTCTTTGAGTGACACCACTGCTTTCACGCAGTGGTATAAACAGTGGCAGGCTCGCCTGGACAGCCAGGCAGCATCCAAGACGGAAGCATATGAAACGATGAAGCGGACAAATCCCGCTCTTATTCCGCGTAACCACCTTGTAGAAGAAGCGTTGGCTGCGGCCGTATCGGAAGAGGACTACGGTCCGGTAAAGAAACTCATCCGTCTCCTTTCTGATCCCTACGCTTATTCAGAGGAACAAATCGAATACGCTGTGATCCCTGTCCCGCCCGGACCCTATCAGACCTTTTGTGGGACGTAAATAGGTATCTATTGCAAGAAGCATGTAGTTAATTACATGCTTCTTTTTTTTTACGATGTTTTAACAGACGGTTATTTTTCTATTTACAATCAAACCCTAGTATGGGGGATGGGAAAACAATACATATGGAGGGTTGTACTATGGGTAACAAGCAAGTGCATAAATGGATGATGGCAGCTGCGGTGTCGGCTATGGTTTTTGGTTCGTCCGCCAACTACATAAACGCTGAGGAACAGAAGGTTGAAAAGCCTAAGAATATCATTATGATGATTGGTGACGGAATGGGTACTTCGTATACTACCGCCCATCGGTATATGAAAGATAATCCAGAGACGATGGAAGTCGAAAGTAATCTCTTCGATCCATATCTAGTTGGAATGCATGATGTATCGTCATTGGACAAGTACTACGATGGAGGCGCAGAAGATGAAAAAGAAAGCATTACCGATTCTGCCGCAGCCGGTACGGCTATGTCTTCCGGTGTGAAAACCTATCACGGTGCCATCGGCGTTGACTTGGAGCATAAGGAGACCAAAACGGTGTTGGAGGAAGCAAAGGAGCTTGGTAAATCCACTGGACTTGTAGCGACGGCTCAAATTAACCATGCGACACCGGCTGCTTATGCCGCACACAACGTTTCCCGGGAAAATTATAATGAAATTGCTGATGATTATTATGATGAAAAAATAAATGGTGAACATAAAGTCGATGTCCTGCTCGGCGGGGGAACAGACTTCTTTGCTCGGGAAGACCGTAATCTGACAGAGGAATTCAAAAAGGATGGATACGATTATGCAACCACAGCTGATGAGCTGGCAGCTGCGGATGGAGACCAACTTCTAGGCCTGTTCGCACCAGTTGGGTTGGATTATGCCATCGACCGGCCTAAAGAACAACCTTCGTTGGCTGAAATGACGACGAAAGCGTTGGATACTTTGGGTAAAAACGACGAAGGGTTTTTCCTGATGGTGGAGGGAAGCCAAGTAGACTGGGCAGGTCATGATAATGATATTGTAGCGGCTATGAGTGAAGTGGAAGACTTTGAAAAGGCTCATAAGAAAGCAATTGAGTTCGCTCAGAAAGATGGGGAAACGCTTGTCATTACGACCGCCGACCATTCTACAGGAGGCATGACAGTAGGGGCAGGTGGTCCTTACAACTGGGATGCAGAACCTGTCAAAGCGGCGAAACATACGCCTGACTATATGGCTCGCCAAATCGTGGAAGATGGAGCAGACGTGGAGAAGACCCTGCAGGATAATATCGGGTTTGATGTGACAGAAGAAGAAATCGCATCTGTTGAGAAAGCGATAGAGTCCGCATCCGGCGATGATCGAGTGACGGAAGTAGACAACAGTATTGAAGCTATCTTCAACGAAAGATCTGGAACTGGATGGACGACGGATGGCCATACAGGAGAAGACATTCCTGTTTATGCCTATGGACCCGGTGCAGATTTGTTCACCGGTCAAATAGATAACACAGATCATGCCAAAAACATTTTCCAGCTCATGGATAAGTCCTCTGAAGCAGAAGAAGGCGGAGAGCTTGCGGATACAAGTGCAGCTTATCCGGCGGGGATAGTGCTCGGTGCCGTAATAGCCGGTGCCGGTGGAATCCTGTTGTTTCGCAGACGTCAAATGAATAAAGCATGAATCAAAAAAGCCAGCCTCCCGGGCTGGCTTTTTTGCAGCATCTTAGTAATTTTCCCATGCTTCCTGATACAGCTGAATCAGGTTTGGACGATTGAGACTGTTGACGGGGATATCGAATGTCTTTCCCTTCTCTTCAATGACTTCGTCCGTGTCATTACCAAACTCAAATAGAGAAGGGGCGACTTCCTCATTGAGAAATTTTAAATCAAGTCCATCGAAACCCAACTTGTCAATGGATATAGGCTCTCGGGAGGCCAGAGTGAATCCCCAGTTTCCGAAGCTTGGAACGTCTAGATGATAATTGGCGGTTTCAAGGCCTGTGGCTTGTACCGTTTTGTTAATGGTCCAGTACACTTTGGTCGCAAAAACCGGACTCGTTGATTGAATACTCACTTTCCCGCCTGGTGACAAGTGGTTCCGTACAAGGGAGTAGAACTCCTTCGTATACAGCTTGTTGAGGCCTTCATCGTTGGGATCCGGCAGATCGCCAAGGATAACATCATAAAGCTCCTTAGAATCGCGCAAGTATTGGAAGGCATCTTCATGAATGACCTGAACACGGCTATCTTTCAAGGAACCTTCATTCAGTCGGAGCAGCTCATGGTTGGTGTTGGCAAGGTCCGTCATGGCAGGGTCGAGGTCGACCAGGGTAATCTGTTCCACGTCTTCATGCTTCAATACTTCCCGGACAGCAAGACCATCGCCTCCACCGAGAATCAGAACCGAGCGCGTTTGATCGGCAAGCGCCATCGGAATGTGGACGAGCGCTTCGTGGTAACGGAACTCGTCACTTTCTGCGAACTGCAGCTGTCCGTTCAAGAACAGCCGTACATCTCCCGGTTCCTTGGTCAAAATGATCTTCTGATACTTTGTTTCTTCTGTGTAAACGATCGGGTCTGCGTAAGATTTCTGCTCAAAGACACTGGCATACTTCTCTCCAAATAAGAATCCCGCGACAAGCAGAAGGAGAATGAGGAAGCCGGCCGCTTGGTGGACTTTGGGCCTGGACATCTCTTTTCGGAACCTTAATGTGATGAACAGAGCGACAATCGCATTGATCATGGCAATGAAAAAGGCAGTATTGATCAGACCGAGCAGAGGACGCAGGACGAGAGCGAATCCTACGGACCCGATCAGACTGCCGGCATAATCAAAAAACAGCACCCTCGCTGTGCTTTTACTTATATCTTCACGGATTTCCTGAACCCTTCGTATCAGGATCGGGAGCTCCAGACCTGTCAGAAACCCGGTCAAAGATATGACGGTGTACAAGTAGATCTGGGCAACGCCGTCATCGAAGTAAGCAGTGAAAAAAAACAATCCAAAGACGGAAAAGCCCCCGACGAGAGCGATCAAGTACTCTGCCTGAACGAAGCGGGTGACGAGCCAGTTCTTCAGTTTTTCACTCAGGGCTGCTCCGATTCCCATGGCCATCATGAACAGCCCGATGGTTATACAGTAATAAAGAACGCTGTCCCCGAATAAGTAGCTGCCTGCAGCACCATAAAGAACTTGGAAGACGATTCCGCAGATTGAAACGATTCCTGATGACAGATAAAGATACTTTTGTGCGTTCACGGTTGGTCCTCCTTTATTCTTCTTATGTAATGCTTCCTGCTACGGCAAAACCGATGAAGATACTGACAGATGCCGCTACAAGGCCGACAGCGATGTTGTTTTTCTTTATTTCCTCTTCCGCTTTGAACGGAGTGATCCACTCGAACAAATAGTAGCCGGCAATCATCAATAGAAAGCCGATGAAGATCCAGATAGAGGCGCTCCAAATACTTAAATTGTGGGCAATAGAAGATTCTGTAATGATACCTAGACCGATCAACTTCCCGGCGAACTGAGAAGCGACAGCGACGTTGCCCTTCAGCAGCTCTTCTTTATCGTTATAAGGGGTGAATTTTTCAAAGATGGCCATACAAATTCCTGCCAGGACAAGCATGACGATCCAATACAGCAAGGTCAATAGAAGGTCATAAACATTCAGTACTTCCGAAATATCGAATTCAAACATGGTTTTTCGCTCCTGTTCTTTTGTTATTTTCCTGCTCCGGGGCCGCCGCCGCGGACACCGGAGGATGTGCTGGATGACTGGCGTACGGATGGACTGCTCCCGGCATTTTTCACATAACTTCCGCCGCTGCCGCCGATATACCCTGTATAAAAGAAGCCGCCGCGGTTATCGAGGTCCATAGCATAAACCTCTTCTGCTTCCTCTTCTATGCCGTAGTCCGAAAAGAAATCACTATCATAATTGTTCCGGACGAATTCTTTATCCGATACTTCGATGATGGTATCTTCTTCTTTCTGGGTGTCCTGATAGACCTGCACGAGGTAATCGTCGTAGAGCATTAAATCACGACCGTCTTTGGAGGCTTTATGTACGGCCTCTTCAGAGTCGGTGATGCCGGCCGCCACTTTCTCCGGCTTCTGATCATAAGCGCGGAAGATTTCCGATTTGTTGCCCACATCATCGTATACGATATCCTCCATTGGGTATTGATCCCCGACTGCATCCACTACGTTGGAGCATGCCGTCAAACACAGCAGGCCGAGCAGAATAACCGGGATGGATTTGAGTTTCATACTCTTCATCTCCTGTTTTATTCATTTTCTAGAGGGCGTAGCATTAAGGAATTCAAGCGCCAGTGTGTTTCCTTCATACTGGACTGCCAATGTGGAGGGTAGTCTCCCTGCACCTCGAAGCGATCGGTATATGTCCGGTCTTCATCATCCGTGATGACCCGTTCCAATTCGAAGGAGAAGGTTACCCACACATCATATTGGAAGGTCGCCCATTCCACCCCGTGATCGGTTTCGGTGCTGAGCGGGCTCACCGGCTGTTCATCCAAATAAGATTGAAATTGCTTGTTCCGTACGGTGTAATGGACATCTGTGATGTGCTCCGGATCGACTTCTTTGTTCATATAAACGTCACGAAGAGCGGTTTCATAAACCCGTTCATACAAAAAATAGGCATCCAAAGCACCCCAATTTTGATTGTCGATCTCGTTTAACGCAGCTATCGTATGAGTGAGAAAAGCAACTTCAGTAGGCTCATAGTCTTCATCTGTGATGTAGGTATCCATTGATACAGTCAGGTTGTCGGGTTTCTCTGAATCTCCTTCTCCATAGACATCAATTTCTCCCGGCATGAACATACCAATGAGCACGAGCAGTGCGAATATGGAGCCGATGACGATTCCTGATATTTTTAGTATTTTTATGAAGGTTTTCATTGTCTATCACCTCCTCAGAAAGGGAACGGAACGTGAGTGTTAAGGCAATTTCATCCATTTTAACCACTCTCATTATACGTTCCTATGAATCTAGAAACAACAAAATTCGAGGATATTCGGAACATTCAAGTTGCAGCGTAAGAATAAAATTCAGCGTTGACATTTTTTATTTGCGTTGTTAGAGTATTTAAAAAATACATATTTCTTATCCAGAGAGGTGGAGGGACTGGCCCTTTGAAGCCTCAGCAACAGGTCTGAATGCAGACACTGTGCTAATTCCAGCGGGTGTTGAATAACCCTGATAGATAGGAGCTTCCTTTTATTTGTCGGTAAACGCACCCGCTCCAGGGTGCGTTTTTTTATGTATTTTTAGATGAAGAGAAAGTGGAGGGGAAGAGAAAATGGAACAGAACTTCAAAAGAGAAATGAAAACACGCCACCTTGTGATGCTGTCACTCGGTGGAGTCATCGGAACCGGGCTGTTCCTCAGTTCCGGATACACCATCCAGCAGGCAGGACCATTCGGGACGGTGCTTGCCTATTTGATTGGTGCGTTGGTCGTTTACTTAGTGATGCTCTGTCTTGGTGAGTTGTCTGTACATATGCCGGAGACTGGTGCGTTTCACAGTTATGCCGCGAAGTATATCGGTCCGGGAACGGGGTTTACGGTTGCCTGGCTTTACTGGCTCACCTGGACAGTGGCGCTGGGATCGGAATTCACAGCTGCCGGACTGATGATGCAGCGGTGGTTCCCGGATATAAGTGTATGGATATGGAGCGCTTTATTCGCGATTTTGATCTTCGGATTGAATGCATTCACCGTGAAGTTTTTTGCAGAATCAGAGTTTTGGTTTTCTTCTGTCAAAGTCATCGCTATTTTTCTATTTATTCTACTTGGTCTGGCTGGAATTTTCGGTATTGTGCCGCTTGCAGATTCTGAACCAGCTCCGTTCTTTTCTAATTTCACAGAAGCCGGTTTGTTTCCGAATGGGGCTTTCGCCATCTTAATGACGATGCTGGCGGTCAACTTCGCATTCTCCGGTACAGAGTTGATCGGTATTGCGGCGGGAGAAACGGTCGATCCCGCGAAAACAATCCCGAAAGCCATCCGGACGACGCTCGTACGGCTCATTCTTTTCTTTGTAGGAACAATTATTGTGCTTTCCGCGCTGCTTCCGAGTTCGGAAGCCGGAGTCATTGAGAGTCCTTTCGTTGCCGTTTTGGAAAGAGTCGGTGTTCCATTTGCCGCAGATATCATGAACTTTGTCATCATCACGGCTATTTTGTCTGCAGCGAATTCAGGGTTATATGCCTCCTCCCGTATGCTGTGGTCTCTCGCGGATCGGAAGACGATCTCTCCGAAATTCGCGAAAATGACGAAGAAAGGCATTCCGCTGAACGCCATCTTATTCAGCATGCTTGGTGGGGGACTGGCTCTGTTGTCCAGCATCATTGCGCCCGATACCGTCTATATCGTGCTGGTATCGATTTCAGGACTTGCAGTCGTTATCGTATGGATGAGCATCAGTCTTGCTCAATTTAATTTCCGGCGGGCTTATGTGAAAGCTGGGAACAAGGTGGAGGACCTGGGATACCGGGCGCCGCTTTATCCATTGGTGCCGATCGCATCGTTCCTGCTCTGTCTTGCCGCCTGCATCGGAATCGCCTTTGATCCGACACAGCGGATCGCCCTGTATTGTGGAATTCCATTCATCATCCTTTGTTATGCAGGGTATTATCTGTCACAATCCAAGAAGAAACGGAGAGTAGAACATGTCGAACAAAATCAACAAGCGCAATCCTATTAAACAACTATTGGAAACAAAAAAAACGATTATTCTCGATGGGGCGTTGGCGACAGAATTGGAGACATACGGCTTCGACCTTGATGATCCACTTTGGTCCGCCCGTGTGCTGCTTGAGAATCCGGATGCTATCCGTAAGGTTCATGCCGATTATTTCCGTAATGGTGCGGATATTGCCATCACCGCTAGTTATCAAGCAACCATTGATGGGTTTAAGCAGCGGGGGATCGACGAAGATAAGGCGCGCACATTAATTAAAGATACCGTTCGCCTGGCACAGGAAGCACGCTCGGATGTCTGGAGGGAAGCGGATGACAGAGCTTATCCTGTCGTTGCAGGTTCGGTTGGCCCTTATGGCGCCTACCTTGCTGACGGCTCAGAATATATCGGGAACTATGGTGTCACGGATGAGCAGCTGAAAGAATTTCACCGTCCCAGAATAGAAGCGCTCATCGAAGCGGGTGCCGACGTGCTTGCCTTTGAAACGATTCCTTCCCTCCAGGAGGCGAAAGTACTGACGGAATTATTGGGCGAGTATCCGGGCGCCAGTGCGTGGCTTTCCTTTTCCTTGAAGAATGGCAGCCAAATCAGCGATGGAACGGAATGGAGACGTTGTATAGATGTGATCGAAGGGAGGGAGCAGGTGGTAGCAGTCGGAGTGAACTGTGCTCCGATTCCTGATGCGACAGAGGCAGTCGGCCATATCCGCGCTCTTACAGATAAGCCGATTATTTTATACCCGAATTCGGGAGAAACATACGATCCCGACACGAATGACTGGTACGGAGAACGTTCCTGTCAACGTTTCGATGAGCAGTCCGATCGGTGGGTGGAAGCCGGGGCAACGATCATAGGAGGCTGTTGTCGTACGACTCCTGATCATATTCAATCGCTGGCAAGGCGCTGGCAGAATAGGTAAAAAGAGAAAGGCCTTTCTGATTGGGAAGGTCTTTTTTTATGTGTAAAAAGCCCTAGACAAGCAGATGAATTTTTATGCAATAATCACTAAATTCAGAAAATTATGTGGAAACTTTGTGAATTTTAAGATAACATGTTGTTAGAAGTAAATTGTATACAATCTTCGAATACAATGGTGGGATGCAAAATGAGTAGTAGTGAAGAGAGAGCATATGAAAAGGTGAAACGTGCCATTATGCTGAAACGGCTTGTTCCGGGACAGCGAATTACGGAAGATTGGGTAAGTAAAGAGTTAAATATGAGCAGAACTCCGATAAGAGCTGCTTTCAAGCGATTGGAAAGTGAGAAATTGATAGAACTGGTTCCCAATAAGGGGGCGATTGTTTACAAACCGTCCAACAAAGAGCTTCGGGACGTTTTTGAACTGAGAATTGTTTTAGAAACTTATGCAGCGAGACTTGCGGTTCCTAAGCTGGATGATGCTCATCTGGAACAGCTTGAAATTCTACTTTCCGATGAACTGGAAACCTACAAGTCCAAGAATTTCGAGGAATTCCTTCGGGTCAATGGTTTGATCCATACGTTCTTATCCGAGGTATCCGGCAATGAATTCCTTCTACAGGAAGTCGACAAGTTGAATCAGTGGTCGGACTGTTATTTAATCCTCCGAGATGAATTTTACTCGACACCAATGAATGAGGTTAAATCGATTCCCGAACATCGGGTGATATTCGAACATTTGCAGGAGAGGGATTCTGAAGCAGCGGAGACAGCAATTCGTAACCATTTGCTCTCGACACTGAGTGATTTGTCTGAACGAACATCGGTTTTCTATTAATTAAAAGGAGTGGTTAAACATGTCTAAGCACGTATCTATCCAAACAAACATCCCAGGTCCAAAAGCGAGCGAGCTGCTGGAACGCCGTCATCAAGTAATTCCTGATTCAGTAAGCTACGGCATTCCAACATTTGCACAGAAAGCGGAAGGAGCCAAAATCACGGATGTGGACGGTAATACATTCATCGACTTTGCAGGTGCGATCGGTACGATCAACGTCGGCCACTGTCACCCGAAAGTAAAAGAGGCACTCCATGATCAAATTGAAAAATTCATTCATACCGGATTCAATGTAATGATGTATGAACCGTACGTCGCTCTTGCTGAAAAATTGACACAGCTTGCTCCTGGATCTCATAAGAAGAAGGTGCTTTTGCAGAACAGTGGTGCAGAAGCTGTAGAAAATGCCGTTAAGATTGCTCGGAAATATACTGGCAGACAAGCCATCGTCACATTTGCCAATGCGTTCCACGGGCGTACGCTGATGACGATGTCCATGACGAGCAAAGTAAAGCCGTATAAATATGAATTCGGTCCATTCGCACCGGAAGTGTACAAGGCTCCTTTCCCGTACAGTTACCGCCGTCCTGAGGGAATGTCAGAAGAGGCTTATATCGATTTCATGATCGAACAGTTCCATGATTTCTTCCTGAAAGAAGTCGCACCGGAAACAATCGCTGCTGTATTTATGGAACCTGTCCAGGGAGAAGGCGGCTTTATCGTACCGGCGAAGCGTTTCGTCCATGCGGTCAAGCAGCTTTGTGAGGAGCACGGTATTTTGTTCGTAGCAGATGAGATCCAGACGGGATTCGGAAGAACGGGCAGTTATTTTGCTTCTGAGCATTTTGGTATTACTCCGGACTTGATCACGGTTTCGAAATCATTGGGTGCCGGTATGCCGATCAGTGGAGTCATTGGACGTCAGGAAGTCATGGATGCTGCCGGTCCGGGAGAACTTGGAGGTACGTACAGTGGTAACCCGGTTGCCTGTCAAGCAGCCCTTGCGGCGATTGATGTCATTGAAGAAGAGGGCTTGAACGAGCGTGCTGTCGAAATTGGTGCAACGGTTAAAGACAGGTTCACCAAGCTTGCAGAAGAATTTGACTGCATCGGTGATATCCGCGGTCTTGGAGCTATGGTGGCTGTAGAGATTGTCAAAGACCGTACGTCGAAAACACCGGATAAAGCACTTGCGTCTGAAATTATTTCAAAAGCTCAACACAGCGGTTTGCTGGTACTTGGTGCAGGAGTCTATGGAAATGTCGTCCGCTTCCTGATGCCGCTCGTCATTACGAATGAAGAATTGAACGAAGGGTTGGATATCCTGCGTGACGCAATGGAGTCCGTGTTGGAAAAGAAGACGGAATTTTCGGTATAAAAAAAGGGGGGATGCTTAATGGAAGATAAGAAATTAAAGAAGGTATTATCGTCCTTTGATCTGTTGTTTCTGGCTCTCGGTGCGATGCTCGGCTGGGGATGGGTCGTTCTTTCAGGTACGTGGATCACGTCGGCAGGTTCGGTAGGGGCGGTCATTGCCTTTATCATTGGTGGATTCCTGGTCATCTGTGTCGGCTTGAATTATGCGGAATTAGCTTCGGCGATGCCTAAAGTAGGCGGCGAGCACGAATACGTCCACAGGGCACTTGGCAAGAAAGCATCGTTCGTTGCTTCGTGGGCAATTACGCTCGGATATATTTCGGTAGCGACTTTTGAAGCAGTTGCACTACCGACCGTTATCGACTACCTGCTTCCTGACTACCAGGCCGGCTATCTATGGACGATTGCCGGTTGGGACGTGCACCTGAACTGGGTACTCATCGGTTCACTAGGAGCCGTCATTATCACAGCAATCAACTTTATAGGTCTAAAGCAGGCAGCGGTTCTGCAGACGGTGTTTACCTTAATGATTGTTGCTGTCGGACTTGTGCTGATTTTCGGATCCGCTGCCTACGGAGAACCTTCCAACCTTTCGCCTTTATTTGAAGGTGGAGCGGGTGGCATTATGACTGTGCTCGTCATGGTTCCTTTCTTATTTGTCGGTTTTGATGTCATTCCTCAAGTAGCAGAAGAAGCGAACCTCCCCAGACGGAAAATCGGTTCCTTCCTTATTATATCTGTCATTGCAGCCATTGTATTTTATTTGGCGATCGCACTCGGTGTAGGCCTTGCGCTGAGTCCGGAAGAACTTGCCGTTTCAGAACTTGCTTCTGCCGATTCTATGGCAGCTTTGTTCGGATCTGAACGTTTCGCCCAAATCTTGATTCTCGGTGGTGTAGCAGGTATTGTCACGAGCTGGAACTCCTTTGTCATCGGCGGCAGCCGGGTTCTTTATGCGATGGCTGAATCAGGAATGATACCACAATGGTTCGGCAAACTGCACCCTAAATATAAAACACCTTCCAACGCCGTTCTGTTCATCGGTATTCTATCTGCGCTTGCTCCACTCCTTGGGCGATCTGCCCTGGTCTGGATTGTCGATGCCGGTGGCCTTGGCATTGTTGTCGCCTACTTCCTTGTCGCTATGTCCTTTATTCTATTAAGGAAGAAAGAACCGAAAATGGAGCGTCCGTTCCGCGCTGGTAAATCTCCGGTGTTCGGGTATTTAGCTTTAATACTTAGTCTTGGTTTCATCGTCTTGTACCTGCCTGGAATGCCTGCTGCTCTTATCTGGCCGTATGAGTGGATCATGGTCGGCGGCTGGGCGCTTATCGGTGCGTACTTCTTCATTCAGATGAATCGTGGGACTTACGAAAAGAAAAATGCTACTATTCAGAAGAAAGCACTTTAGAAAGGGGTATTCCAGTTGAATCTTATTGTGAACGGGAAAGAATGGACCTCAGAGAAGATGATAGAAGTAACGAATCCTTACACACTGGAAGTGATCGATCACGTTCCGGATGCGGGAGAGAAAGAAGCGCAGGAGGCGGTGGATGCCGCCCATGCTGCTTTTCTTAAATGGAAGAAGACGACCGCCTATGAGCGTGCTGAATTTTTGATGCGCTGGCATCAACTGATAGAAGCTCATAAAGAAGAGTTAGCGGAAATCATGACGAAAGAGCAGGGAAAGCCGCTGAAGGAAGCAGCCGGTGAAATCGGTTATGCGAACAGCTTCCTTGCCTGGTATGCAGAAGAAGGGAAGCGTATCTACGGTGAAACGATTCCCGCTTCGAGCAGGGACAAGCGCATTCTTGTCCAAAAACAGCCTGTCGGAGTCATGGCAGCCATTACACCATGGAACTTCCCGGCAGCTATGATTACAAGAAAAGTGGCGCCGGCAATCGCTGCAGGCTGTACCGTCCTGATCAAACCGGCAGAGCAGACGCCTCTGACTGCGATTCGTCTGGTGGAGCTGGCTCAGGAAGCGGGAGCGCCGGAAGGAATTATTAATATCCTTACAGGAGATGCTGCAACCATCAGCGATGTATGGTTATCTGATTCCCGCGTACGTAAACTTTCTTTCACAGGCTCGACAGAGGTTGGAAAGCTCTTGATGCGTAAGTCGGCGGATACGATGAAGCGTATCTCACTGGAGCTCGGCGGTCAGGCTCCATTCGTCGTTCTTGCGGATGCGGATCTGGATAAGGCAGTGGAAGGCGCAGTGGCATCAAAATTCAGAAATGCTGGACAAACTTGTGTCTGTTCCAACCGTTTCTATGTGCATGAATCTGTATTGGATGAATTTACAGAGAAATTGAAAACCGCTGTTGAGCAGCTGAATGTGGGAGATGGCCTCGACCCTGATACGGACATCGGTCCGCTTATTGATAAAGACGGTTTTGATAAGGTCAATAAGCACATCCAGAATGCTCTGGATAATGGAGCAACGCTTGTAACAGGCGGATCTTCGCAATCGGATAAGGGGTATTTCGTTGAACCGACCGTGCTTGTTCATACGACGGATGACATGATCTGTATGAAGGAGGAAACGTTCGGGCCTGTGCTTCCGATCGCTTCTTTCTCTGATGAAGAAGATGCGATTCGCCGTGCAAACGAGTCTCCATTCGGTTTGGCCGGATATCTGTACACAGAGAATTTCTCCAAAGCGATGCGTCTTTCTGAGGAATTGGACTATGGTATTGTCGGGTTAAATGATGGACTTCCATCTACGGCTCAAGCACCGTTCGGCGGATTTAAGGAAAGCGGACTCGGTCGAGAAGGCGGTCACTTCGGTATTGAAGAATACTTAGAAACGAAATATATCTCTATCGGACTATGATAAAAAGCCGTCCCTGCTAAGGGGCGGTTTTATCATTTGCGGGTTTTATTTTTTTCTTCGGCTGTTATCCAATTAATACCTTTGACAATGGAATTCTTTCTGCCTATAATTATGTTTTTGAAAAATAACGTCCACCGTACGTGAGAAAGGTAAAAAGCCCCCATGAAACGTAGCTTTCAGAACCACATCAGTATAAAACTCCATCAAACCGATTTAAAATTGACAAGCTTCATAAAAGCGAAGCTCGCCCCTTACAACCTGGCGCCGGAGCAGAATTTGATCATGATGCTTCTTTGGGAGGAAGACGGGTTGACCCAGAATCAGATCGCCAATTACTTAGGTAAGGATAAGGCTAACATTGCCAGAATGGCCTCCAGTCTGGAGAAGAAAGGCTATATTGAACGATGCTTTCGGATTGACGACATGCGTTCTCTGGAGCTGCACTTGACGGAAAGCGGGCGGATGCTTGAAGCGAAAGTCACAGCAGTTACCGATGAAATTAACGAGGTTGTCAATCAGACGATGACAGAAGCAGAGATGAATGAACTGGACAGGCTCCTCCTCAAGATGCAGCAGAGCATAGACGAGTGAGGAAGCAGCTTCTTTTCGAAGGAACGGCCATCCGGTCGTTTTTTTTTGCATAAAAATAGTTGGATCAGTGGACGATAAAATCATTGACGTAAATAGTTCATGGGTGTAAACTATTTTTTTAGTTTATAGGTGTGAACTATTTTATGGAGGGAGTACACACATGCCTGATTCGAGGAAAGTCATCGACTTATTCATAGAAGTGTATTTCGGTGCGAGTGAACATTTGAGAAAGCTGGAGGAGAGCGGACCTTTGAAGAATGTATCCTCCCAACAACTGCAAACGTTAAAAATCATCAAAGTGGAAGCGGCTCTTACGCCAGGGAGGCTGAGCAACATACAAGGTGTCCATAAAAGTGCGATCTCGAACCGGATAAAGAAGTTGATGGAGAAGGAACTGATTCAATGGAGTGAAACGAAGGAAGATAAGCGCTCCAAACTCGTACAACTTACGAAAAAAGGGGAAGAGATTGTAGACCGTGCAGATGAACTGATTTATGACAGCTTTTCGTTTCTTTTTGAGGGGGTGAAGGATGAAGACGTCACCACTTTCATCCATTTGTTCGAGCATGTCAAAAAGAAGTTAAAAGAGCGGGAAGAATAACGGAAATGAGAATAGGAGCATCCTTATGAAGAACATATGGCGCATTTTCAGCCGAGATTGGAAAAATATATCGAAGAACTGGGTCGCGATGATCCTGATCGGCGGCTTAATCGTTCTACCGTCTTTATATGCCTGGTTTAACATTAAAGCATCCTGGGACCCATACAGCCAGACGGACCAGCTGCCTGTCGGAATCGTCAATGAGGATACCGGAGCTACTGTCCGGGATACCGATATTGACGTTGGTCAGGAAGTAGTGGATAACCTGAAGGATAACGACAGCATGGACTGGCATTTTGATGACAGAGAAGAGGCGATGGACAGTCTGGAGTACGGCGATTATTATGCGGTTATCGTCATCCCCGAGAATTTCTCTGAGAAGCTTGGAACGGTTATCAGTGACAGCCCTGAGAAATCGGAAGTCGAATATTACGTCAATGAGAAAGTAAACGCCATCGCACCGAAAATTACGGAAAAAGGTGCCAGCGTCATCGTCGAAGAAGTGAAAAGTAATTTTATATCGGAAGTGAACGGCACGATTGCAGAGCTGTTCAACGATTTAGGAGTAGAGCTTGAGAAGGACCTTCCGGATATTGAACGCTTTGAAGAATATGTGTTTAAACTGGAAGAGAATTTACCGGAAATCCATGATATGATCAGCAGTTCCTATGAAGATTCGAAGAGTGCGGTGGACGTCATTAATGACGTGCAGGCTCTGCTTCCGGAAGCCACGAAAGTGACGAAAGACGGTATTTCCACCATTGATGAAACGACAGGATTCATAGATGATGCAGAGGCACGACTAAATGAACTGGCACCACAAGTACAAGAGGATCTCGAAGCTGCCCAGCAGACAGCAGAGGATGTAAATGCGTTTCTTACTGATGTGCGCTCCATTGATTTTGATTTGGATACGGTCAACGCCATCAAGGATCGAATCGGTGAACAGACGGATGCATCCGTGGAACGTCTGAATGAGGTAGAGCAGCTTCTGAAGCAAGTGAAAGCTCAGCAGGAGGAGCAGCAGCAAAATGCCGAGGCGGACTCCGGGGACAATTCAGAAGATGGAGAAGAACAGCCTCCTGCTCCACAGGTTTCCACAGAAACAATCGATCAGGCGCTTGCCACAATAGAAACGATTCGTGGAGACTTGGAGACGGTCCAGGCGGACAGCGGCAAGATCGAACAGCAGCTGGGTGAGAAGCAGGAAGAAATCGATGCTGTGCTTGCCGACCTGCAGGAGAAATCCCAAAATACCGCGGACCGGATTGATGCTTTTGTGAAAGAATATAATGATTCGATTGAACCGAAAGTATTGTCGGAAATAGATAAGGCGAAGAATACGCTTGCTAATGCGAGAAGTATTCTGGCTGACGCCCAATCGACTATTCCGGAGATTGAAAAAATACTGAACAGTACCGAAGGAAACATTGCCGAAGGTCAGGATATCCTTGAATATATGCTGAATGAGTATCCTTACGTCAACGACAAAGTGAATGAAATGGCGGATCGAATCCGTGATATTCAAGGGGAAACGGACATTAATGAGATCATCGAGCTTCTGAAAAATGATCCGGAGGCCGAACAGAGCTTTTTCGAGGAGCCGGTCGTATTGAGTAAGAACGCCTTGTTCCCGATTGCCAACTACGGTACGGGGATGACGCCTTTCTATACCGTGTTGTCCTTGTGGGT